>JBEKXO010000025.1:0-34259 GCA_049511995.1 Terriglobales bacterium
GGAGAAACGCGTTGGTATGAATACGCCACGCGATTCTTGTTCGGCGGTCTTATCACTGCGGCAGCGGGATTGATTGCGCAGCGGTTTGGTCCGGCGATTGGTGGGCTGTTTCTGGCATTCCCGGCGATTTTTCCAGCCAGCGCTTCGCTGATTGAGAAGCATGAGAAGGAAAAGAAAGCGCAGTTCGGATTCGATGGCACCAAAAGAGGGCGCGTGGCCGCGGGCGTGGATGCAGCCGGTGCCGCGATGGGGACGCTCGGGTTGATGGCGTTCGCGGTCGTCTCGTGGAAGTTGCTGCCACAGCTCCCGACATGGCTGACGCTGCTCATCGCGACGATTGCCTGGGCCGTCACAGCAGTAACAGCGTGGTCAATTTGCCGACGGAGATGGCGCGATAGGCATAGTGGAGTGCAAACGCAAAAACATAGCAGCTCGGCGCTCGAACGCTAGCGCAAGAGATTCATCGGTCGCCGCACGGAACGCCAAAAAACAGTTGATCTGGTTCGTTTTCAGTTCCACATTGCTTGATTACTGGGCGCACGGCGCGTGGCCGCAATCACACGCGATTTCTGTCTCTTCCGATCCCGCGTCTTTGCAAAATTGACTGCAATATTTTTCTCCAGCCGGAGGCACACAAACGCAGGGCTGATGGCTGCACTTGTTGGTCTTTGAATCGCTCATCTTCAAACTCCTTCGCGCCACTACCATAGTCGATGAAGGATCACTGGCACATCCGGTGATCGCTGTAAAGTCGGCGTGGGCTTGCTTGAGAGGGGATTGTTTCGGCCTGACGTGATCGCTGAGTCGTCCGGCCGCTCACTTTCCGGCGGCAGTGGCGGGAAGGATCTCCGCGGCGGCTCGGTTGCCGCTGGCAATGGCGCCATGCACAGTTCCGTTGTGACCGCTGACGTCGGTGCCTTCTCCGGCAAAGAACAATGTGTTGTCGAGCGGCATGGCGAGGGCTTCCTGCATGCCATCGCCGCCGACCTTTCCGTAGCTGTAGGCTCCGCGCGAGAAGGGATCGGTCTGCCAGTCGTGGAAGTACGCGTGTTCGAGTAGGCCTTCGAGTTCCTGCGCACTCGGGCCGAGCAGGCGATGAAGGGTGCTGAGACTCTGCTGGACCACGAACGATTGATTTCGTCCGGCGAGTTTTTCGGCAGCGCGGAAGGGCGCCCAGCCGATTAGGAACGGCAACTTTTCAGGCAAGGTCGTCCACCAGGTGGGGAACGATCCATCGTGGGAGAAAAGGAAACTCATTCCGTCCATCTTTTTTGAAGACTCGTCGCCTGAGGGAAGGTTTTTCCAAAAGCGTTCGCGAAAACGGAGAACTACCCGCGCGGCTTTGCCCATGATTACGTTGCGTACCGCGTTTTGCTTGTGTTCGGGTAAATCTGGAGTGAAGCGAATCGCACCTTTTTCGCCACTTTGCGCTTGCAGCACACCGAGCGGCACCGTGATCAATACGCGCGGGGCGGAAATAACGGAGGTGGTCTCCGCCTCCCGCAGCGTGAGTTCAGCACGACCTGGGCTCCAGTGAATCTTCTCGACGACCGTATTTTTCCGAATGGAAACGCCTGTCTCATTCAGTTGTTCCTGAAAAAAATCGATCAAGTCCGCATAACCGTGCTCGGCGCGGAAGGCGCGGTCGCCCTCGATCTGCTCTTCGGCGCGCATTCCCTTGACCAGCCAATGCACACCGACTAAAGCCGGATCGGCTGCGTTGAAGCCGCTGACATAGCCGAGGGCCCACTCCCTTTTCTTGCGCTCGCGGTCGCTAGTCTTAGTGGCCGGACAGCAGTCCCGAGAAAATCGAGGAAGGATTGATCGGGATTGCGATCTTCCATCTTGCTCAGAATGCGTTCCACGTCCGAGAAAAAATCGCACGTCCCGAGCTTTCCGTCGACGAAACACCATCTGTCTCCGTCAACCTCGCGGATGCGAACTTGCCGCTGCTTGAGCAGGGTCATGGTTTCAGGTGGCAGGCCATGAATGAATTCGGCGCCCATTTCTATCGGCGCACTGTGCTTGGGATCGCGCAGCGTGAAGATGCGGCCGCCGATGCGATCGCGCGCTTCGATAATCTTCACCGACAGACCGCCCTTGCCAAGCTGCGCTGCGGCAGCGAGCCCGGCCGCGCCGGCGCCAACGATGATCACATCGGGATCGGTGGACATATCGGCAGAGGCTAGCTTAGCTTCTGATGCGCGTCAATCGTTCAGGCGGCTTTGTGGGCTTTGTCGTTAGCGGTATCCGCAATGGCGGTCAGAACTGCGTCGGCGTGTTTTTCCTCTTCGAGGGTCTGATTGAGCAGGGCGGCATGCTCAGAGTTTCCCAGGATTTCGGCGAACGTGCGCAACGTTCCATAAGCGGCCATCTCATAGTGTTCGACTTTTTGCGCGGCGGCTATGAGACCGGCATCGCGAACCGAATCGTCGGTCGCATCCTGAATGATGTCTTCGCCCTCAGTGATCAGAGCGGCGATGCCTTTGCACAGCTTCGGGTCAACCACCCCTTTCGCCTCCATCAGAATTTTATCGAGGCGCGCGGCGTGAGTTTCGGTTTCCTCGAGATGATTTTGAAGCGCGGTCTTCAAGTCGGGCTCGCTGGCGGCTTCAATCATCTTGGGCAGGGCTTCGCGGATCTGTGTTTCGGCGGAGTGCATCTGATCAAGCTGATCAAAGTAGAGCTTTAGAAGATTATCGGACTTCAACAAGTCACCTCGCGGATATCTTTGAATTTGTTTTCGAGTTCTTATTCTGTGTTGTCAGTTGCTCGGACTCGTTCAAGTTTGTTTTAGCTCGCTTTTTTCTCAGGAACCTTCGCGCCTCTCTTGCGCGCTTCCGATAGGCCGATGGCGATTGCCTGCTTTCAGCTGGTTACTTTGCCGCCTTTGCCTGCTTTTCCAGAACGCAGCGTGCCTTTTTTCCTGCGGCGCATGGCGCTTTCGACTGTCTTGCCCGCCGTTTTGCCGTACTTGCGGTTGCCCGATTTTGTTCGTGAACTTTTTTTCGCTGCCATAGATTCACCTCGTTGTGAAATTGATCAGAAACTCCGGAGGTAAGCAGCGCTTTCTCCAACTTAAATGATGAGCGCTCTAATGGAATCGGGTGCGAGGGGTAGCGGCGGGAATGATCTCCTGTATCGCGTAGCGTGGTGAAATTGATCGGCACGGTGGTGGATTGCCGCCGATTTCTCGCAAAAAAAAGCATCCCGAAAAATTCGGGATGCCTGTAAAGTTCTGTTACCGATTTCGCGTTACGCTCCTGGCGGCTTTTCCTTTTTCTCTTCTTCTTTCTTTGGCGGTGGAGCGGGTTTCTGCTGTTGATGCGGAGGCGGCGCCGCGGGCTTGGCTGCGGCCGGCGGAGGCGTGTGCGGTTGCTGACGCTCGCTCGGCGGAGGCGTGGCCGGCTGATTGCGATTCGGCTCGGGACGGTTCTCCTCGGCAGGACGATTCGGCTGTGCCGCGGGTGGTCGGTTGGCGGGCGCCGGTTGTGGCGGGCGATTCGCCGGCGGTTGATTGGCCTCAGGCCGCTCCGGTGCAGGACGATTCGGCTGCGTCTGCGGACGATTCGTCTCTAGATTCGTTTCCGGACGATTGTTTGGCGTCGGCGCTAGTGGATTCGGTTGCGAGCCTGCAGGACGATTTGACTCTGCGGGAGGCACGGGGCGACTCGGCTGCGTCTGCGGACGATTCGTCTCTGGGCTCGCTTCCGGACGATTGTTCTGCGGGGGCGCCGCTGGGCGATTCGGCTGCGAGCCTACAGGACGATTCGCCTCGGCTGGAGCAGCAGGGCGATTTGGTTGAGAAGCGGCGGGCGCAGCGGGCTGTCCCGGTCGCGCAGCATTGGCGGGTTGATTGCCCGGATGCACAACCGTTGCGGTCGCCGGTTTTCCCGGAGGCGCCTGCTTGACCATCGGGCGCGGAGCTGCGGCGCCCGTCGGCCGCAAGGTTTGTACTTCCTGTTTTGCCAGCGGCTGTCCGGGATGCGCTGCCAGAGCCTGTTGCTGTTTTGCAAACGGCACGGGCGGAGGCGGGGGCGTCTTCTTCGCAATGACCTGGCGATTCATAACGGCTGCCGGCGGCGTGGTTACGTGGCCAGCGCTGGAAGCTTTCGCTCCGAGCACTGCCTCTCGAGTCGGAACTACCGCTGCTCCTCTCGCGCTTATGGGGGCGCTGGCGAGTTGCTGTGCGTTGACGGCGACCGCCGCGTGGGCCACGGGCTGCGCACTCGCGAAAGTGCGCTGTGGAACTACCATGACCGCGCCCTGGACATTCCGGTTCGCATAGGTCACGTTGGTGATGGTCGTGCTTTTATTGATGATGGTGGTGTTGTAGATATTGGTGACGTTCACGACGTTGACGGTCGTGTTGCTGACATTTACCTGCGTCATGTAGCCGCGGCTGACCGGGTAGGGTGGCACATAAACCTCACGCGGACCAAGCGGGAACCAGCCGACATTTCCTCCCCAGCCGCCCGGGCCTCCGCCGATGAAGACGACCAGCGCGGGCGCATAGACGGCAGGCACTGCTGGCGGTCCGGCGATCCAGCCCCAGCTTCCGCCAACCATCACCCAGCGGCCGTAGTGGAAGGGTGCATAGCCCCACGGAGAGTCATCGATCCATGTATAGCCCCAAGGCTCGATCCAATCCCAATGGCCGGTGTGATAAGGCGCCCAGCCGGCTTCGATGTGCGGGTACCAGACGTGCCCGTAGCTGGGGTCGTCGCGCCAGTCGCCGTTTTCATCGAGATCTTCGTAGCCGACGACATCGGCCGATAGAAAGTGCGCCGAGGGCGAAATATCGTAGCGGTGATCGCGAGCAGAGGCCCAGTTATCGAATTGATCGGGACCGCCCAGTTGCTCTACGTCGGCGTTCAGCGAATCGGTGCCGCTGAAAGTGGCTCTCTGTCCAGCATGCAGCGTGTAGGTCTGGCCGTTGCCGGTGGCTTGGCCTCCGCCATCGTGGATGCTGACGATGGTATAGGTGCCGTCTTCGCTGGCTTGCGCGCGATAGCTGCCCGGCTCAGAGATGGTGAAGGCGAGGTTCGGCGTATCGATTTCGAAATCGTCGTCCTGGTCGAGATGCCGCACGCGAATGTTGAGTGAGCCCGAGGTGAGCTGAATCTGCACGGTGTGGTCGTCGAGGTTGAGAAAAGAAAGGCCAGTGTTCTCGCTTAAGCGGATCACGGCCGAGCCGAGTTGCAATTCGGCGCGCGAATCGCGGTCGGCCCAGAGCTGGTCGCCGGTGGTCATCGGGCGATTGGGAACGGCTTGCACCCAATCCGTTTCACCGGCGGGCTGGAATGAAACGGAACCCTCCATGTAACCGAGCCGCGCCACTCTTGTGGGCGGATCATCCTGCGGTTGATCTTCATTTTGCGCGGCGGCTTTCGTCGGCAGCATTGCCGTCGCCAGCGCCAGGAAAAGCACTACGCTCCACCAACCTAATTTTTTGACTTTTATCGTCATTGAGTGTTTCTCTCCGAAGTGTTCTCTTCGCGAACTTGAAGTCCGCGGAATTTCCGTCAACCTTTGATGCCATAACTTAAGATGCTGGAATAGCATTGCAACCGGGAATTCTGAGATCTCTAACAGGTATCTGACAGGTAGCTATAGGCGAGCGGCGCAAATCGGCACAAACAGGTGCGCTCCAAATGGGAACGAAGCCGTCATCGAAATAAGTTCCTCAACGATACCATGTAGAGCGGGTATACGGATGAACTGGATGGTTCAAACCCCGAAGTTGAAAAAAGTGGCTTATGCGTCGCTTATACGCGGGTGTGCCAATGACTCATTCCGCATTTATCCATTATTCTTAACAGGTATTCTTGTAGCGAAGACCTTATGACCCTGCTCGACGCCCCGCTATACGATCCCGCGAAAGCGCGAAGGCGCAACATCAGGATTGCCACTGCGGTGGTGATCGTGATCGTTTTTGCTGCGTTAGCGTGGTTCAATCGTAACTGGCCTGAGGAGCACGCCGCCGACAAGTTCTTTAGCGCTCTGCAACATCAGGATTATGAAACTGCGTATGGGATTTATTTCAACGACTCAGGCTGGCGCCAACATCAGCAGAAGTATTCGCAATATACCTACGCCGATTTCTATCGCGACTGGGGACCGGGCGGCGAGTGGGGACTGGTCAAGTCGCACCGGATCTACGGATCAGCCAATACGAAAAATTTTGGCGGTGGTGGAGTGGTAGTCGAAGTGATCGTCAACGAACGCACGGAACACGCGCGCATGTTCGTGCAGAAATCGGATAAGACGCTGACGGTTTATCCGTTCTGAGCGTTGCCGAGCTTTGCTCGGCTGAACAGGTCAGGGCACCTGTCCCTACGTGAGCATTCCGCTACGCTGCCAGGGTGGCGATCTGAGTTAGCGTTTTCTCTAGTGAAGCTGTATCTCCGACCGTGGCCGCTGTCTTTGCGCGGTCGATTTGCCGCATCAATCCCCAAAGAACTTTTCCCGGGCCTACTTCAATAAACAGTTGGACTCCGTGATCGATCAGCAGGCGTATGGACGGCTCCCAGCGAACTGTACCGGTTACCTGACGGATCAGGGCGGCGCGAGCTGCTTCGGCGGAAGTGACCGCCGCCGCATCGATATTGCAGATCACTGGGTACGATGGATTCTGAAAATTTAGGGCGGTTAGATCTGCCGCCAAGCGATCCTGCGCCGGCTGCATCAGCGAACAATGGAAAGGCGCGCTCACTGGCAGACTGACTGCTTTCTTCGCTCCACGCTCGGTGGCGAGGTTGATGGCGCGCTCGACGGCGGCGGTGTTGCCCGAGATCACGATCTGCTCGGGTGAATTGATGTTGGCCGACTGGCAAACTTCACCCTGGGCCGCATCGGCGGCAATTTGGGTGACCTGGTCGATTGGCATTCCGAGAATTGCGGCCATGGCGCCTACGCCGACCGGAACTGCCTCTTGCATATAGCGGCCGCGATTGCGGACGGTGCGAACTGCGTCGGTGAAGGCGAGCGTGCCGGCGGCGACGTGCGCCGAATACTCTCCCAGGCTGTGACCGGCAACAAAATCCGGCTGCAGGCCCTTTTCCTGCAATACGCGCCACGCGGCGACGGACGCGGTCAGAATCGCAGGCTGCGTAATTTCCGTCAGCTTTAATTTTTCTTCCGGACCCGCAAAGCAAACCTCGGAGAGCTTGTAGCCGAGCGCATCGTCGGCTTCTTCGAAAGTTTGACGGGCTAAGGGATAATTGTCGGCGAGATCCTTGCCCATGCCAACGGATTGAGAGCCTTGGCCGGGGAAGAGAAATGCAATTTTAGAAGAACTGTTCGTCATATCGTATGAGGTCAGAGGTTAGAGGTGAGATTGCCGAGGTTAAAACTCGCTTCACAAGGACGTTTGCGCGACGAGCTTCTAACCTCCGCAATCACACCTCTTACCTCTGACCTTTCTAAACCGCTGCACTCAGTTGCGCCAGCTCGCGCTCGATGGTTTCGTTGACTTTGCCCTCGGCGAATTCGGCGGCCACGCGCACGGCATTTTTGATCGCGTTCGTATTCGACGATCCGTGGGTGATGATGCAGACGCCTTTTATGCCGAGCAGCGGAGCGCCGCCATACTCGGTGTGATCGAGGCGCTTTTTGAAATCCGAAAACGCGTTGCGCGAAATGTATGCGCCTACCTGCCGTGTGATCGTCGCCTTCAAAGTATCTTTCAACACGGCGCGCACCAGTCGGGCCACGCCTTCTGAGGTCTTTAACGCGACATTGCCGACGAAGCCGTCGGCCACGATCACATCCACATGGCCGTTGTATAGGTCGCGGCCTTCCACGTTGCCCATAAAATTTATCGGAAGCCGCTTGAGCAGTTGAAAGGCCTCGCGCGTTAGATCGTTGCCTTTGCCCTCTTCTTCGCCAATCGAAAGCAAGCCGACCCGCGGATGTTTCATGCCGAAGATCGAACGGCAATAAATGTCTCCCATGACCGCGAACTGAGCGAGATTGTTAGCCGTGCAATCGACGTTTGCGCCTACATCGAGCAACACTGCGGCTGTGTTGAGGACCGTCGGGAAGGCCGCTGCCAGCGCCGGTCGGTCCACTCCGGGCAGCGCGCCAAGCACGACTTTCGCCGTGGCCATGGCTGCGCCGGTGTTGCCCGCAGTAACAAAGCCCGCGGCTCGGCCTTCGCGAACGAGACGCAATCCAACGCGGATCGACGAATCGCGCTTGGCGCGAATCGCGTCCACTTTGTCTTCCATGGTGATGACTTCGCTGGCGTTAACGACCTCGACTCCCAGGCGCCGCGCGCCCGGATAGTGCGCCAACTCATGCCGCAGCCGCGCCTCCGGTCCGACCAAAAGCACGCGCACGCCGTGATGGCGCGCCGCCTGCAAAGCGCCTTCCAGTTCAGGCCTCGGCGCTTTGTCGGACCCCATCGCATCCAGGGCGATTACGGTTGGCATGGAGGAAGAAAGAAACTTAGGACTTCTCGGCGACCTCTAAGATTTCGCGGCCCTTATAGGTTCCACACTTCGGGCAAGCCCGGTGCGGCATCTTCTGCTCGTGGCAGTTCGGACACTCCGACAAAGAGTGTTTGGAGAGCGAGTCGTGCGCCCGGCGTGTGGCGGTGCGCTTTTGTGAATGTCTGCGTTTTGGATTCGGCATCTTTTTTAGCTCTCAGTTCTCGGTTCTCAGTTCTCAGCAAGAGCGGATTGACTGAGAACTGAGAACCAGGATCTGGGAGCTTTCTCCTATTGATTCAATTTCGTACGTATCTCTTTCAGCGCCGCCCAACGTGGATCTTCAACATCATCCACGCACGAGCACTGAGTTTCATTCAAATTCTTGCCGCAGTGCGGGCACAAACCTTTGCAGTCTTCGCGGCAAACCGTCTTCAAAGGGAGGGCCAGAAGCACCTGCTCGCGCAGCGCGTCTTCGAGCAACAGGCCCTCGCCCTCGTAATATCCGATCTCGGCCTCAGCGTCGGTCACCGAAAGCTCTTCGTGGCCGGAGTCTGTGCCGAGCGGCCGATAGAGCAGATCGAAGCTGCGCTCGACCGGATGCACGACTGGATCGAGGCAGCGCGCACACGCCACTTCGAGGCTCGTCGCCAGCTTGCCCTTGAGCCGTATGTCTTGCACCACCTGATGCTTGCCGTGATGCTCTTCGACCAGATCGGCACGACCCTCGGTAAGCAGGGGCGAGCGTTGCCTCACCTCTTCGCCGAGATCGATCACACCCGGGCTGAACTCCTCCCGGAAATCGACCGGGTGGAGCTCCAGATCCTTAAGTTCGATGAACATTGGAGCTTGGAATCTCCGCCGCCCCCATTTCAAATTACCGCAAAGGCCTGCGGAAGTGCGCACAGAGACGAAAGTCTCTCAGGGAGCAATTATTAAGAATAAAGGGCTGAAAACGGAGTGTCAAGGAGCGTAGCGATTATCGCGAGCGGATCGGTGGGAACTTGCGGCTGCTTCCCGTCACCTCCATCCGTGCCATTCCTCAGTGACAACGCTACGACCAGCTTCCAGAATCCGAGGTGTGTAACTCGCGCAACTCTCTTGCGCATAACGGAGCTCGCGATCCAGACTATTTCTACCTCAAACTTGTTGATTCAAGCATTCCAGATCGCGGTGGACTACGACCGAAGTTTCTACGACAGCCTTTACGTCGCACTCGCGCTCACTGCCAAAACTCAACTTATCACCGCCGACGAGCGCCTTGTGAAAGCGCTGGGAAGCCGCTTTCCTATTCGCTGGCTAGGAACTTTCTAGCCTACCGCTTCGCACCTTAGTCATCTTCGTCCGTTCGCCGTCTCTACGATATACTGATGCAACTGGCGATGGAGTTCGCCATTAACCGCCCATGTCCGGCTGATAACTCCTACAGAACTCTTGCAGGAGGAGTCTGCCGTGAGCTTGCAGGCAAGCCATCTCGCCAACCAGTTCTCCAACTATCTGTGGATCGCCATTGGCGCCGTTGTCGGAGCGAGCGCCCGTTATTACCTCAGCATCCTGATCTCGCGCCACGTCACGTCGGCGTTCCCCTACGGCACGCTGCTCATCAACATCACCGGCAGTCTTGTGCTCGGATTTTTCCTCGTGTTCTCAACCGAGAGAGTATTGCTCGATCCGCGCTGGCGCCTGTTGGTCGCCATCGGGTTCTGCGGTTCCTACACGACATTTTCCAGTTATGCATTCGAAAGCTTCGCGCTGATGGAGCAAGGACAGTGGCTCCTCACCGGCATCAACATTGTGGCCAGCAACGCACTCTGCCTCGGCGCGGTGCTGGTCGGCGCGGCAATCGCGCGCGGGTTGTAAAATGGCAGCCGGAGTTGGAGTGGGGTCGAAGGCCATGGCCGTTCAAGTCACCATCTATCTCACCGAGGGCGATTCCTGGCGCCATCGTCCGCTGCATCTCGAAATCCTGAAATATTTGCGCGAAGAAAATTCTTTTGGGGCCGTCGCCTTCCACGCGGTGGCTGGCTTTCTGGGGCGGGGCAAAGTTCACACCGCGCATCTGGTTGAGGCCGGGGGCCAGTTGCCCGTCGTGATTTCCTTCGTCGACACCGACGAGCACGTAAATCGCGTTTTGCCAAAGTTGCGCGAAATGGCTGCCCACCGGCTCATTGTTCGCGAGAATGTGGTGATCGAGCAGGGCAGTCTGGACTAATTCCCAAAAGACGCCGTCCGGTGGTACCAGCAGAATTCCGTCCGAGGTACATGCTGGCCCTGACATCTGGCTGTCTGCCGCGTGTCCGCTGGAACATCTTGGAAGCGAACTCCCGAGAGAGGCATCGGTAAACACATCGCGGTACTTTAATGCAGGGGCTCAACGGCCTGTCGGCGGTGCCAGCCTCCCAATCACGCTGAGGATTACTATGCCTGCTTCCAACGGTCACACATTGCGGCGCAGCTCGAGGGTGCCGATCAGAGTTCCTATACGCGTTACCAGCCTGGAGCCGAACGCCCAGTTCTCCGAGGTCTGCGAGACGCTGGTAGTCAGCGCGCATGGTTGCGCGCTCCGCTTTCCTTTAAAGTTGGATGCCGGAAGCGCGCTGCGCCTGCATAGCCGGGGAGGACGGCAGGCGACCGCGTATGTGGTTTTCTGCCAGCCAATGGGAGCCGACGGACAAGGCTTCCGGCTGGGCGCGCAGCTCGACCGTCCAGAAAATTTTTGGGGATTGGAATCGTATCCCGACGATTGGAAGGTGGTCGAGATGCCCGCGTCCGCGGCGCTGCAGCCTACGCAAAAGCCGGCGCCCACGCTCACCGTTATGCACAAACCGCAAACTCCATCGCGCGCGTCGCGCGAGGTTCTTGCCAAGATCGAGGAACAACTGTCGGAGGACCGTCTGCGCGGCATACTTGCCAAGTTTGTTCTGCCCTTGCAGACCGAGGTCACGGCACTGCGCGAGAAGCTGGCCGCCAATTCCAAGCGCAATCGCTTCGAAGTGTCGCTGGAGTACATTCCGCCCGAGTTGGAGGAGAAGCTTTGGGAGCGCTTGCGGCAAGATCTTGGGACGCGCGTTCTGCAGCAGACACGCGAACAGTCCACTGCGATTCTTGGTTCGACAAAAACAGCGATTGAGCAAAAGGTCAGCGCCGCACTGACCGAGTTCAGGCACCGCCTTGCCGGGGAACTGCACGCTGTCGAACAACGGGCGCAGGTATTGTCGAAGGAACTGACCAGCGCGGCGCAACAACATGTTCGCGCCGGAATCGAGAAACTGCAGCGTCAGGCGTTGGAGACGGGAGCCCATTTCAACGCGCACGGGGAGAAGCTGTTGAGGTCTTTGCAGGGGCAGCTTGCGGAGTCACACGACGCTCACCGCGGGGAGATGAAAAAAATGCAGAGTGACTCCGCTGCAAAGGCGTCCCAGCTTCAGTCGGACGTTTCGGACCTGGGGCGGAGAACAGCGGGATTGAACGAGTCGGTGCGCCGCCTCGAGACAGACCTTGACGCGCATCTTGAACGCGTGGCCGGCGAAATCGTCTCTGAGGCGCAAAAGGAATTGGAGAGCGCGGTCGCGTTGACTCTCAAGGACCTGAAAGCGCGCGGGTCGACTGAAGTGGAAGGCCGGATCAACGAGCTATGTGGTCACTTGAGAACGATCCAGAACCGGATTGAAGGCTCCTTTTCGGGTTCTCTGAATGCCCAAGGCGAGGAAGCGTTGCAGTCGATCGCGCAGCAACTCGAAGAGCTCGCACAACAGTCCACGGAAAAGTGGCGGCTGGCACTCGCGAAAGACTTGAATTCGGTAGCTAAGAATCTGGGCCGTCAGCTTTGTCAGGAACTCGAATCCGGGGACGGCCAGAGTTAATCGTCCACCGACGATGCGTGGTTCGTGCGCGAGATTGCCCACCCGATCGGCTTATCTTCAGGAAGAAATTGATCGAGATCTTCCTCTTCCTGGACTCAGATCGGTAGTGCCTCAGTTTGAACTGAGGCACTACCCTCAGATCGAAACTATTGCCGCTTTATCGGTTTCCAGATAGAATGTTTTTCACTTCGGCTGGCCATCCGCAGATCGTTGAGAAGGCCCGCCGACCCGCTAAGGATTCGCCGATGTTTGATCTTGTCTAATTCGCCTTTCTCCTGATCCGCTGTCGCGGATATCGAATCCGTCTTTCCCTTTGCTTTAGCCATGTCGTCGTGCCATTTTCATTCAACTGACGGCAGCGACGCGTAGAAAGCCTGCCAGGTATTTATGGATGCGGTTACGGTAATGAATTCTCCGCCGCCCTCACCGGAGCGCAGCCTATGGAGTTCTCTGTGGGAAGCGATCCGCGGTTCTCATCAGGACTACACGACCGGAAGCCTGAATCGGGCGATCCTGCTGCTGGCCGTGCCCATGGTCCTCGAGATGGTGCTCGAATCGCTCTTCGCGGTAGTGGACGTTTTCTGGGTGGGACGGCTTGGCGCCAACGCCGTGGCCACCGTTGGGCTCACCGAGTCGCTGCTCAGCCTGGTTTTCGCGGTCGGCATCGGGTTGAGCTTATCGACGACGGCCATGGTGGCAAGGCGTATAGGAGAGAAGGACCCGCAAGGCGCGGCCGTGGCCGGAGTGCAGGCGATCGTGCTGGGATTAGTCACGTCGATCGTCATCGGAATTCCATGCTTCGTTTATGCGCCTCAGTTGCTGCGGCTGATGGGCGCTTCGGGCGACATCGTCGCGACAGGAAGCGGCTACGCCCGGATTGCGCTCGGCGGCAGCGGCGCCATTCTGATGCTGTTCCTCAACAATGCGATCTTTCGTGGCGCGGGCGATGCCGCCATCGCGATGCGCCTGTTGTGGGTTTCGAACATCATCAATCTGATTCTCGATCCCTGTTTGATTTTTGGGCTGGGGCCCTTTCCTCGCCTCGGAGTAACCGGTGCCGCTCTGGCCACATTCACCGGGCGCAGCATCGGCGTGGGCTACCAGTTCTATCGCCTGCTCCGAGGGTCCGAGCGCATCCGCATCCTGACGCGGCAGATTCGCGTCGATGTCAGCGTGCTGCTGCGGTTGGTGCGAGTGTCGTTGACGGGGATACTGCAGTTCGCGATCGCCCACACTAGCTGGATCGGACTCGTGCGCATTGTGAGCGTCTTCGGAGCCGCCGCGCTCGCGGGTTACACGATCGCAATTCGCGTGGTCATATTCGTCATTCTGCCGTCGTGGGGACTCAGCAACGCGGCCGCTACGCTCGTGGGCCAGAATCTGGGAGCCAACAAGCCTGAACGCGCCGAACAAGCCGTCTGGCGCACCGGCTTTTACAATATGCTTTTCCTCGGATCGGTGGGAGTGTTCTTCATACTCATGGCCGAGCCGATCGCGCGGCTGTTCACCCATGATGCTGCGGTCATTCCGCTGGCGGCAACCTGCCTGCGCATTATCAGCTATGGCAACATCGGCTACGCCTACGGAATGGTCATGCTTCAGGCGTTCAACGGCGCGGGCGACACGGTCACGCCCACCATCGTAAATTTCTTCGGCTTCTGGGTAGTCGAAATTCCACTGGCCTACTGGCTCGCGATTCCGATGGGCTTGCATTCGAACGGAGCATTCATCGCCATCGTGGTCGCGGAATGCTCAATCGCCGCCACGAGCGCCGTGTTGTTCAAACGGGGGAAGTGGAAGAAGCAGATGATATAGATGGGCAAGCGCTCTCCCTGCTCTCCCGAAGTTCGTGGCGGTTCGTGGCAAAACCTCGGCTTGCGCACCATAATGGTGTATACTGGTGCTATGTCAACCACAAAGCAGGTTCGGCGGAGCGTTACTCTCCCCGCACAGGTCGCCCAGCAAGTGGACCGTCTGGCTAGACGCCGTCGCCTCAGCGATAACCGCGTCCTGGTAGAACTCATCGAACAGGGCATCGAGGCCGCCAAGCAAAAGGAGCAGGCTTTTTTCGAGCTTGCCGAACGCTTCCGCTCGTCTAAGAATCCGGAGGACGTCAAGAAGCTCGGCGATGAGTTAGGCCGCTTCGTTTTTGGAGAGTAATGCAGCAAATTGAGACTTGGTCGCGCCTTCCGCCCGCGGTTCGCGATCATCTTATAGAGCGGATGCGGGACCGCAAGATCAGCGCCGACGACCTCAATCGGCTTCGCCTCTGGATCGAATCGAAGCCTGAAGTTCCTTTGGGGCGTTGGTACAAGGATTTCGGCTCCTTCAAGCTCTGCGGGGAAGGAAAATACCCGAAGACCTTCCTCTTAGCAAGCCAAGTCGCCGAAGGGCAGAAACTCTGAAAGCTCACTTCAGTCCGAGCGCCCGCAGCACGCCCTCATCCGCCACCGTCTTCCCATCATTTTTCGTAACCACGCCAAACGATCCCGAATAATCCCACATCGTCCAGCCAATCCCATGGCGCTCAAGGGCAGTGCGTACGTCGCGGATCCATGTATCCCTGTCTTGCGGATCCGAATACGCGCGATACACGCCGAACTCGTTGCACACCAGCGGAACGCCGCGCCGCCGCGCCCACTCTGCTGCCTGCTTCATCTCCGATTCAATTCGCGCCGCATCCCAATGTTCGCGGCCATAGCGAATGACCTGTAAACGGTCGACTTCATCCGGCACAAGAGGCGCCACTATCTCCGCCGACTCCGGGCTCGAGGGATATTTCAAACCACGCAGCCAATGCCAGTAATACGCGCCCCAAGTCGCGCCCTGATGGGTAAAGATGTGCGGCTCATAAAAATGAAAGTTGTAAATAACATTCGGATCGTGCAGCGGCTCCTGAAAAACCAGTTCGTCGTCGCTCGACCACCGCGCGCCCGCCGCGATGATCGTAAGCCCCGGCGCGCCCTCGCGGATCGCCGCTGCGACCTTCATCTGCACTCCGAGCCAGCGGTAGCGATCGCTGAACTCCGGCTCGTTCATGATTTCAAGAAAAACTCGGTCGGCATCCCAGGTCGAATAATGCTGAGCCAGCGCCCGCCAGAAATCGGCGAAGCGTTCGACGAAATCGTCGTCTTTCGTCAGGCGTGCTTTGAAATCGCTTTCCGGATGCAGGTCGATCACCACCGCCAGCCCATGATCGAGAATCGTCTTCACCGCCGCATCCAAATAGCCGAGATATTCCGCCGGAATTTTATTCGGCTCGCCGCTGTTAAACATCGGCTCCGGGTTCACGCCCAGCCGCACATGATCGAAGCCCATCGACTTGATGAGTACGATATCGTCGGCAGTCGTCCACGTCTGGAAATGTTCTTTCGTGTAGCCGCGTTTGTCGTAGACCTGCGCGAACCACTCGCTGGCATTGACGCCCCGCTTCAATTTTTCGGCACGCGCGAAAGCCACGGGAGAACGATACGCCGACCCACTACCACCTGGATGTCCAGTCTGCGGCAGCGCATAACTCGCCACGAGAGTTATCGACAGCAAAACTGTGCTCCACAATTTCGCTCGATTGACTCTCGAGCGGTCTCGTCCGGTTCGGTTCATCGCGGCAATCCCTTCGGCGTTGATAGACTGATGGCTATCAATACTAACTCTATAGAAAAGACTAGCCCATGCTTGCTTGCCAGCGCCATCTCTTCGATATTCCCGACGATGTCGCATATCTCAATTGCGCCTATATGTCGCCGCTGATGAAGTCTGCACTGGACGCCGGAAACATAGGCCTTGGCCGCAAGGCGCACCCTTGGGAGATCACGCCCGCCAAATTTTTTACCGGTTCTGACGAATTTCGCACTACCGCCGCGCAGTTGCTGGACGCTTCGGCTGACGATATTGCCATCGTCCCCTCCGCCAGTTACGGTATCGCCACTGCCGCGCGCAATCTGCCGATCAAGAAAGGGCAGAGCATTCTGGTGCTCGACGAGCAGTTCCCTTCGCATTACTATGCGTGGCAGCGGCGCGCCGAGGAGATGGGCGCTCAACTGAAAGTCGTCGCATGGCCCGAGGATCAAGACTGGACTGCTGCTGTTCTGAACGCACTGACGGAAGACGTGGCCATCGCTGCGCTGCCTAACGTGCAGTGGACGGGCGGCGGCAGGCTCGATCTCGTCCGTATCGGCGAAGCGTGCCGCAAGATTGGAGCTGCGCTCGCGCTTGATCTCACCCAATCGCTCGGCGCGCTGCCCTTCAGTGTGAAAGATGTACAGCCTGATTTCGCCGTTGCTGCCAGCTACAAATGGCTGCTCGGCCCTTACTCGGTGGGGCTTCTCTACGTCGCCAGGAAATGGCACGACGGGATGCCGCTGGAGGAAAATTGGATTCAGCGCGCAAACGCCCGCGACTTCTCCAGCCTCATCTTATACACAGGGGATTACGATGCGGGTGCGCGGCGCTTCGACATGGGCGAACGCTCGAACTTCGCCCTGCTGCCCGCATCCGTTCGCGCCATGAAGCAGTTGCTGGAGTGGAATGTCGAGCAGGTCTCCGAAACCGTTGGCGCGCTCAACCGTCAACTCGCAAGCGCCGCTCAGGAACTTGGATTCTCGGTTCCACCTGACGACTTGCGCGGCCCTCATTACCTCTGCCTGCGCAGAAAGGCCGGCATCCCTCGAGACCTCCCCGAAAAGCTCGCGCGCGAAAAAGTCTTTGTCAGCGTACGCGGCACTTCCATACGCGTCACGCCGCACGTGTATAACACAACCGCCGACTGCGAGCGGCTGATCTCATGTCTTAAGCAGGCCGTTGGCGCATCTGGCTAGGCGTAGCCAGCTCCGCTAAATCGGCGGAATGCGGCATGGCCGAGTCGCCAGATGACCAAAGGCCTAGAACGCGCGGACGATACTTTCGGCAGCTGTCCGACATAGCCAAGTCTCGCTAGAGTAGTGCAATCCGGCCCGATCGCGTCCTTTGAGGAGGACCATTCTGCAATGAACCTAACGCAATGGTTCAGCCAGCACGTCATCTCGTTCACCTTGGTCCTGGCCTACATTCCGTTGATTGCGACCGTGGTGACCACAGCGGTCAGCCTCATACTGGTGCGGGCGACGTTGCGCTATACCGAGTCGAGTGACCGCAGCCTGGCGCTCGCCCGCGAGCAATTCGAGCGGGAATGGGCGCCCGAGCTGCACATCAAACTGGAGCGTGTATCGGCCCGCGAGGCGAAAGTCTATGCCACGAACCTGGCGAAAATTTCAGTGCTCATGCAGATGCTGCAACTGCGCAAGCTGTCGATGGCGGTGCCGTCCTTGCGCTGCTTTCTCAATGAGCCGCTGGTCGGCGGGATGACATGGGGCGATGATCTCGGGAAGCGCTTTTTCGCCTGCACTGGCGAGGACTATGCCGGACAGCTCGCCGTCTCTATCACGTTTTATGCCGCCGGACGCATGTACCGCACGGACTGGTTTCGTTTCCAGGTACAAGTGCGCGATGGCCAACTTTTGAAGCTTGATCCCGTGAATATATCGGCGCGGCGGGTGCGGGCGCTTGTGCCTTCGGACGGTCCGGGAAGCACGCGCCGTGAACTGGTGAGGGACGTGGTTGATAACGCTGCCGAAAAGCACGAGGAAGCGGCCAGCTCGCGGGAACGATGAAGAGCCGCTGTGGCTGCGGATTATCTCTTACTTAAGCGCCGCAGCTCGCCGCTGGGCCAAGGATGCGGCCTCGGTCGCCGGATTATCTTTCTGCACCTGGTCGTAAATTTTCTTCGCTTCGTCGGGCTTCTGCCGCGACTCGTAGAAATCGGCAAGCTCGAGCTGCGCGGTCACCTTGCTGACCACGATGGTGGGCTTATCGATCAACTTCTTATAGAGATCAATCGCCTGCGCATCTTTCTTCTCTGAACGATAAACCGAAGCCAGCGCGAATTTGCCAAGCGATGCCAGGTCCGGATTCGAAGAACCTGCCGCCTCCTGCAGATTGCGCTCCGCGGCGGCGTTGTCGTTGAGTTGGGCCGACGCCAAGCCTACAAAATAGCGCGCCATGTCGGCGGTGTGGGTGTGCGGATAGTTATCGACAATCGCCTGGAATTGCTTGCGCGCCGCGGTGGCGCGCTCCTGCGATGACGCGAAGCTGTCATATCCAGGCTGGGCGGGCACTCCTGGTGGACGCACCGGCGTTTCAAATGTTCGGACTGCCGTCGAAAGCTCGGCGCTTGCCTTCTCATCCTGCTGGTTGACGTAGTACCACCCGCCAAACGCGATTGCGGCGATGACAACGACCGCAATGACCGCGGCAATGAGTTTTGCCTGGTGCTCGACGGTCCAGTGGGCGGCGTTCTCCGCCGCCTCGAATGTGACCTTGCTGAAGCGGTCCTGTTTTAGTTGATGCCGGGTCTCTGCGCGCACGGATTTCCTTCTTTGGTTAGCGGTAGGATGACAATTAGTTAGTCTAACAGGCGGATTTCGGGAGCGTCAAAGCGGGTGCCCGTCGAAAAACGATTCGACACAAAACCAATGTTCGCCGGTCACATCAGCAACCTACCAACTGTGACACAACCATACATGGCATCCGACTGCGAATCGACGAGCGAAGCACTTGTCCGAGGCGAGCGAGACACTTCTCCGTCGGCGAGGCACTTGTCCCGCAGGGACGACTGATAATAGCCCGGCGCTTCAGCGCCGGGTCAGAATGCATGGAAGGAACAAGCCCCGGAGGCGCGAGTGAAACCGATGTCCCACACCTATGTCTCCGAACTCTTGCACTGCGTCTTCTCCACGAAGGATCGCCGAGGCCTGATCCCGTCATCAAAACAACCCGATCTCTGGTCCTACTTGGGTGGAATCGCTCGTAAGAATGGCTTCAAAGCTATCGCGGTCGGTGGCACTGATAACCACGTACACTTGCTGCTGTCCATGCCCGCCACGATGCCACTTGCAAAGGCGATGCAGTTGCTCAAAGGTGGTTCCTCAAAATGGATGAACGATTCGGGTGCGAACAGCTTCGCGTGGCAAGCGGGATATGGCGCATTTTCCGTCGGGATCTCGTAGCAGGCAGACACGATCGCCTACATTCGTTCCCAGGCTGAACATCATCACAAATGTGGATTCGAAGAAGAGTTCCTGGCGTTTCTCAAGAAGCACGGGATTGAGTATGACCCGAGCTACGTTTGGGGTTAGTTTCAGTCGTCCCTCCGGGACGTCATCATCTTCTCGATCGGATCCCGGCGCTGAAGCGCCGGGCTATTGTCGGTCGCCCTTCGGGCTGAGAATCTGCCATCTCCAGGTAAATCCAGATGGATGAAACGTCCTGAAACCCCTTAACTGATTTTGAAAAACAGTTCGGGATTGCTCACTTCGGGTGCGTCCGGTAACTCCAGAATCCCGCCATCCTCTCTTGCAAAACGTGGAAAGTCGCTTCGCGAGATTGGGGAGCGGTGGAGGCGACCGCATCTTCGCGCACCGCATCTTCGACGATGTGGTGTAGCGGCGCGAGTTCGCATACCGGATCGGTCGCGCCAGCATCGCCTGTCAGCAGAAAAGCCTGGCATCTACATCCGCCAAAATCTTCTTTGCGCCGGTCGCAGGAGCGGCAGGGCTCGGGCATCCACTCTTCACCGCGAAATTTCTGGAAGGCTTCGGAGTTCTGCCAGATCCATCCGAGCGAGTGTTCGCGCACATTATCAAAGCGCATGCCTGGAATCACGCCAGCCGCGTGACAAGGCATCGCCCGCCCAGCCGGATCGATCAGCATCAACTGCCTTCCCCATCCACCCATGCAAGCCTTGGGAAAGCGTGCGTGATAATCGGGAACGACCATATCGATGCGAACCTTTCCGCGCAGCCGTTCTTCGGCGGCTTGAACCACGGCGACTGCGCGATCCAGTTGCGCGCTCGTGGGCAGCAACGCCGATCTGTTCTTCAGCGCCCAGCCGTAGTACTGCGCGTGCGCAATTTCCATGCGATCGGGGTGCAGCGCTTCGAGCGCGGCGACCATCTCTTCGAGGTGATCGATGTTTTGTCGATGAACGACCAGGTTCGTGGTGAAGGCGATGCGACGTGGACCGGACTGATGATCGCGAATCCATCCAGACAGTTCAATCTTGTGCGCATGCGCGCGCGCTCCCGCGATCCAGTTCGCTTGGCCTTCGGTCGAATCCTGAAAGCTGAGTTGGATGTGGTCGAGACCCGCTTCGACAAGCTGCGCTAGACGCTCGCGCGACAGACCGATCCCCGAAGTGATCAGGTTTGTGTAGAGACGCGACTGCCGCGCCCCGGCGATGAGTTCAACAAGATCGGGCCGCGCCAGCGGTTCGCCTCCGGTGAGGTGAAGATGGAGAACTCCGAGCGCCGCCGCCTCGCCGAAAACCCGCAGCCAGTCGGCGGTCTCAAGCTCTTCTTTGCCCGATGTCAGCTCCAGCGGATTCGAGCAATATACGCAGTGCAGGGGGCAGCGGTGCGTAATCTCGGCAATCAGGGCCAGCGGATTGGAACACTGAGGCATTTAGTCAGTGAATCGACTTAATAATCGATAATGCGCTTGGCATGCAGTTGCTCGAGAAATGTCAGCACATCGGCGCGAATCTTGCCTTTTGGCGCGAGCATAAACTGTTCTTCCAGCTTCCGCACAATTTCCGCCAGCATTAAATGCCCGTCGCAGAGTTCTAGAATGATGCGCCCCGTTCCCTCGACGCGGATGGCGCCCTCGGGAAAGAGCACGACAGGCGCTTCGGTCGTGCCTCCCCAGCGGCATCCTGCGGCAAACTTCGGAACGCTCGCGTCGGTGAGCTCAGACACGCTTCGTCTCCGCCTGCTCATTAATACGGAACGCGCCCGGCGGCGGCCAGCCCGGCTCTACATAGGCAAAATAGAGCGCGTCGAGCTGCGCCCAAAGAATGTCGCACTTGTCGCGGAGAGCTTGAATCGCCTGCTCCTGTTCGGCGCGCGTGGCGGCGTGATCGAACACATACTGGAGCGCGAAAGCAGCGTCTTCGGGAGCCTCGGTGAGCCGTGCCTCAAAATAGTCGAGCGCGGAGGCGAGCCAGGGATAGTGCTGTCGCATCCTCTCCATGCGCAGAGCAATCAGGTCTCGCGAAAAAAGTTCAGTCAGCGAGGAGGCCACGCACTCGAGAAATGGGCGCGTGCGCACCAGGTTGAGGTATTCATTTCCGATGAAGCGCGTTGCCGGCAGAACTCCTTCGACCCGAATGACGCGCTCGCTATCGAGGCCAGTGGCTTCGGCAAGTTTGAGCCAGCGCAAAATGCCGCCGTGGCGCTCGGCATCTCCGTCGTGATCGACAATGCGCTTGCGCCATACACGGCGAAACGCTGGATCGGTCGCTCGCGACAGAATGATGGCGTCTTTGATTGGAATGATCGACTGGTAGTAATAACGATTGAGCGCCCAAGCCTGCAATTGTCCGCGGCTGAGTTTGCCCTCGTGCATGAGCAGGTGGAAGGGGTGCTTGTGGTGGTAGCGTTCTTCGCCGACCCGCCGCAGCGCCGCGCGCAATTCTTCGAATGAAAGCTTCGCACCGTTCCCACTCGACGCATCTTTTTCCGAAGCTATAGTTCGAGTTGCCAATTGTCCTCCGCCACTTCCCATCCAGCATCGCGGACGGCTTGATGCTCGCGGCTCGCCTCATTCAGCATCGGATTCGTGTTATTGAGATGAATAAACAACTTGCGCCCGGCCTTAATGTTCTTGAGCAGCCCCAGACTCTCCTGCACCGGAATGTGTCCCATCTCATGCGCAGTCTGGCCGTTGCCCTGAACCTGTATCAGTTCGTTATCGCTCCAGAAGGTGCCGTCGAACAAGAGCAAGTCTGCCAGGTCAATCTTAGCCAATAGCGCATCGCTAATCTCGTCGACGGCAGGAATATAGGCTACGCGCCTTCCCGCTGCGGACTCGAAAAACAGCGCCGCGGTCGCCTCACGCGGGAAGCCGTTACTCTTAACATACTTAGGATAGCGCTCGGAAAGATAGCAAACCTCGCAGCGCAATCCGGAGTCTTGACCGTCTGCGAGGAGTAGCGGAAACGGCGCTCCCGCCTTCATTGCCGTCCAAACGACCTGCGGTTCGACGCGGTTCAACATGCCGAACATACTGTTCTCTTCGCGCAGAATCCGCAAGATCGAGGGAGCGGCGTAAACACGCAAAGGTTGAAGCTCGCGCAGCAGGAGCAGGCCGAGGACGTGGTCGAGGTCGGCACTGCCGAGCACTACGCCGGCAATTGGCGAATTGCGCGGAGGATTGTGTAAAGGGTGGGGGTGAAGATCGGGGCAGCTTTCAATTTGAAAAGCGAGGTCGGGAGAGGCTCCGGCTAGAAACCATGTGGAGCCGTCTGCGCTGAGCGCAAGTTGAGCTTGCGTGCGCGGCTTACCGCGAAACATCTGGTGCTGCGCATCCCGGGTGTTTCCGCGCACGGCAGCGCAGTTTCCGCAGCCGCAATTCCACTGCGGGAACCTACCCCCGGCCGCAGAACCGAGGATCCGAATGCGCATCTTCTGTGTGTTTTTGCTGGTTTAGAGTTTTGCGCTGACGTACGAGTTAATCTCGCAGCACAGCACAACTTCTTCGAAAACGGGAGTAGTCCAAGCCATAACCAATTCACCTTCGAAAGATAGAATTTTCCCTGCGCCGACCCACAGGCGCAGCGTAGTCCAGTTAGAGGATGATACCACCGCGAAGGTTGCGAAGGCTGGGAAAGTTTGGCGCGGGAGAGCCGTTTTGTCGGTGGCCACTTATGCTAATGGAATCAGTGGCTTATGGTTACTCGAAAGGCGGATCGCGAGTTGAAAGCAGAAAAAACCCTCCGCCAGCCGGGCGGAGGGTGGAAGGAGTCACCCATGGATCTGGTCAGCATCGTTAGTCAACATTGATCACGCCAAAGATTCCGTTAAGGTTGTCCTTTGGCCCGGCCGTGTAGAAAAGCTGGTTGGTATTGCCGTTCGAGGACGATCCACCACCAAACTCGATCCCCCAGAGTTGGTTAATGACGATGTTCTTGCCCCCGGAATTCTTAATGGTTCCCACATAGGCGCCAGTCGTCGGATTGAAGCCGTTGATGATGCCACCGTTGGTGTTATTGCTGATCAACAGCGTATTGCTGAGCACGCCAAAGTTAGACGGCGCCATGGCAATTCCCCATGGCTGGTTAAGGTGTTTCGTCTTAATGAGCGTCTTCACGAACGTCCCGTTTTCGTTGAAAATATCGATGTATCCACCTGGGCCGCCGCTCGTAGCGGCGAAGGCGACATAGACCTGGCCACCAATGTCTTGAATGCCAAATGGCGCGAAGCCCGCCGGCAGGCTGGTGTCGGTGAACGACATGACAAAAGTGAACGTCCCGTCGTAAACATCTACTTTGTTGTTCCAGAAATCGGCTGCGTAAAGCAGATTGCCGGAGGAGTGACTGGTGATAGCCAGGCCGGTATAGATGGCGCCCGAACTTGAGTTATTGACGCCGATCAGCGCGTTATCGGGATCGAAATGCGACCATCCGCTGATGGTGCCGTCGAGCGTGGCAAAGAGAAAGGCTGATGTCCAGCTGTCGATCTGGAATTCCGACGAACCGTTGTAGACGATGCCCGTGGGCGAACCGAGGCCGCTGCCGGAAGCAGACGGAATCGTGACCACCAGGCTTTGCTTCGCGCCGGCGCTAGTGTACAGCGTGGAGAGACCCGAGCCTTCATCGCTCAGCCAGAACGGGCTGGTCGCGCTGGAGGCCAGTCCCCAGGGGTTGATAAGCTGCTTGTCGCCCGTCTTGCCTGTATTCTTCACCAGCGTGGTAGCGCTATACGCCTGCCCGCACTCAGCGAAGGCGAGGTTAGAGGCCAGCGACAACGCAAGCACAAGCAGTGCTGCGACTAAGAGATTGTGACGAAATGCCTGACGCATAAACGAACTCTCCTTGAGTCGAAACTTGATGGCGGCCTGGACGAGCGCCACGCCTGCCCGCGCAGGATGGGGATAAATCCCCAATTCTGCGGCGACGGCAATCTTAGTCAGGACTCAGGAGAGACTTGTCAGGGTGAAGTCAGCGATTTGTAAATTTCTTGTCACCCGGATTTAGTGACGGAACGGCATTAACGGAGCGGTGCTGAAGGACTCAAGGTGTCGCGATTGGTTTTCGATCACTCGATGACCCGATCGCCTGATCACCCGATGTTTGACTACTGCGCTGCTTCGAGCAGACCCTTTTCGGCCTTTTCCTGGCACTCGATGCAATGGCGCGTCCACGGGACGGCCTCAAGCCGCTTCGCATTGATCTCTTTGCCGCAGGAGACACATTCTCCAAAGCTGCCTTCGCGAATGCGGGCGAGCGCCCCATCGACCATGTTGAGCAACTGCCGGTCGTTATTGCTCTGGCTGAAAAGGAATTCCTTGTTGTAAGAACTGGCGGCGCGATCGGCGACGTCTTGCGTGGCCTCATCGTCGGCGGTGCGGCCATCCTTCTGGTTGCGAACCACCATGTGGCTCAATTCCTGGCGCCTGGTTTCCAGTCTCTTTCTGAACGTCTCAAGCTTCTTCTTATCCATGATTGCTGCTCACGATTACTGAATACATCCTGTCTGCCGCAAACAGAAGTCCTGCTCCACAGGCCCCAACCCCGCCCTGGGTACAAATAAATATCGTAAGCGCGACAGAGATCAGGCGTCAACTGGGGCGGCCGATCCGGAGTTGCCACACGACGCATTCGGCATGCGATACTTTGTACTCGCTATGAATCTCACTCTCCATTCCAAAGTTGCTCTCATCACCGGAGGCTCGCGCGGCATTGGAGCCGCCACGGTTCGCATGTTCGTCGCCGCCGGCGCGAAAGTCGTATTCAATTATCAGACCGCCAAGACGCAGGCCGACGCGCTGGTGCGTGAATGCGGCGCTGAAAATTGTCGCGCCATGCAGTGCGATCTTTCCGCCTCGGCCAATGGCCAGCAATTGGTGGCGTCGACGGTCTCGGTTTTCGGGCGTCTGGACATTCTCGTGGCCAATCACGGCATCTGGCCTCCGCAGGATGCACCGGTCGATCGCATGTCGGACGAGCAATGGCATCGCACCATCGCCATCAACCTCGACAGCGTCTTTGGCCTGGTCAAGCATGCCGTCGCGCAAATGAAGAAACAGGGCAGCGGACACATCGTGCTCGTCAGTTCGACGGCCGGACAGCGCGGCGAAGCTTTCCACTGCGATTATGCGGCGTCGAAAGGCGCGCTGATCAGCATGGTCAAAGGGCTCTCCACGGAACTCGCGCGCGACAATATTCACGTCAACTGCGTTGCGCCAGGGTGGGTGGATACGGATATGTCCGCGGAGGCGCTGAACGATCCCCCGACGCGCGAGAAGGTTTTTCGAACCATACCGATGGGGCGGGTAGCAAAGCCGGAAGAGATCGCCGCGCCGATTCTGTTCCTCTGCACGCCTCACGCTGGATTTATCACGGGCGAGGTTTTCAACGTGAATGGCGGCGCGGTGCTGGTCGGGTAGAGGAGAGCCGTCAGGCTGGAACTGGCAGTATTTCAGTACAGCTAAAATGGCTACAGTGGCTTCTAATCAATAGGAATCATGAGTCGCCTTCGTGTTGTCTTGCTACTGTCCGCCCTATATGCTGCGCAAGCCGCGCTCGGTGTCGCGCAAAGCGCGCCGTCGGTTGCGCCTGCTACCGCTGCTCAGCCTGCCATCAACCTCAACGACTCCGATAATGCGCGCAAAGCGCGGGCCGTCCTCGATCAGACGATCCAGTCGCTCGGCGGGGAGCCCTACCTCGCCTACGCCAACCGCGAAGAGGAAGGGCGTTACTATCCGCTCTATCACGGACGCACCGACAGCACCGGAATCCCCTACCGCTACTATGTCGAGTATCCCGACAAGGATCGTTTTGAAGTCATCCACACCAAAGATGTTTTCTTGCTGTTTGGGCAAGTCGGAGACGTCAAGGTCAAGAATAAGACGGATGTTGTCCTGATTCACAACGGCGACAAAGGCTACGAGATCACATACAAGGGAACCGCCGCGCAGGATAAGCTCGACCTGGAAAACTATCTTCGCCGCCGCCACCATTCGCCCGAATGGGTATTTCGCAAGTGGATACGCGATCCCAACGTCGCCCTTTTTTATAATGGCGCTGCGGTCGTCGATGGCAAAGAAACCGAGGGAGTCACGCTGCTGAACGACCAGAACGATTCCGTCAATGTATACCTCGATCTGAACACGCACTATCCGGTCAAGATCAGTTATTCCTGGCGCGATCCGAAGGACAAGCAGAAAGATGTGGAGGATGAGGTCTACGACAGCTACAAGTTGGTGCAGGGAATCTGGACACCGCATTCCATTACCCGTTACTTCAACGGAGAGACCTCGCAACAGCGCTTCATCAATACCGCCAGCTATAACCTGAAACTGCCCGACACGATGTTCGAAGCGGCGGTGACCTACGATCCCACCGTTCCGATCAAGAAGCGCTGAGACAGGAATCGATCTCCTTACATGCCCAGCCGACGAAACAGTCAAAGTTGACCCTTTAGTAATATCCAGTCATCCACAACTACCTGAACAACTTAGCCCTAATTCCGGTGCACTGAACCACGGAGTGTGGCTATTTTGCCACATACGGAAGTCGGGCACTCGCGCTAAGCTAATACACAACATTAGACTTACAAGCGCTCCCCCTTGACGCACGAGCAGACAATTCGCGCCGCCGTCACCTGCACTGGTGCAGGTCTGCACAGCGGCGCCCCGGTTACCCTTCGTATCTTGCCCGCCCCGGCCAGCACCGGAATCGTCTTTCATCGCACCGACCTCGATAGCTTTCCCATCGAGGCTAGCGGACGCAACGTAGCCCGCGTCAGCTACGCCACCAGCCTGATGAAAAAGGGCGTGCTCATCTCCACCACCGAGCACCTGTTGTCGGCATTCACCGGCATCGGCATCGACAATGCCATCGTCGAGCTCGACAATCTCGAGTTGCCGATCCTCGATGGCAGCGCGCAACCCTTTGTCGAGATGATTCAGAAGGCCGGCATCCGCAAGCAGCGCAAGGCTCGCAAGTATTTGCGCATCGTGCGCGATATTGAATTGCGCGAAGGCGATAAATTCATCGCCGTGTATCCCGCCGACACTTATTCCGTTTCTTATTCGATTAACTTTCCTCATCCGCTGATCGGCAAGCAGAGCTTCTGCGTACGCCTTACGAACGGCAGTTATCTGAAAGAGATTGCTCCGGCGCGTACCTTCGGCTTCTTGCATGAAGCCGACGCCATGCGCCAGCAAGGCCTGATTCGCGGAGCATCCACCGCTAACGCCATCGTGATGAATCGCAGCGAAGTGCTGAATCCACCCCTGCGTTTTCCCGACGAGTTCGTCCGCCACAAAGTACTCGACTTGATCGGCGACTTGGCGCTCCTCGGAAAACAGATTCTCGGTTCAGTTGTAGCCGATCGTGCCGGCCATGCCATGCACACCGCGCTCGTCTCGCGCATTCTGCGCGATAAGTCGTACTGGGAAGAAATCTCGCTGCAAGATGAACTAGCCCCGCCCGCGCTAGTGGCCGCCGCCAGCCTGAGCCTGTGATTGTAGTTCGCTGGGGCGGCATTCCCTGGTACCCCCAGCCGACTGACTGTCTCGTCTGTGACAGTCGACCCTCCTGGTTTGTGAAGCCATGCCATAACTGCCGCAAAATCAATGCGGCTTCAGCCGCTGAGGGATGTGTGTTTCAAACCGGCCTACTACGAGTTTGCTTTTCTCTGACTTGTGACTGACGTGAGGCTCGATTCAGTCGGCGGGCTGTGGGACGTTCCCCTCGCGGGGTGTTCCGCGTTCGGCCAACAGGCGCTGCAGTTCGGCCTCCGCTTCGGCGCGCACACGGTCGGCGAAGGCATGGGCGCTTTGGCGATGTTCGGCTCCAAGCACTGACAAGCGCACGTCGAGGTAGGGCTGATCATCTTCCAGGCGCCGCAGCAGGCGCTCCGTACGAGCGATTTTTTCTTCCAGGGTAATCATGCGCAGCGATGGAGGCCTCGCCCCTTTACAGTGCCACAGCGACGGCCGCAGGCAAGTTGCAAGCTGGATACTACCTGAATAAAAAACTCGAGGGAATTGCAAGGATTTTGGGTTGGCTACAAGGGCGGTTAAAGAGGCGTAGTGTGGTCTTTGAACGCTGCGGGCATCTCTTCCTGCAAGCGTTCGGTCAGCCATTTTTCCAGCTGATACTGCGAACTCTGCGGCACCTCGATGAAGCGGATTCCGGCCCGGCCGGTGCCATCCGCCCACGCAACCTCGCATTTCAATTCCAGCGAGATGTTCACGATCGGCAGCGTGAAGGTAATCTGCCCTTGGGCATCCTTGGCGAGTTTGCCGAGAACGCGAATAGCCATGCCGCCCTCGCTCAGATTCGTTGCCGTGGCCGTCATTTCGTGATGCTGCAGAAGGCCGATTCTCACGGGCATGTCTACGGGCTGCCTGAAATACCGCCGGCGCTCGCGCACCATAAAATTCAAAGCCGCATTGAAGCAGCGCGAGGCATGCATCAGAGTGAGCGGTTTTTGCAGAACGAAGTTTGCCCCCGAGTGGAACGCTTCCTGCGTCGTCGTCTTTCCATTGACCACCGCGAATGAAACGGATTTGGAATTGCTTTGCGTCTGGCGGAGAGTGCGCAGGAGATCAAAGCCGTTCTGCAGATCGTCGCAGTCGATGATCACAGCATCGAACTTGCGCTTTGCCAGCATCTCGTTGCCGGGCTGTCCTCCTGGGCAAACCTGCAAATTGACCGAGATCTTCTCCAGCGCCGGTCGCAATACGCCCAGCAAAGCAGCATCCCGGCTGATAAGGAGAGAGTCCAGATTCATCGCATTTTTAGCATACCGGGGCAAGAGAAAGTGAGAAAGTAACCGAGGTACAGGGTGGGGTTACCGGCAAGCCCCGGTCGGGCCAAAGATTTCTCTGGATTCGCCCGTCTTTCCCCGCGAAACTGTTGGTGTGAGCGAAACAGCGTATCTGTCCCTTGGCTCCAATCTGGGAGATCGCGCCGCCAATTTGCGGGCCGCCCTCGTACAATTAGACGTGGCCGGACCGCTTTTGGCCGTCTCCGCGTTCTACGAGACTCAGCCCTTGGATGTGCCTGACCAGCCTTGGTTTCTGAATTGCGTTGCCGCCATCGCCACCGCCAAGTCGCCTCGAGAATTGCTGCAACTTGCGTTGAAGATCGAAGCCCAAATGGGGCGTGTCCGTATGAAGAGCAAGGGCCCACGCAACATCGATATCGATATTCTATTGTTCGGGGATCGCGTAATAGATGAGCCAGGCTTGAGAATTCCGCATCCGGCGATGCATAAGCGACGCTTTGTGCTGAAGCCGTTGGCAGAAATCGCTCCCGAGGCCCGTCATCCGCAGCTCGGAAAAACCGCTGAGGAACTTCTCACGGAATTGGCTGACGGGCAGGCGGTAAGGCGGTTGTGAGATCGATACGTCGTTCGTACTAAGGAATCACAATGCGGCTGCCTGCCGCGTCCGGCGCAGCGATCGCTGACTGCTTTTCCGGGAACTGCGCAAAGAGGAAATCAACGAATCCTCGCGACTTCGGCCGCCCGGAAGTCCGCCCCCAACCCAGCCGCAAAAGAAAGACGAGCGCTATCAGCACCTCGGAATCGCGCAGACGTGTATGCCCAATATGCCGTTGCTCGGCCTCGCGAAATTCGCGCACCATCGTCCCCACCTCGCGTGCGATCGCCTGGTGCGACAGGTTGGCGGTCGGCTGCCCATAGACGAGGTTCGAATTGACCAGCGTCTGATAGCTCTCGGCGAGCGAACTTAACGCGGCCAGCAGATCGCGATCCATGAGAGGGCGGCCGTCGAGCGAGCGCTCGGAGCGCGCGGTTTTGGCCAGCGCATAGCTTAATCCAATGATCAGCTCCTCACGCTCATAGAGAAACTGCTCAGAAATCTCGATCTCGGGAAACAAAGCCGCGCGGTCCGGCGCGTCCGCCCGTTCGTCGAGAACATGCGTGGTCTCGTGGTCGTGCGCCTGCTGGCGAGCCTGTAAAAGATAAGGACAGTCGCTTGGGCAATCGAGCGTCACCTCGCGTTGCTCCCCGCAGCACTGCGGACAGATTTTGCCGTGCACGGCGGGACAAAAGCGCTTTTCTTTTCGTTGTTCGCAAATCGCGCAACTCAAATTCAATTTCCTCGCATTCAATTATTTCACGGAAGACACAGTTTCGCCGCCGAAGCGCCGAGAGGCCGAGGAGCGCTTTTTATAAGGGTTGGTTCCCGGAACTGCTTTCCCACATTCTGCTTGGCGATCTTGGCGCCTCGGCGGTAAAAATCCTCCCGACAGGCTTCGCCCAACTGTGCACCATTCCTGATGCAAATCGGAAAACCTGATCGGTGCTATAACCGATTTCTATTTGTACGCTCGCTTCCAGCGCGATAGCCTATTTCGTTATCATTAGTCATACCCTGAATTCTGGGCTGCGCCCCTACAAGGAGAGGCATGTCAACTGAACTTCGGAATTTCCTAGCGATCCCCTACGACGAACTGCAAGAGATGAATCTGAAGGCGAAGAAGCAACGCCTCGACCGCGTTGCTGCCTCGAAAATTCAAGATGAGCGCCTCAAGTATCTGACCGACGAGGGCCGCATTAAGGCCGTGACCGTGATGTTCAGCGACCTCGAAGGCCGCCTGCACATGCTCGATTATGACAAAAAATTTCTGCTCAAGAGCTATGACAACCTGACCTTTGACGGATCGTCGATTCGCGGCTTCACCGCTCAGCGCGAGAGCGATCTGCGACTGGGCATTGATTGGAGCGCCTTTTACTGGGGCCCGGCCGACGTCTTCGGTCCCGGCAAGGTGATGGTATTCGGCGAGGTCATCGACAAGGGTGGCGAGCCCTACTCCGCCGATATGCGCGGAGTCCTCAAGAGTTTCGCCGAGGGCCTGTACCAGAAACAAGGCTACACTCTCAACGCAGCCAACGAAATCGAAGGCTTCCTCTTCAACGGGTCTGATGCCGAGCGCACCTACCATGAGACCGGCAAGTTCGAATACGTGAATACGGGCGGCTACTATCACTCGCTGCCGGGCGATCCGCTGCGCACGTTCATCGACACCACCGCCGAAGTGCAGCGCGCTATGGGATTCGAAAACGAAAAGGATCACCCCGAGGTCGCGCCTTCGCAGTTCGAAATTAATTACAACTACGCCGAAGTTGTCGCCGCCGCCGATCACATTCAACTCTATAAGCTGATCTGCCGGCAGGTCGCCCGCAATATGGGATTCACCGCTTGTTTCCTGCCGAAACCGGTCGTCGGCGTGAACGGCAGCGGCATGCACACCAATGTTTCGATCAGCAAGGGCGGCAAGAATCTTTTCTGGGATCCGAAGGGCGAAGAAAAACTGAGCAAGGCAGGGTGGGAGTTCATCGACCGCATCCTGACTCACGGCAATGACATCTGCCTGTTGCTGAATCCGAGCGTCAACGCCTATCGCCGACTCGATCCGCACTTCGAGGCGCCCAATCAGATCAAGGCCTCTGCCGTCGATCGCGGATCGATGATCCGCATCCCCATCGGCAACGAGCGCAGCATGCGCGTCGAAGTTCGCTCCGTAGCGCCGGATGCGAATCCCTATCTTGTGATGCTCTCGATTTTCAAGACCGGACTCGAAGGCACCACCGCCAAGATCAAGAATCTGCGCCAGGCCGAACGCTATCTCCCCGATAACATATACAAAGCACTGACGGATTTCCGCAAAGCCGAGTGGACGTCCGAATTAATGGGCGAGGATGTAAAAGGACGCTATGCCGACCTGAAAGAAGCGTCGGCCGATCGCTGCCCGCGGCTCTTGGGGACGTTTGTGAAGGCGCCCGAAGTGCAGTACCATCACGACGTTTACAACCAGTATCTGTGGAATAAGTTCTAGGAAAAGCTGATTCCGTGAAAATGGACAAATGGACCTCCGGCGCCGACTATGATCGGTGGATGGGGCGTTGGAGCCGTTTGCTGGCCGACGAGTTCCTGAACTGGCTGAATTTGCCCCCGAAACTGCGTTGGCTGGATGTTTGCTGCGGCAGCGGTGTTCTCACCGAAGCAATTGTTCAGCGATTCGCACCCGCGCGGATCGTGGGCGTGGATGTATCACTCCAGCAAATTGAATTTGCTCGAGCGCATCGTGCCGGCCCCTCCGTCAGTTTCCAGGTCGGCGACGCGATGGCGCTTCCTTTCGAAGCAACCAGCTTCGACGCGATTGTCTGCGGTCTCGGATTGAATTATCTTCCCGACGCGAAAAACGCGTTGCACGGAATGCGCCGCGTTGCAGATCGCGAAGGCGTTATAGCAATCTATGTCTGGGACTACGCCGATGGAACCCGTTTTTTGCGCGAGTTCTGGGACGCGGCGACTGCAGTCGACCCTGAAGCGTCAGTGTATGATCAGGCCCATCGCTTCGGCCTCTGCAATCCAGAGTCGCTACGAGAGCTGTTTGAGAGCGCCGGCCTCGAGCGAGTGGCAGTTCAGGCGATCAACATCGTCACGCGCTTCATCAATTTTGACGACTACTGGCAGCCGCTGCTCGCCGGACAAGGTTCCGCTCCCAACTATCTTGTGAGCCGTGACAAGGCGACCCAGGTCGCGATTCGCGAGCGCCTGCACGACGCGCTGGCTGCCAACGAGACGGGAGTGATCGAGTTGCCTGCCCGCGGGTGGGCGGTTTCCGGAAAGCGTGGCTGAGTGTCCAAGCAAGATCTCAGCCAGCGTGAGTCGGCTGTTTGTCCCGAACAAGTGCGTTCCAAAGGAGCGTCTGGAGCCTTACCCTTTCGGGGACTATAACTCCCTGCGCCAACTTGAGATAATCACTATTCCCCATGGAATTCACACTTTACGACGAGCGCTGGCTCCCCAAGTCAATCCTCTGCCTGCGCGATTACAACCTGAATAAATTCCTGCACGACCTGGTCGCAGGAATCACGGTAGGGCTCGTCGCACTCCCGCTCGCCATGGCCTTCGCCATTGCGTCGGGACTCACTCCTCAGGCCGGCATCTACTGCGCCATCGTCACCGGCTTCATCATTTCTGCGCTCGGGGGTTCGACCACGCAGATCGGCGGACCGACCGGAGCCTTCGTCGTCGTCGTCGCGGGCATCGTCGCTGCCCACGGCGTCGATGGCCTTTTCATGTGCACTGTGATGGCGGGAATCATTCTCGTGATCATGGGCCTCACCGGCATGGGCTCCGCTGTAAAGTACATTCCACGCCCCATCGTTATCGGATTCACGAACGGTATTGCCATCCTCATCGCGAGCACGCAAGTAAAAGATTTCTTCGGCCTTAAACTCGAAACGGTTCCTGGCGTCTTCTGGCTGCGCATGGAAGCGCTGGCGCAGAATTTTCATACCTTCTCGTTCGAAGCAACGGCCCTGGCAGCCGGCACCATCGTCATCATCCTTGCCTGCCGCGCCGTCTCCGACCGTATTCCCGGCGCTATCGTAGCCCTCGTCCTCGGCACTGCCTCGGTTTGGATTTTCAAACTTCCAGTCGCAACCATCGGCTCCCGTTTCAACGGAATTCCCAGTGGGTTGCCCCATCTACACATTCCTACATTTCGCGGTGATCTGATTCACGGCCTTCTGGGCCCTGCGTTAACCGTCGCCATGCTCGGCGCCATCGAATCGCTCATGTCCGCGGTAGTCTCCGACCGCATGAGCAACAGTACCAACGCCAGCGACCGCCACAATCCAAATGTCGAACTGGTAGCGCAGGGTATCGCCAATATCGCTTCGCCAATGTTCGGAGGCCTACCCGCTACCGGAGCCATCGCTCGCACCGCCACCAACATCCGCGCCGGAGCCAAAACTCCCGTGGCCGGCATGATTCACGCGTTGACGCTGTTGGCGGTTCTGCTCTTCGCCGCTAAGCTAGTCAGCTTCGTTCCCATGGCCGTTCTCGCGGGAATCCTGATCGTCGTGAGTTATAACATGGG
>JBEKXO010000026.1:0-34010 GCA_049511995.1 Terriglobales bacterium
TAGCATGAGCACGCGGGCCCTGGAGGGTGTCATGGTGGTCGATTGCAGCGGAAGGGTAGTCTTTGGCGAAGAGTCGGCCAGCCTCCGCGACGCCGTCAAAAAACTGCTCGCCAACAGCCCCAAGGTGGTGCTGAATCTCCGGGAAGTAAATCATATCGATAGCGGCGGCCTCGGGACCCTGGTCTCGCTCTACACCACTGCGCGCAACGCCGGAGGCTCGGTGAAACTGGCCAGCGTGAGCCAGCGTGTAGGCGACCTGCTCCAGATCACCAAACTTTTTACAATTTTCGAAGTATTCAGCGATGCGGAGTCGGCGGCAAAGTCCTTCAAGAGAGACGCCGCGTAGCCGCGATCAATTGAGATCTGGCAGCACCAGGAATGACGGCTGCATGGCGGTCACTCCCTGCAGCTTCGTGTTCTGAATGTCCGTCAGCACCAGCGTACGAATCGCTCCCTCCGCGGGATTGATCGCCTCGCTGAAAATGACCGCTCCCGCCGTCGTCGTAACGTACAAAGTGAAGCCCGGCGCCGGAGTCACATTATTCGGATTATAGGCAACCGATATGTACTTGCTCCCCTGAGTGTAGATCAGGCTCGAGATCGCAGGAGTCCCAGCAGGAGCAGTAGACGGATTCAATTCGATATACACGTTCACGGGGCTCGGCCCGCTGGGCGAGGCGTGGATGACGCGGAATTCGACGTCGCCCGACGCCGGCGGCATGTTGTTGTCAGGAACGGACAAGATTTGAACGTTGCTGCCGGCTGGTGTGCCTGTTTTGGAAAATCCAGTTGCCACGGCTGTGTACTCAATTCCGCCGCTCCAGTTGACGTTCGTTCTAATGAATCCGACGGTCGTCGTGCCCGTTAAAAAACCTTCGATTGCGTTGCTGCCCGAATCGAGAGTGGTATAGCCGGGCTGAGCCGGCAGAACTCCGAGAAAAGAGATGTCGCTGAATTCGATCGTGCCCGCACCATCATTGGTGCCGTAGACGTCGATGTCGAGAGCCCCTGCGTCCTGGATGGCATGGACGAAGCGAACCTTGGCTTGTCCGCTTGACGAGCAACTGGCCAACAGCGTCAAAGCCGCAAGCGCCAAGGCCAGGGGCAGGACCTGCAACCAGCGAGGCATCCTTAATTCTCCAAACGGCCATTGCGTGGTGAGCAAGTGGGAATTTTAACAGCTTGATGGTGAAGGTCAGAACCCAGACGAGGCCCGAGTTTTCTTCGAAGGGACCGCGACGAGAAAAAAACACCGGAACCTCGCGGCCGCTCTTATGCGCGACGCGATTACTGAAGGTCTTCCAAGATAATGGGTGTCCTGCTCATGAAGCTACCGTTCTGAGTGTCCACGAGCACCAGGGTCGTGATCGATCCCGCCGTTCCTGGCACTGTAGTCTCGGCGATGAGGCTCGTGCTCCCATGAAAAGTTACGAAAAAACCGAAACCTCCATTAACAGCGGTAAGCTTTATATACGGGCTTATTTGTGTATATGCCAGCCCGGAAATAGGACAGTTCTGAGTCTGTGACGCACATGTGCCCGAAGGACCGCCGGTCGGTTCGGGAATAATCCATACATCCACACTTGTCGGCGAATCAGGCGACGCATTGATGACCCGAAATTCCGCGTCGTTCGCCGGCGGCACATCGTTAATGTCGTGCTGATAGATGAGTACTGGAGCCAAGGGGCCGCTGCCGCCGGCAAGCCCAGCGGCAATCAGCGTGTACTGATTTCCACCTGTTAAGTTGGCGGTTAGATTGTTGAAGACCGGAGTCGTGTCTGCCGGGCTTTCAAAGCCTTCGAAGGTGTCATTACCGGAAGCGATATTCGTGTATGTAGATGAAGGGGCCGCGAATCCCAGACCGCTGAAGATTTTGTTTTGATTGACTTTGACATCGATCGTGGAACCCGTGCCGCCATAGGTGTTGGTGTTCTGAAGGGCATTAATGAAACGACCCTGCGCTGAATTGGTGGCACAGCCAGTGGTAATGATGCTGAGGGCGGCAATTGCCAACGTAAGCGGCAGGGGTCTCGAGAAACGCATGGAATTCTCCACAGAATGGTTTTGGTGGCGGATAAAAATATGGGATGCAAACATAGTAATTCTGGGTTTCATGTGCATGTATAAATTTCCTATCGGTGAATCTAATCTAGCATGGACGAAAGCAAACGGCATGGTGGATGAGAAGACTCGACTCTTCGGCACGCACTTCTTATGAAAGGCAAATTAAACCTGGAGGAGAAACGCGCTCGCGTCGTGCGGTGCATTCGCGCCGTGCCGCCAGGGAGGGTTTCGAGCTATGGAGCGATTGCGCGCGCTGCGGGTTGGCCCGGCGCTGCGCGGCAGGTGGTGCGCATCCTGCAACAGGTTCCGGGATTGCCTTGGCATCGCGTGCTTGGCTCCGGAGGCGCCATCAAGTTGCGCGGAGATAATGCGGCTGAACAAAGATTCCGGTTGCGTATGGAGGGCGTGACTTTTCGCGGAGCGCGCGTGGATATGAAGAAGCATGAGTTTCAATTTTCTCAGGCGGGCCGTACACGCCGCAAAAAGCGATAACCGCCAAGGACGCGAAGGTCCACGAAGAATCAACGACGTATTCCCTTCGCGTGCCTTCGTGCCCTTGGTGGTTAAGGTTTTAAGCGTGCTCCGGCAAATTTCCTTCGAGTAGGTCGTATAAACGGTTTGCCGGACAGCGCAGGCCGATATAGAAGCTGCCGAAGAGCGCATAGACGGCGCTGACGTGGTCGAAGCGCATTTCGTAGATGAGTTTTTTGAAGACCAGCGGATCGTCGGCGAAGAGGTCGACGCCCCACTCCCAATCGTCGAACCCGATTGAGCCGGTGATGATCTGCTTCACCTCGCCCGCATAGCGCCGTCCGACCAAGCCGTGTTCATTCATCTGGCGCTGGCGTTCTTCCATCGGTAGTGTGTACCAGTTTTTGTCTTCGCCACGGCGGCGATCCATGGGATAAAAGCAAACGTATCGATTGGGAGGCATGGGCGGAAACAGGCGCGGCTTCATGGCTTCTTTCTGGCGCGCTATCGTCTCTTCGATCCCTTTTTTCCATTCGTCGGAATGCGGTTCGACTCCGCGCTCGGCCAGCGCTTTGTAAGTTTTCATCGACGATTCATACAGTCCTAACTCGATTACCGACAAATACGAGGTCGTGGGCTCAAGGAAGTCCTGGAGTCGCAGCCGCGCCAGCCTGAGCTCTGCCTGATTGAGCCGGTCGAAACTCTCGCGAAAGTGGATCAGCATCAGATCGCCTTTGTGTCCGAGCAGCGAGAAGAGGGCCGACTGACCATTGGCGTTTGCTTCCATCTCCGTCAGCACGGTCGCGGCTTCGGCGGCAATTTCGCGACGGGCATCCTCGGCTAGCGCGCGCCACGCCGTCCAGCGGAAGCGCATCATCTGGTGCAGCGTGGCATAACCCTCCAGTGTGAGCGGCACGGCCGGTAGTTGATCGGCGCCAATCGGGACGGTTGCAGGATGGGTGGGATTCATAAGGATATTGTATTGAATCATTGAATCATTGAGGTATTGAATCATTAGACCTCTCGACAATCTTCGAAATGACTCAATGCGTCAATGTTTCAATGTTTCAATGATTGTGTGTTTCACCCAGGGTATCCCTCCCGATACGGGGCGCGGATTGCTCGCTTGCACGCCGGTGTGCTACAAGCAGCTATATGCGTAAATGGATGAGCGAGCGCTTAAAGCGCCGCAAGAAGCCGGCGGAGGGCAAGGAAACTGTCAAGGCTCCCGAGCCGTTGCAACCAAGATTTTATGACGATGAGCCGGCAGCGCCGCAGCATGAGGCAGTCGAGGCTCCTGTAGCCGAATCGCGCCGCGCGAAAGCGACACCTGAGCCCGCGCCGTCCGAGCCTCAGCCTGAGCCTGTTTCCACGGCTGGAGAAGCATCCGCAGCAATGGCGCCGCCAGTGCGAGTCTCCCGCCGCCGGCGCAGCCGCGGAGGTCGTGGCCGCTCTCGGCAGCGAACGGCCGGCTCGCCTCCCGCTCCAGTAGGCCCCGCAGCGTTCGCCGCAACCGAACCATCCGCCGTGGAAGCGACAGCCGCGGACTCGGCCGGGGAACCAACGGTCGCCACAGAGCCAGCTCCAGCCCCTGCCATTGATAAGTCATCTGCACAAGTTCCGTCAGGCAAAGCGGCGCCTGCGCAGGCTGCGGCGCCTCCCGCCCGTCCCAGTAAAGGCACGGTCGTGCTTGCGATTGGCTTGCCGGGATCGGGCAAGAGTTCGTGGTTCAAACGGCACAACATTCATCCGCTTTCGAGCGACCTGCTGCGCGAGCTCCTGTTCGACGATGCGCAAGAGCAGCGCTTTCAGGATCTCGTATTTTCGAACCTGCGCTCGATGCTCAAGGCAAGGCTGATTGCCCGGCGTCCGCTCAATTATGTGGATGCGACCAACCTGACGCCGCACGACCGCCATAGCTGGATCAAACTCGCCAAGGACTACGGCTACGACGTTCAGGGTGTGTTCTTCGATGTTCCGCTGGAAGTTTGCCTGGAGCGCCACCAGCGCCGAGGCCGCGTGGTGCCGGAAGATGTCATGCGGAAAATGGCCGGGAAGTTGAAGCCGCCAACCTTCGACGAAGGGTTTTCGAAAATTACCGTAGTGCGAGTAAAACAGAAAGAAGCCGCGGAGTAGAAGCGAAGCTTGCCGCAGTCCAGTTTTATGCAATGCAACTAACCACGGAGTCACCGAGACACGGAGAAAATCTTAAACCGGAAAAAGCAAAAATAGCGTTTCTCCGTGCCTCTGTGTCTCCGTGGTGAACTTACCCCTTCAAATGCGGCAACAACTCCCGAAATGCCGGCGCGCCCGACGAGCGCAACAATTCGTAAATCATCATTTCAGCGGACGATAGAATCGCGCCGGCGGCGCGCATGCGGTCAAGGCCGATTCGCCAATTCAATTCTGTCCTCGCGCTGACGGCATCGGAAGCCACGTGCACCAGATAACCATCGCGCAACGCGCCCAGCGCCGTCTGCATCACGCAGATGTGGGATTCCATGCCGCAGAGTAGTACGGTCGTGCGCTGACCGGGCAGACGTTTGAGCAACGAGCAGAAGACATCACTTCCAAAGCACGAGAACATCAGCTTGTCGATGGATGGGTTATCCGCCATTAAGTCCGCGATCTCCGGCACAGTATTGCCCAAGCCTTTTGCATATTGTGTCGTCACCACCGCCGGAATTTTAAGAATGCCAGCCAGACGAATCAGGAGTTGCACATTGCGAACCAGGCGTTCTTTCTCCCAGATCGGCGGTAACAATTTCTCCTGCATGTCGACGACGATGAGCGCGCATTGCTCGGCCTCGAGCGGACGGCGCGCCATCTCGGCATAATCCGTTTCGGCTGGAACAATCGTTCCTGGGAACACTTCGGCGGTGGGCATGGCGACTCCTCATTGTTCTTTAGAGATTTTACCTGTTGGCAAGCGGGGATGGTTATTCCGTGGATCGGTCTTGTTACTACGCGAGCATAGGACAACGGTTTTGCAGTCCCTGCAAAATGATTTAGAATTCTGGCACAGCCCGGTCGTTCAACGGTAGGACTGCAGCCTCTGGAGCTGCGTATCGGGGTTCGAATCCCTGCCGGGCTGCCAAAGATAAGGTGACAGATCGCAGGTGTCAGGCAAAGCCTTGTCTTTATGCGCGCTGAAACTCGCGTTTGATTTTTCCTAACAACTGCGACCTGTCACCTTCCCGCCTTTCTTCCTGCTTAGTTGATCGGTGCGGCGGAGGGATCACTTAGGGCGATCAGTTTTCCCAGCGGATAGTCTTCGGGGGAGAGGGGAGATTCGGGTTCGGGATTGACGATCACGAGCACGATGCCGCTTACCACCCCCTTGATCAGCAAGCGATCTCCCTCGATGGCTACCACTCGGTACTGCTCATCGAAGATGGACATCCTTTTGGCCATAGCTCTCGCTCGTGCAGTCCTTTGGATGCTCACCTTTATGCAAGCGCTGCTTTGCTTCTTGTTGAGCTATCTGAAGCGTGGCTTGTGGTCATCGGTGCTGCGAAAGTAGCGCGGTGCTTGACAATCTTGGTATCTGGGCCTAACATCAATGTTGTGCAGTTAGTTACTTACTCTTTCAGGTCCTCTAACTTAAGCCTATTCAAAAATTGCCTCCTCGATTTCTAGGGGAGTGTTAACTCACTGTGCGGCGCGGATTTGCTTTCGTTCCTGATCAATAGCAAGCCCGAGCCGTGTTACGCGACGAGACCGGTCGAAGAACCTGAAAGGAATCATGAAAAACATCAAGTTTGTCGTGAAAGTAAACCGCGGTGGCACTCATGCCCCTCAGTATGTGCTGCGCGTCGACCGACTTCCCATCCAGACGACGACGGACCGCAAACTAGCCCTGGTGATGGGTCGATTTACCGCGGAAGATGCGGTCAAGTCGATGCAGAACTCACACTGCAACCCAGAACTCGTTTCTGTCCGGGTTAGCGCCTAAGTTCTTTCCTGATGCTATGGGGTGGCACTGCAGACGGCAGTGCTATTGGCGGGCGGGCTAGGATCGCCTTGCTGGCTCGCCGCATTTACCGGCGTCAGCGACAACTCCTTCAGTTGATCCAAGTCTTTTTCCAACTTTTGCCGGTCCGCCGCAGTCTTTTTTGTGTCTTTTGCAGCCGCGGGATCGGAATAGAAAGCCACGATATTAGAGCGCAGCTGCGGCGTCATGCCTTCGAACTTCCGGTCCGATAACTGCTCCAGCAACTTCGCGTAAGTATCATCGGCGAGCGAGTATTCGCCAGGCGCAGTCACCTTTCCATCATCAAGATCGCAATTCGTGAGCCGAAGCGAATCGGCGCGCACCTCGTGCAGGAAAGCGCGATACTGGTCGACGGTGGCGTTGACGCTCTTGAAATACATGTCCTCGGTGTGCGGAGTCGGATTCTTGAAGCCCAGGCCCTTGAAGGGTCCAATTTTCGGCATGAAGCGGAAAATTAGCGCGAGGATACGCGCGCCGAGGCCAGGCTTGCTGTAATCCTTTCCCCATTCCTTTTCGTAAGCTGAGCGCGAAAGGCGATAGAGGAATTTCTTCTTCGCGAAGTCGGGTTGCTCTTTCATCATCTCATTCCCGCGCGTCTCCAGCGCGACCTGAGTCATCTCCGGAATCAGCCGGCTTATGGCGAAACGGTAGGAGCCGACGGCGAGGTCCTCGTGCGCAATGACGTCTTTTAATTGCAGTCCGTAGACGACGGGGAAGGCTCGTTCGAGCAACGGCTTGGACACCTGAAATCCGATGAAATCGTGATATTGCTGCGACGCGTAACGATTTTTCGCCACCTGCACCATATCGAAGCCAAACTCGATCTTCAGATGCGCGGTTTTGTCCTCGGCATAAGTGACCGACTTGCCATATTTCTTCCGCAGCTTCGGATATTCGATCGCGACCGACTGGTTTACGGTCGGATGGCCAGTGATATCTGACGAATAGTGGGCCAGAGCGCCGAGGGCGAACGCGTATTCATTCACGTCCTGGGCTTCGAGCAGGAGTTCGCGCACGAAGTCTCCGGTGCGCACATAATGGGCGAGGTCGCTGAATTCCTTACTGCCGAAGGGATAATAGCCCAGGTCTTGGATGACGGCGCCTCCGTAGGCATAGGCGTGCGCCTCTTTGATTTGATCGTCGGTCAAACCTGGATATTTCTTAAGCAACAGCGGCCGGATCTCGTCCGCCCAGAGCAGGTCAATGATCTCTTCGTGGGTCAAAACCGAATACGCGAAGGAAGGGCCGTTGCAGAGAATCAGGATCAAGAAAAGGGCGACGACTCGCATTGGGAGCGTCCGCCAGCGAATGCCACTTCCGAATGGTGCCGAGGAGTTCCGGGGATTAGTACAACGAGTGCTTGGCATCAATGTATGCGAACCTTGCGGGCAATTGCGGATAAATGTCCAGGGGCAGTCTGGATCGATCACCTTCCGATTCTGATAAAAGTGTACACCGAAGCCTAGCCGCTGCGACGAGCGGGGCGATCAAATCCGCCCGAGAACGAGGAGAATGGCGACGACGCAAAGGATCAGTCCCAAGCCGCCCATCGGGGCATAACCCCATTCTCGGCTGTTGCGCCAGCGGGGCAGCACGCCAAAAAGCGCTAACACTAAAATCACAACTAACATGGTTCCGAGCATGTTTCCCCCTTAGTCGGAACAGATGAAGAGTGCAGCCTCTTGCGAGGCCGCACCGGGGTTAGTGCTACGGAGTGAAGCTCAATGCAATGTTGACGCCGGGATACATCGGGTTGCAGAGGTAATAGACGCCGTTGATTTCGACAACGTAAACATCTTGCGTGTAGAGCCAGTTGCTGGGCCATGCGCCCGCGAATCCGAACGAATAGCCACCGTATTGGAAGCTGTGGTTGCGGTAGTCGCCTTCGCTTACATGGAAGGTGTGCTGCTGTCCGAAACTAGCCTGGTAGCGTTCTTGCGGGATACGGCCACCACCGGTGTTGCCGACGCTTCGCTGCTCGGTCTTCTGTGCCGGCATGGCGTTCTGGTTCTCTTGCTTCGCGTTTCTTTCTTCCGGCTTGACGGTCTGGTTCTCTTGCTTCGCGTTTTTTTCTTCCGGCTTGACGTTCTTATCTTCTTGCGCGGCGGGTTTCTCCTCTTGCTTTGTGGATTTCTCCGGCTGCGCCTTCTTTTCCTCTTGTGCGGCAGGCTTGGATTTGTCGTCCTGGTCGTGTTGCTCTTGTGCGAACACTGGAGCTACGACTGCGAGTGCCAAAAACAGTACAGCTGTGCTGATAAAGCTTTTTAGTTCCATGTGTGTTGCCTCCATTACTTAACTAATTAGTTGAACTGGGTCGCGTCCGGCTTACTGCAAGCGTCCCGTCGTTGCGTTGACCGGGCTGCCAATGGCTTCGCCGGAAACGAGAAGTTCCACTCGCCGGTTCTGCTGGCGTCCGGAAGAGTTATCGTTGGAAGCTACCGGCAAAGTGTTGCCGAAACCTTTCGACGAAACTGAATTCGTTGCCACCCCTTCCTGCACAAGGTAATCGCGCACCGATCCCGCACGATTCTCCGACAGTCTCTGGTTCATCTCATCGCCGCCCACGTTGTCGGTATAGCCGCCGACTTCGATATCGAGTCCGGGATAGGCGAGCAGGATGCCGGCGACTTTTGCCAGTTTCTCTCTCGCGCCTGGTTTCAATGAGTACTTGCCCGTGTCAAACAAAACATCGGACATGCTGACGATCAGACCGCGCGCGCTATCGCGAGTTTGAAGGATGGAATTTAACTGTTCTGACAGCTTCCTGCGCATAGCGGCTTTATCGGTTTCCGCCTGTTGCGCAGTTAAACGAGACTGCTCAGCATCTGCCTGCGCCGCCGAGACCGCATCGGCTGACGAAGCCGCGTTGGCTGCCATATCGGCTTTCGCCTGCGCGGTCGCATTCTGTGCATCCGCAGCATCGGCGCGTGCCCTGGCCGCATCCCACTCCGCCTGAGCCTTAGCGGATTGCGCGTTGCGCGTATCCGATTCCGCCTGACTTCTTGCGGTTTCAGCTCTCGCCTGATCCGCCTCGGCTCGCTCTTTCTGGCGCATAGCGGTATCCGCCTGCCCTTGCGATAGCGCGAGCGAATCAGCGGAATTCTGGCGTTCGTCGGCCAGTCGTATTTCATCCAGCTTTTTGACGGCGATTTCGCGCGCATCTTCTGAGGTCTGCACCGCCTCGCGTGAGACCGCGATCAACGGCTTGGTGTCGATGTGTTTACTGACCGCGTATTCATCGGCATTGTTCATCAACTGGACAGCATGCTGATAGCTGTCGCTGGCGTACTGCTCGGCTCCCTCGGATTGCGCGATGCGCAAGGCATTCCGCGCCTCGAAAAACTCCAGCGGCAATCTGGCATTCAGCACCACGGGATCAAACTTGTAGCCGGTGGGGATGTAGCCGCCGCGCTCCATCAATTCATACTTTGCATTCACCGCCTCGGTAGTTCCCTTGGTGGTGTCGCGAACTACGTTCTCGAGCACGACTACGTTGCTCGGCTGACGAACGGCGTAATAAGGCTCCGCGGTGACGATCAAAGCGAAAGCTTGCAGATCGGTGGTTACCCGAATTTTGCTGCGGTGGTTGTCGCCCACTAAAACTTCGCCCAGGTTCACAGCCCGTCCTTCGGGAGAGATCGCCCACAGAACATAGGTGAGATATTCATTGCCAAAGGTCATCGGTCTCCGCAAGTCGCCAAATTCTGCGTCGATCTCAATGGAGCCGCGCTTGCTATTCACCTTGGCCTCACCGTTGGCGAAGGGCATCAGATCCGTGCCCGTGAAATCCACCCGGGAAGGCCCGCTGCGGTGCTCGTAGTTGACAGCCTGCACACTCCGGCTGACGACCGTAACCCGGAAGGTCGTGACCGGTGCCGCGGTTTCCACCACCATGTTGTGGTTGTGAGCATTGTTCTGCGCAAATGCGCTCAAGCTAAGGGTGATCGGGATGGCTAACCAGAGCTTATTCAAAATGTCTCCTAAGGCAGGTGTTCTGCCATGTTGCTTGTTGTTGACTTTTTATCGGTACGCCAACTTGTGTGATGGTTTGGTCGGAGCGGCTCGCTTACGAGCCAACGTGGATCCGGGAAATCGAACTGAAGAGACCAAAAACATTCAGCAGCCAGAGCACGACGGCGATGACCACCACGCCGTTCAAAATTGATTTAATGGATGACTGCATGGGGATGAAGCGATTCACCAGCCACAGGAGAACACCCACTACGATCAAAACCTCGAGAAGTTGAATTAAAGGCATAATCTTGACCTCCGTTGTTGAGCGGACTAATCCCCTTTTATTCGGCGCCGAGATGATGCGCTTGCAGGTGAGAAGTTCAGGGTCGATTCGGGTTCGCCGCAGTTTCGATGATGAGGCATGCGCGGTTCACGCGTCTGAGCAAGATAGCTCACATGCAGAGATAAACACTTAAGATTGGCGGTTTGTGGTCTGCAGAGGCGTATTACTACCGATCAATATTGATCGGTAGTTTCTCGATATCTGTGACATAGTAGAGTGAGTGGATCGTATGGGGACCGCAGGAGCCGGGCGGCCTATCTTAAGATGTGTCTCAACGGGAGTTATGCAAAAACGTGAATGTTCGGCCTGCGGCGGGGAGTTGGTGCTAGCAATGCGAGGGAGCCAGCCGCCGACAAGAAATGATGGAACCGGTTTTATGACGACTGCCTCTACCAGTTGGAGATGCGGAACCTGCGGCTCTGCGTTTACGGCAGCGCAATTGCGCGAAGGCAAGCGGGAACGGTCAAAAGCAGCGGAGCAAGCCTAGATTTATTCATTCTACGGAACCAAGGGTCCAGCGGGGCAGGTACGCCCCGCTTTTCATTTGTAACCCTCAGCTGACAGTTAAAGTTAAACTAATCGCCCGACGGCATCAGTTCGTCGGATTCCTCCCAGCCATTCGCCATCATAGCCGCATCCGGCAGAACCGCGTCGCCCATACTCTCGGTGCTCATAACGCCCGAGGTCATGCTTAGAGCATCGACGACATCGGTAAACTGTGCCTCCTCGGTCGAACCATGGAGCGCCGCAGTCGAAGTGCTGCCGCTAGTGATGACCTGCTGTACCGAATCAAAATATCCTGTGCCCACGAAGCGTTGATGCTTTGCCGCTTCGTAACCCACTTGCTGCTCGCGGAGGAACTCTTTCTCCTGTAGGCGAGAATAAGCGGTCATGCCCGATTGCTTGTAGCCGCGGGCGAGTTCGAACATCGCGAGGTTAATCGCGTGGAACCCTGCGAGCGTGATGAACTGGAATTTGTATCCCATCTTGCTGAGCTCGTGTTGGAAGCTCGCGATGGTTGCGTCGTCAAGATTTTTCTTCCAGTTGAATGAAGGCGAGCAGTTGTACGCCAGCAACTTGCCAGGGAATTCTTTGTGGATCGCTTCGGCGAATTGACGCGCTTCCTCAAGATCGGGCTTCGACGTTTCGCACCAGAGAATATCGGCATAAGGAGCATAGGCAAGTCCGCGTGCAATGGCGGACTTAAGACCGCTCTTAATGTGGTAGAAGCCTTCGATGGTGCGCTGCTTGGTAACGAATTCGCGATCGCGAGGATCAATATCGCTGGTCAATAGCGTGGCGCTGTCGGCGTCGGTGCGCGCCATGATCAGCGTCGGAACGCCCATTACATCGGCCGCAAGCCGCGCTGCCACGAGTTTCTGAATCGCCTCCGTGGTCGGCACCAGCACTTTGCCACCGAGGTGGCCGCACTTTTTAGCGGAGGAGAGCTGATCTTCGAAATGGACGCAAGCAGCGCCCGCTTCAATCATCGCCTTCATCAGTTCGAAGGCGTTGAGGTTGCCGCCGAATCCGGCTTCGGCGTCGGCCACGAGCGGAGCAAACCAGGTGATTCCATTCTTGCCTTCAGCGTGATGGATCTGATCGGCGCGCATCAGCGCCTGATTGACGCGTCGCACCAGGTTGGGCACGCTGTCCGCGGGATATAAACTCTGGTCGGGATACATCTGGCCGGCGTTGTTGGCATCGGCGGCGACCTGCCAACCGCTGATGTAGATAGCCTTTAATCCAGCCTTCACCTGCTGGACAGCCTGGTTGCCCGTGGTGGCGCCGAGCGCCGCAATGAAAGGCTCAGTCTGGTGATGCAACAGGCTCCACAGGCGCTCCGCGCCGTGGCGCGCGATCGTGTGCTCGATCTGGAATGAACCGCGAAGGCGGTTCACATCATCCTGCGTATAAGGACGCGTGATGCCGCGCCATCGAGGGTTAGTCTGCCAGTCGTTGTTCTTGCTCTTGCCGTTGCCATTTGAATTCGTCATGAGTTTCCCCGCTCAAAAAGTCTCGCGTCCATGGCGAGTAGACCCCGGATTGCCCCTCTCTGACAAACGGCGCTGTCCGCCCGGACCTACTAGGTCAAAATGACCTAGTGCCAAGAATTGCGTCTGCGAACAGACCGGCGAACGGACTATGATATTGATCATGAACCCGACATCTATTGCGAACGACACCAGCGAGAGCAAGGCCCTGTCAGAAATGGAAGCTGGCATTCTTACTCCGGATGCGCGCGCCTTCTTGTTGAAACTCGCGTCCCGCTTTGAGGCGCGTCGTCAGGAATTGCTGGCGCGCCGGCGCACCGTGCAGGGGGATATCGATAAGGGCAAGTTTCCAGATTTTCTGCCGGAAACAGCCGAGATCCGAAAAAAAGAATGGAAGGTGGCGCCCATCCCGAAAGACCTGCTCGACCGGCGCGTCGAAATCACCGGTCCCGTTGACCGCAAAATGATCATCAACGCGCTGAATTCCGGCGCTAGCGTCTACATGGCCGATTTCGAGGACTCGAATACTCCGACGTGGAGCAACAACATTGAAGGTCAGCACAATTTGCGGGACGCGATTCGAGGAACGATTCGGTATGAGAGCCCGGAAGGAAAAAAGTATCAGCTGGGACCGAAACTGGCGACGCTGATGGTGCGGCCGCGCGGATGGCATCTCGATGAAAAACATTTCTTAGTAGAAGGAAAGCCAATTTCGGGAGCGCTCTTTGATTTTGGCCTCTTTTTCTTCCACAACGCGGCAGCTTTACTGAGCAAAGGCACCGGCCCTTACTTCTATCTGCCGAAGCTGGAAAATCACCTCGAAGCGCGGTTGTGGAACGACGTTTTCAATTTCGCCCAGGACGAACTGAAAATTCCACGCGGATCGATTCGCGCCACCGTTCTCATCGAGACGATTCTGGCGGCGTTCGAAATGGACGAGATCCTTTACGAACTCCGCGAACATTCTGCCGGATTGAATTGCGGCCGCTGGGATTACATTTTCAGTTACATCAAGAAATTTCAGGCGCATCCTCAGTTCGTACTGCCCGACCGCTCCGAGGTCACCATGGAGACGCATTTCTTAAGCTCCTACGTGGAATTGCTGATTCAAATCTGTCACCGGCGCGGCATCCATGCGATGGGCGGAATGGCGGCGCAGATTCCCATCCGTAATGACGCAGCGGCCAACGAGCAGGCGCTCGACAAAGTCAGGCGGGATAAACTTCGCGAAGTGCACGCGGGCCATGATGGCACCTGGGTCGCGCATCCGGGGCTCGTTCCCGTGGCAAAAGAAATTTTCGACAAATATATGCCCGAGCCAAATCAGATTTCTTCCCATAAGAAATCGGCGCGGACTGTGACGGCGCACGATCTGCTCGCCGTCCCCAAAGGCGAGATCACCGAAAAAGGTCTGCGCTGGAATGTCGATGTGGGGATGCAGTATCTGCATTCGTGGCTCGGAGGATTGGGTTGCGTTCCGATTTACAATTTGATGGAAGATGCCGCGACCGCGGAAATTTCTCGCGCCCAGGTATGGCAGTGGGTGAAGTACAAAACGCAACTGAGTGACGGCAAGTCCGTTACCGCGCCCATGGTCAAAGAGATCATCCATCATCGTGCCGGAGAGCTGGGGAGCAAGAACGACGAGAAGCTGCGTCAGGCGGCCAAGCTCCTTGAAGACCTGACGACAAGCTCGCAGTTCGCCGAGTTTCTAACCCTTGCCAGTTACGATTTATTGGACTAGAACGTCAATGAATGGTGATGGGCGCACGCAGAGGTATTTCCGCGAACCTGCCGGCTGACGCTGTTCCGATTGACCCTGCCTTCCTCTCGGAGTTGCGCGAACACGTGGCCGCGCGCGAAATTGAGCGCGGCATCACATGCCTCAAAGCGCACCACGATCTAATCGTCCGCCTAGAGCCCTCGCAGCCAAACGCCGCACGTCTCGCAGCCCATCTTGCCATCTGGACAGACATCGGCTTCGCCGGCCCGCCGCTGCGCGAAATTCTCAATCGCTTTAAACCAGAATCGCGCTCCGACCTTTCCATCGCCGATTACATATGCCTCCGCTCGGCCGAGGGAATGATTGCGATGGCGGAAGAGACGATGGAACCCGCCGTCGCGCATTTTGATTTCGTCGTGAGCCTGGGAGACGAACTCGATGACCGCTTCCTGCTCGCCATCGTTTATTTCTGGAAAGGGCGCTGCCTGCGGCGAAGGGGCGAGTACGACGAGGCTCTGATCTACACGGGCAAAGGAAAAGAACTGGCGCTTGGGCTGGGATATCCGCGCATGGCGGCCGTGATGCAAGTGCTCGAAAGCTGGATATTGTTTCAGCAAGGCAAATGGAAAGATGCGGTGCGCATCTCGCAGGCGGCCGAAAACGTGCTCCGCGAGACCGACGACCATGTGACGCTTGGGAACATCGAGTCTTTTTACGGCCGCATGGCACGTCGCGAAGGACGCTTCGATAAGGCAATAGAATTTTTCGAACGCGCGATTCGCCATTACAGCAAACGCGATCCGCGGCATCCTAACCTCGCGCGATCGCTGGCCAATATGGCGCTGGCGAAGCGTGGCATTGCTCTTCAGTTGCAGAAGAGAATCGATCGCGACGCGCAGCTACGGCGCAAGTCATCGAGCAGCCAAACGAGAACGGGCGCCAAGACTGACGCTGGTAAGCAAAGCATTTCGAAATTTTCTTTGCGTGATGCCGAAGCTTGTGAACCGGACGCACGAAAAAAAGATTATCGCAGCCGCTTGACCCAGCTTCGCCGCGAGGCGCTCGAACACCTGGAGGCGGCGCAGGGGATCTACTCGCAGCGTCCCAACCATCATGGAGTGGGCACCGTCTTCCTCAATGCCGCTTACATTCATCTCGATGGCGGCGATTTTCAGCGCGCCGAAGAGGAGGCCAGTTCGGCCTATGATGTGGCTGATGAGAAGCAGGATTTTATTCTGATGGGCCGGGCCCGCATTCTCCAGTGCATGATCGAAAACGCGAAGGTGGAGGAGGAGATCGGCGGGGGCGCCGATCCCGGCAGCCACGCCCGTCGCGCCTTCGAATTTAGCCAGGAGGCGATCGAACTGGCGAAGCATACCCAGCATCATCTATTGCTGGCGAATGCCCACCTGTGGCAGGGATTGACGCAGTGCAATTCGTTTTTCGATAATCCGGAGGCCGCACGCGAATCGTATGATCTGGCGCGGGCATCGTGCGGAGCGAATCAGCCCGACAATAATATGTGGCAGGATATGCAGACGCTGGGCGCGAAGATTCTCCGCAAAGGAAGCGTGCATCCCGCGCTGAAGGCGTGGTCGCAAGGAGCGGTCGGCGACAAGACCTTCCGCCAGATCAGTGAGGAATTTGCGGAGATCGTGATCGCACGCGTCTGGGAGCGCGAAGGCCGCAAGGTATCGCGCGTGGCTTCGCGCCTGTCGATTTCTCCGAAGAAGGTGCGGCGTATCCTGGCGCGGGTGGGCCGACGAAAACCGCGGCAGCGCTAAGTTAGATGGGGGAAGGTTCGGCCAGGCAAGGTTACGTGAATGCGTGATTTACATCACAGCTAAATAGCCCAGTAACCTAGTAGAGTTAGTGGTATAAAATGGCAGCCGCGGGTACTGAGATCGACCCGATGCCGAATCGGAGATCGAAAAGAATCAAATCACAATAACGAGAATCGAAAAATCTATGAAAATCGCAAAGGACGTAACCGAACTGATTGGCCACACGCCGCTGGTCCGGCTGAACCGCGTTTCCGAAGGCGCGGTGGCCGAGGTCGTCGCAAAACTCGAAAGCCAGAACCCTCTAGCCAGCGTAAAAGATCGCATCGGCGTCAGCATGATCAACGATGCCGAACGCGCCGGCCGCATTCAGCCCGGGAAGACCGTTCTGATCGAGCCGACTAGCGGCAACACAGGAATTGCGCTCGCCTTCGTAGCCGCGGTAAAAGGCTACAAGCTTATTCTCACCATGCCCGAGACTATGAGTCTCGAGCGGCGCGTGCTGCTGCTGGCGCTTGGCGCGGAGATCGTTCTTACTCCCGGCCCACGCGGTATGAAGGGAGCGATTCTGAAGGCCGAGGAGTTGCTGGCCTCAACGCCCAATGCGTATATGCTCCAGCAATTCGACAACCCGGCCAATCCCAAGATTCATGTCGAAACCACTGGCCCGGAGATTTGGGAAGATACCGATGGCCGCGTGGATTTTCTAGTCTCGGGCGTCGGCACTGGCGGAACGATCACCGGCGTCGCTGAATACATCAAGCCGAAGAAGCCGTCATTCAAGGCCATCGCTGTCGAGCCGACAGACAGCCCGGTTCTCTCCGGCGGCAAGCCCGCCCCGCACAAGATTCAAGGAATTGGAGCCGGTTTTGTTCCCAGCATTCTGCGCCGCGATCTCGTCGACGAAGTTATTACCGTCAGCAACGAAGATTCTATTAACATGGCGCGGCGGCTTCCGCTCGAAGAAGGGCTGCTCGTCGGCATCTCGTCGGGAGCGGCCGTGGTCGCCGCTTTGCAGGTCGCGAAGCGTCCGGAAAATGCCGGAAAATTGATTGTTGTGGTTCTGCCGTCGTTTGGCGAGCGCTACCTCAGTAGTATTCTCTTCGAAGGGCTCCGGAACCAGGCGCTGCAGATTCCGACGTCAGAAGTTCCGGCGTGATCCCTGGCTGATCAACGATTCATGCCGCATCTGTTGTCGCTAATCCGCGAAGACGTTGCCACTGTGGTCGAGCGCGATCCCGCGGCCAGATCACGCCTCGAAGTCTATCTCTGTTATGCCGGCCTGCACGCCGTGTGGTTCTATCGCATAAATCACTGGCTGTGGAACCATAATTTCATCCTGCTGGCGCGCTGGCTGTCCCAAGTAGCGCGCTGGTTCACCGGTATTGAAATCCATCCCGGCGCGCAGATCGGCCGCCGCTTCTTCATCGATCACGGCATGGGCGTCGTGATCGGCGAGACCGCCGTTGTCGGCGAAGACGTCACGATTTACCAAGGCGTGACCCTCGGTGGAACCAGCAATGAGCGTGGGAAGCGTCATCCCACTCTTCTCAACAACGTGGTTGTCGGTGGAGGCGCCAAGATTCTCGGCAACATCACCGTGGGCCACAATTGCCGCATCGGCGCCGGTTCGGTCGTGCTCCGCAACGTCCCCGACGATTCCACCGTCGTCGGCGTGCCGGGGCACATTATTTTTCGAGAAGGCAAGCGCGTGGTGATCACCGATCCCAAGCAGATTAACGATCCACTATCGGAAGCCCTGGCCGCGGTCGCATCCGAGGTGAAACGCCTGGCCGAGCGTGTTCGTGAACTCGAAGGTACGGGAGGAAGTGAGCCGCTCTCCGAATCAATGCAGCGCATCATGGAAGACATTGACTATCAGATTTAGCGTGCGGCGTCACTCTCGCCCGCCAGTTATCTCGATAGTTTGTGCTCCAGCTAACGATGCACTTATGTAACTTCATGCCAACTGGCGCTGAAGTCTAAAATCTGGCGAGTCTAAAATCGCAACTCCGGGTTACTACAACGAGTTCCATTCTGCCGAAAGGCTAATTCGAGGAGACTATGAAGATTGTTCGACATTGTGCAGTAGTCGTGTTTCTTGTTGCTGTCTGCGCTTCGCTGGCTTTTGCCGACGAACCAGGAAGGCATCCCGCCTACCTGCACGCCCTTACCGACCTTCGCCATGCGCGCGCCCATCTGGAGCGAGGGACGTGGGCTCGCCGGATGGATCGGGAAGAAGATCACGCCATCGCAGAGATCGACAGGGCTATCGCAGAGATCAAGCAGGCTGCGATTGATGACGGCAAAAACTTGAACGACCATCCTCCGGTCGACAACCACATGCCCAGCAGAGGCCGCTATCATCGAGCCCTGGAATTGCTCGATTCTGCGCGACACGACATCAAAGAAAAAGAAGATGACGGTTATGCTCATGGATTGCGTCATCGCGCCCTGCAACACATCGACGAAGCGCACCGCATCGTCGAGCACCTGATCGGGCAGGCCCACGACTAACGACTCCGTACTGGAGAATTGGGCCGGGCGGCAATGCCCGGCTCTTCAACCGTCAAGCCTCAGCAACGTAACTCCTTTTTCGCTCGGGACCCAAGTATCATTAACTGTTTTGGGCTGAGACTTCCCACGGATGAAATACGGCTTCGTAATCGATAACCGCAAATGCATCGGATGCCACGCCTGCACGGTGGCATGCAAAACCGAAAACCAGGTGCCGGTAGGCGTAAACCGCACCTGGGTGAAGTACGTCGAAAAGGGTCTATATCCCAATACGCGCCGCGTATTTCAAGTCACGCGCTGCAATCATTGCGAGAAACCGCCGTGCGTCACGATCTGTCCCGTGACCGCGATGTATCAGCGCAAGGATGGCATCGTCGACTTCAACTCCGACCGCTGCATCGGCTGCAAGGCTTGCATGCAGGCCTGTCCTTACGATTCCATCTACATGGATCCGGACGATGGCACTGCGACGAAATGTCACTTTTGCGCGCATCGCACCGAAATCGGCCTTGAGCCCGCCTGCGTAATCGTCTGTCCCGAGCACGCCATCATCGCTGGAGATCTCAGCGATCCCGCCAGCGAAGCGGCGCAGTTAATTGCCCGCGAACCGGTGCGCGTGCGCAAGCCAGAGCAGGGAACTCAGCCCAAACTTTATTACATCGACGCCGATGAGAGCGCCATCGTTCCGACCGCAGCGCGCCACGAATCGATTTACATGTGGTCGCAGCGCAACGCCGCCGTCCACGGCGGAGGCGCAGTCTATCCGCTCGATAGCCCGTTGCTGCAAAAGGATGCTGTGGCCGCCTACGACGTTTCCCACGCGCGCCCCTGGGGATGGCAGGTTCCCGCCTATAGTTGGACCAAGTCGATCGGCTCCGGTGCGCTCGCTATACCGGCAATCGCGATGGCGTTCGGAAAATTATCTGGCGATCGCGTTCGCGATATCACGCTCGCTACGGTTGCGCTTTTGTTCACAGCTCTCACGACCGTGTTCCTGGTCTGGGATCTCGATCACAAAGAACGGTTCCTGCGCGTAGTATTCATGCCGCAAAGTAAATCGTGGCTGGCGCGGGGCGCGTTCATACTGATCGCCTACAGCGGCCTGTGCAGCGTATTTTGGTTGGCCGCAGTGTTGGGATTCCCGGTTGCCACATCAATATTGTTATGGCCGACCGTCCTCGTAGGATTCTGCGCCGCCTCCTACACCGCTTTTCTCTTCGGACAATGCGAAGGCCGCGACCTGTGGCAAACGCCGCTCCTGCCGGCGCATTTGATTATTCAAGCCTTGCTCTGCGGTTCGGCGGTGCTCGCGCTGCTTCCGGAAGCGCTCGGAGGATCGGCTATGGCTGTGTCGGTTGCGATCCCCGCGCTGGCATTTACTCTGGCATTGCATCTGCTCATGCTGCTCGGCGAGGTGGCCATGCCCCATACCACCGACAACGCCCGCTACGGGGCGCGCCTCATGACTCACGGACCGTTCGCCCAAGCTTTCTGGGGCGGTGGCGTGGCTGTGGGCGGAATAATTCCGCTGCTGCTATTGCTATTCGACCGACTGTCTTTCGGGGCGCCGAACCGTGTAGTCGTTGGATTCGCCGGCGTTCTCGTTTTGGTGGGACTGTTGATTTTCGAATGGTGCTTCGTCATGGCCGGCCAAAGCGTGCCGAACAGCTAGCGGGTTTGAGCACCAGCGAGGTTGCTTTATGGAGATTCCGCGATGAACGATTTCAAGCGCGACGGCAGCCATCTTTCCTCATGTCCGCCCATCGAAAAGTGGGACGATTGGGTCGAGTTCGATCCCGAAGCATGGCCGCGCCGCGTCAAGAAACATTACCAACTCATACCGACCATCTGCTTCAACTGCGAATCGGCCTGCGGACTGCTCGCCTATGTTGACAAAGAAACCGGGCGAGTCGCGAAGTTTGAAGGCAATCCGAAACATCCCGCCAGCCGCGGACGCCTTTGTGCCAAGGGACCGGCCACGATCACACAGATTCATGACCCCGATCGCATCCTTTATCCGATGAAGCGCTCCGGTCCGCGCGGCGGCGGAAAGTGGACGCGTACCTCCTGGGACGAAGTGCTCGAGACTTTCGGCACTCGCATCCGCAAAGCGTTTCAGGAAAATCGCGGCGAAGAGGTCATGTATCACGTCGGCCGCCCCGGCCACGACTTCATTATGGAGCGTACCCTCCAAGCCTGGGGCATCGACGGCCACAATTCACACACCAATGTCTGTTCATCTTCGGCGCGCCTGGGTTATCTGCTCTGGCATTACGCCGATCGTCCATCGCCCGATCACGCCAACGCGCGTTTTATTCTTCTGCTCTCTGCGCATCTCGAGTCCGGCCATTATTTCAATCCGCACGCGCAGCGCATCATCGAAGGAAAAATGGCGGGAGCGAAGCTTGCCGTCATGGACCCGCGCCTCTCAAACACCGCCAGCATGGCCGATTACTGGATGCCCAGTTATCCGGGCACCGAAGCGGCCGTCCTGCTGGCGATGGCGATGGTCATCCTCAGCGAAAATCGTTTCGACGCCAACTTCGTAAAAAATTGGACCAACTGGGAAGAGCTCGAAGTCGATGGATTTTCCGCGAAAGGCCAAAGTTTCGAGGCACTCATCGAAGCACTCAAGCGCCACTACTCGAAGTGCACTCCCGAATTTGCGGAGAAAGAAAGCGGAGTGAAAGCGGAAATCATTGTCAAGACGGCGCGCGAGATCGCGACCGCAGGAAGTCGCTTTGCATCGCATCTCTGGCGGGGGAGTTCCTCCGGCAATCTCGGCGGATGGCAATCGGCGCGTGCCTTGATGCTGCTCCACGTGCTGACCGGTTCGGTAGGAACTCCCGGCGGGCACAATCTCAATGCGTGGAATAAATTTGTCCCGCGCCCGTACAAAAATCCGCCGCCGCAGAAACGCTGGAACGAACTGCTTTATCCGCCCGAGTGGCCGCTGTGTATCCACGAAATGTCGCCGCTGCTCCCACACTTTCTAAAAGAAGGCCGCGGCCGCATCGAAGCCTATTTCACGCGCGTCTTCAATCCCGTATGGACCTATCCCGACGGATTTTCCTGGATCGAGATGCTGCGCGACGAAGAAAAGGTCGGCCTGCACGCCGCGCTCACTCCAACGTGGAGCGAGACTGCATGGTTCGCGGATTACGTCTTGCCGATGGGCTTCAGCTCCGAGCGTCACGACCTGATGAGCCAGGAGTCTTACGCCGGAAAGTGGATTGGTTTTCGCCAGCCCGTATTGCGCGTACTCCAGGAAAAAGAAGGCAAGAGATTCGATTACACCTATCAGGCGAATCCCGGGGAAGTGTGGGAAGAAGATGAATTCTGGATCAACCTCTCTTGGGCGATCGATCCCGACGGCTCGATGGGAATTCGGCAGTGGTTCGAATCGCCTTATCGCCCTGGGCAGAAGTTGACGGTCGACGAATACTATGGCTGGATTTTCGAAAACTCCGTTCCCGGCTTGCCCGAAGCCGCCGCCAAAGAAGGATTGAAGCCGCTCGAATACATGCGCAAATACGGCGCCTACGAAGTCACCACCGATGTCTATAAGCAGAACGAGAAGCCAGTGACGCCAGCCGATCTCGTCGGATCGCAGGTCGAAGCGAATGGCGTCGTCACCAAAGCAGGCAAAGCGGTGGGCGTGATGGTCGATGGCAAAGCGATAGTTGGCTACAATACGCCTTCGCGAAAACTTGAATTGTTCTCGAAGACGATGGCGGACTGGAAGTGGCCTGAATTCGTGCTTCCGGAATATTACCGCAGCCACATTCATCGCTCAGCGCAATCCGCATCGGTAGGAAATCTAGCAGGCACGTCTGGCGCCGATTTCGATCCGCAATACATGCCGCTCGTAGAATGGCCGAAACTTGCGAAGGGCGAGATCTATACGCTGCTGCCGATTTTCCGCTTGCCACATCTCATCCACACCCGCTCCGGCAATTCGAAATTTCTCTACGAGATCGCGCACAAGAATCCGCTTTGGCTAAATCCAGCCGACGCGAAGAAACTTGGCGACATTCGCACCGGCGATCTGCTCAAAGTGCACACCGAGATCGGTTTCTTCGTGCTCCACGCCTGGATCACCGAGGGTCTAGCTCCCGGAGTCGTAGCCTGTTCTCATCACATGGGCCGATGGCGCACTAATAAAGATGATCAGATCGAGCGCATGTCGAGCGCGTGGGTGGATCTGAAAGAAGTTGGCAAAGGTCAATGGAAGATGCGGCAGACGTCCGGAGTCGAACCCTACGCAACTTCCGACCCCGACACGAAGCGCGTGTGGTGGAGCGATGCCGGCGTTCACCAGAACTTGACCTTCCCCGTGCATCCCGACCCAATCACCGGCATGCATTGCTGGCATCAGATGGTGCGCGTGGAGCGAGCTTCCGCCGACGACCGCTATGGCGATATTTTCGTCGATACCAATCTTTCTTTTGCCGTTTATCAGCGCTGGAAGGCTCTCACGCGTCCCGCGCCAGGTCCGGGCGGACTGCGTCGGCCGCTGTGGATACCGCGCGTGCATCGGCCTGAAGAAGCTGCGTTCTTTATGCCGGAGAAAAAAACGTGAGACGACGCAACGTTGTAAAATAATCCAATGCCGCTACAGACAGGAAATCCAAATTTTGGTAAGAAGCGCACTCCGCCTCCTGACGAGACCTTCGAAGAGGCGGCGTATCTCAAGGCGCTGGGCGAGAAGCAGAAAGTCGTCAGCCTGAAACTAGCCGACGGCGAAGTCGTGCGCGGCTGGATCGAGTACTACGACAAGAATATGGTGCGCGTCACGCGCGAAGATGGCCCGAATCTTTTCATCTTCAAGCACGAGATCGTCTACATCGCGGAAGATGGAAAGAAGAAATAGCCAGCATTCAGCATTCAGCACTCAGCAAACAATCCTAAAAGCGAAGCCTGGAAGCTCATGACATCCGTACAATCTCTCGACCTAATCTCTCCGATGAAAGCGATGGCGCGCGAAGCGGGCAGCCTGCTTATGGATTACTTCCGCCAGCACGTGAAGATTGAATATAAGGGTGACGTCGATCTGGTGACCATCGCCGATCGAAAGTCAGAGGCGCTGATTCTCGAGAAGATTCGCGGGCAATTTCCGTCGCATGATGTTATGGGCGAAGAAGGAACGCGCATTGACACCGGTAGCGAATACAGGTGGTATGTCGATCCGCTCGACGGCACGACTAATTTTGCGCACGGCTATCCGGTATTTTGTGTTTCACTAGGTGTTGAACGCCGAGGAAAGCGAGTCGCAGGAGTAATCTATGATCCGACGCGCGACGAGATGTTCGTCGCTGAACACGGCAGTGGCGCGCGTCTCAACGGCGAAGCGATTCACGTCTCCACCATCGCAAACCTCGGCGAATGCCTGATCGGTACCGGCTTCCCGAGCCACAAGCGACATAAGAATCCGAATATTTATTTCTATCATCAGCTCACTTTGCGCACTCACGGCGTACGGCGCGCAGGGTCGGCGGCGCTTGATCTCTGCAACGTAGCGGCAGGCCGATATGAGGGCTTTTGGGAATTTAATCTCAATCCATGGGACACCGCGGCGGGCGTGCTGATTGTCGAAGAGGCGGGGGGAAAAGTGACGGACTTTTCAGGAGGCGACTTCGAGATCGCGAGCCGCGAGACGCTGGCGTCGAATGGGCTGGTACATGATGCGCTGCTTCATGAATTTCAAGAGATATTCGCGGGTCGAGGGCTGGAGGATTTGCCCAGCCCAGTTGAATACGCGAAAGAGCATAAATTCTAGTCTCGCCGGCCGCTCCCCCGAGTTGCTCCAGACCAACTCGCAAGCGTTACAATTATCGATGTGGTTTCGCCTCTCCTCGAACGCAAGATCGAAAAGCGGCCCGACCGTGTGCGGTTGCAGGGGCGCATTCTTTTTCTGACTGAAGACCCCGAACTGATCAAAAAGCAATTGTCGGGTTGGGATTTGCCGTGGGATACGAAGAATCCCGCCAATAACCCCAAGCTTCGTGACGATATTTCTACCGACGAGATCACTCCTGCGCATTACTGTTTTTACTTTGACCGCACGCTTGGCGAAATTCCGTACGTCGGCCTGCGCTGCGGCGACACGCTTCCAATCGGCCGCAACGATGTGAAGGACGGCGGTTTCGTCTGCTCGGTAAGCGGCAAACGGCGCGGTAAAGGTTCGAGTCGCGAGCAGTCGCCCTACGCCGAGATGTGCGCCGGAATTCAGGTTGCGATTGCGGAGAACATCGAGCGCATCTACAAACAGAACTGCCAGAACCTCGGGCTGCTAACTTCGACCAACTTCTCTTTGATCGATCGGATTCGCGCCGGGGAAGAAATTTCGCTCAGTGAATTTACCGCCGGAGAAGATGAAATCACCAGACAGGTGATCGAATACGGCGGGCTGTTTCCGTTTAATGTTGCGCGCATGCAAGGCAAAGTGTTTTTGCCGCCGATCAAGACCGAGAGTCGGCTTGAGATTAACGGGAACGTACGACGATATACCACACGGCCAATGACGCTCGCGGAAAAAATCTTTGCGCGTCATATGGTGAATGCCGATGGCACGGTTGGTGTTCCTGCTGTCAAGGCTGGAGACACTGGATTCACGCGCGTCGATCTTCGTTTCAGCCACGAATACGTTACGCCGATGGCGTCTATCTTCTATGAACAATATGTTGGCAAAGATGTTCCGGTGAATGACGCCTCGAGCATCCGCTTCTTTCGCGACCATCTCACCTTTCTCGACGACGTTATGTCCGCGGAAAAGAAAAAGATGGGCCTCCTCGACCTGGCTACGCAACTTAAGTTGAAGCAGGAAGATTTTGCCAAGCAGCAGGGAATCAAGCTACATGGCGAACTCGCCGACCGAAAAGGCTCGGAGGGCATTTGTCACTCGGTGATGCTCGAGACCTACGCGCTGCCCGGCCAAGTCAATGTCGGCTCCGATTCGCATACGCCGCACGTCGGCGCGATCGGTTGCATTGCCTTCGGCATTGGCACGACCGATGTATTCAACTCCTGGATCACGAAAGACGTACGCGTCAAGATTCCGGACTCGGTGAAGATCGTGATCCGGGGCAAGCGGCATCCGAATGTGACCGCGAAAGATTTCATCCTGAAGATTCTTTCACTTGATTATGTTCGCAGCGGCAAGGCGCTGGCGAAGGTAATGGAATATGCCGGCGAAGCGGTCGAAGCTCTATCCGTCGACGAGCGCGCCACGATGACCAACATGGCGGCGGAAATCGGAGGTTTCACCGGCGTCGTCGCTCCCGACGAAAAAGTGATTGAGTTTCTAATGGAGCGCCGCGGCCTGAAGCGCGCCGACATTGAGAAGATGATTGAGGGTTTGCAGAGCGATCCAAGCGCCGAGTACGCCGACGTGATCGAACTCGACGCGAATGAGATTGCGCCTATGGTTGCCACTCCCGGCGATCCCGGCAACGGGAAGTACGTCCGCGAACTCAACACTCGCGTGCCGATTGAAATTGCGTACGGGGGAACGTGCACGGCGGGTAAGAACGAAGACATGGATATGTATGCGGCGGTTCTTGCCGATGCGCTGAAGCATGGCAAGCATATTTCGAAAAATGTACAGTTCTGGATCCAATTCGGTTCGCAGGAAACGCGCGAGTACTCGAAGCGCCGAGGCTACATCGACATTTTCGAAAAAGCGGGCGCTCGCCTGATCGAGCCCAGTTGCGGAGCGTGTATCAATGCCGGTCCGGGAGTATCGACGCGGCCTGACCAGGTTGTCATCAGCGCACAGAACAGAAATTTTCCGGGGCGCAGCGGCCCCGGCCAGATGTATCTGGCATCCCCGCTAACCGTGGCTGCGAGCGCTGTCGCAGGATACATCGTTGAATATGAGCCCAGTGAAGAGCGCGAGCTCGCCACGGCCTGAACAGCGCGTACGTCATCGAATGAAGTAAGCCTTCCCCATGAATTCTGGGATGGACTCCTCGCCAATCTTGGCACGGGGAAGTAAAATCCCGTTCCCAATTCGGAACAGCTACGGCCTGAAGAATCCAACCGTGTGTGCCATCGTACTGTATACTGTGCGATAGGGTACATTTAAACGCAGACTTCCCCACGTGCCAGCGTCCGGCGACTGTGCTGTCCTGACGCTAACCAGTTCGTTCCTCCATTTTCTCCTCCCGCGAAGCCGCGCTTTGCAGAATCGCTAATTCCCTATGAAAATTCTCCTGTATAACCCCGACAATGGTGTCACGCGCAACTTCATGCCTCATCTCTGGATGTTCCTGCTGCAAGCGCTGACGCCGCCGGGCCATGAAGTGCTGCTCGTCGATGGCAATGCAAATCCCATGGATGAAGCGGGGATCGCGCAGTATGTGCGCGACAACAACATTGGCCTCGTCGGCATCGGCGCGATGACCCGCATGATCGCCAAGGCCTATCGCATGGCCGATGCCGTGCGCGCCACCGGAGTTCCCGTAGTGATGGGCGGACCGCACGTTACAGAAATGGCGGACGAAGCGCTCGGTCGCGACGGCGGCGCGCGCCACGCCGACGCGGTCGCGCTTGGCGAGGCCGATGCAACCTGGCCACGTATCGTTGAAGACGCCGCGCGCGGCCAACTCAAAGACATTTATGCGCCCGTCGATTCTTTTGGCCAGGAGAGCAAGCCGTCGCTGAAAGAATATCCGGTGATTCCGTGGCAGTCGATTGATCTCAAGCAGTTCAATCTCGTGCCCAAGGCCGCAACCGCCCTGCTCCAGAAAATCGGCGAAGGTTGGGGATCGTTTCGCATCATTCCGGTTGAGTCGGGCCGCGGCTGCCCCTACGGCTGCGAGTTCTGCACCGTTACCGGATTTTTCGGCGACTCGATACGCTTTCGCACCAACGAGAGCGTCGTCAACGAATTGCTCTTGCTGAAGGCTCGCGCTCGCGAAGAGAAGGGTCAGATGGCGGTTTTCTTTATCGACGATAATTTTGCCATCAACATCAAGCGCACCAAGTCGCTGCTCCGCGACATCATCGCCGCCGGGGCGCAGGTGCATTGGGTGGCGCAGATCAGCGCCAATCTATTGCGCGACGAGGAAATGGTCGACCTGATCTCCGCTTCGGGAGGCAAATGGATATTTATCGGCATGGAGTCGATCGATCCGACCAATCTCAAAGATGTAAATAAAGGATTCAATAAGCCCGGCGAGTACGCCGCTGTGCTCGAGCGCTTGGCGCAACGCAACGTCTACGCCATCACCTCTTTTATTTTCGGCATGGATAATGACACGGTCGGAGTGGCCGAGCGAACGATGGAGCAGGTTAGGGCGTGGCCTCCCGGTCTGCCAATCTTCGGTCTGCTGACTCCTTTGCCCGCGACGCCCCTCTACAAGCGGCTGGAAAAGGCTGGCCGGCTGACACGCCCCAAGCACTGGCAGGAGTTCATTCCATTCGCCATGGCGCACACGCCCTTGAAAATGACCATCGACGAAGCTCACACAGAAGTGAATAAAGGCTGGGCTGAGGCCTACAGCCCAGAGGCGTTGGCGGCCGCGGTCGACTCGCTCAACGACCAGCCGCTCGGTTATCGCGTCAACATTTTTCTAGCGCGTCTCTGTTTCCGCGGTATTTACTTTCCGATGATGGGCAAGATGGCGTGGCTCAAGGTGATTTCGCAAAATCGGCGAACGATTTTCAAACTGGTGAGGGAGGGATTCAAACGCAATGCGTGGCGTGGCGCGCCAGCAAGAATTCCGGCGGGTGTCGTACCGCCGGCGGAGGTCGTCCCGACAGCGACAGCAGCTTTTCATGCCGATTGAAAAATGTGGCATTTCTTGCCCCCGACTGTGACATGATTAAGATTGGTGGGGGCTATGTACGAGCAAGAAAAGGTTCAAAAGGGAAGACTGATCGGCTACGCCGTCGGCCTCGTAGTCTTCGGCGCGGTCGTGGCCTGGAAGTTCCTGGCCCGCTAATTCGAACGAAGAATAATAAGGCCTGCGCAGCTGTCTAACAGTGGCGATCCGGTTTTTCCTGTCACCTGCGACCCGTCACCTGCTCTAGCTCTCCGCCTGTACCGATAACCGTGTTCTTGTTAGAATGTAGTTTCAATCACACTCCCTTGCGCCTAGGAGCATGAAGATCTTATGGCCTACGTAATTGCCGAGCCCTGCATTGGAACAAAAGACACCGCTTGTGTTGACTCCTGTCCCGTCGACTGCATTCATCCCAAGAAAGACTCGGAAAAGTTCTCAACGGAGGAAATGCTCTATATCGACCCCGTGGAGTGCATCGACTGCGGCGCCTGTGTTCCAGTATGTCCCGTCTCGGCCATCTTCGCCCTCGACGATCTGCCGGAAAAGTGGAAAGAATACACCGAACGGAACGCGAAGTACTTCGGTAGATAGGGCAGCTTTTAGCAATTAGCTCTTAGCCCTTAGCTTCGACCAGCGGATTGCGAGATTTGAGCTAAAAGCTTAAGAGGCAAAGGCCGTCGTTCTCCATTACAATCACTAATTAACCTGTAACCTTCCATGGCGCTGAAGGAGTCGGAAGCGATCGTTCTGCGCACCTATCCGCTGCGTGAGTCGGATCTGCTGGTCACGCTCTTCACCCGGCTGGAAGGCAAGGTGAAAGGCGTAGCGCGCGCCGCCATGAAGTCGAGACGCCGCTTCGGAGGCGCGCTCGAGCCGCTCACTTACGTAAGAGCGTTTTACGATGACCGCGAGCGGCAGGAGTTGGCAAGGCTGGATTTTTGCGAAGTCATCGAATCACCGATGGCGACCGAGGTCAGTTATGCGCGCGCCGCGGCACTGGCGCATATCGCCGAGTTGCTCGATGAATTAATGCCCGACCGCGAGGCGAGCGATGCCGTGTTTCGCCTCAGTCTGGCAGTTTTGCAGGAATTACGCGGCCAAGCCGTGTGGATGCCACTCACGTATTTTGAGTTGTGGATGACGCGGCTAATGGGCTTTTTGCCTGAGTTTTCGGAGTGCGTCGTTTGCGGACGCGGGCTGGATGGCAGCCGTGCGTTTTATCACGCGCTTGCCGATGGCTTGGTCTGCATCGATGACAAGCGCATAGCGTCATCCGAGCTGTCGCCGGAGTCGAGGAAGATTGCGGCGCAGATGCTGCGCTCGCGGGTCTCCGAATTTGCAGAGATCGACTGGCCGAAAGCGGTAGGCCAAGACCTGCGAAAGTTTCTCCTCCAGATTTTGGAGCGGCATATAGAAAAGAAGCTGGTGACGGCGAGGATGCTGGAGAAAATCGGCGGTTAACCTCTGTCTTGTACTCGCAAATACTGACGTGACGTCGCGCGGGTCGTAAACTGATATTGCGGAGATCGTGAACTAATAAAGAGTTGTCATCCTGAGCGAAGCGAAGGACCTGCTGTTTGCCGCGAGAGGCGGACCCGTCGCTTAGATGAACAATCTGGATTTATGAACTCCTCCAAATCCAACTCGCCGACTTTCCAGGAGCTCATCCTTAAGCTCCAGGCTTTCTATGCGCAGCGTGGAGCGGTCATTCAGCAACCCTACGACGTGGAAGTCGGCGCCGGAACGATGGCGCCGGAAACTTTCCTGCGGGTACTTGGCCCGAATCCTTACAAAGTCGCATACGTACAGCCGTCGCGCCGTCCCGCCGACGGCCGCTACGGAGAAAATCCCAACCGCCTCTTCAAGCACCTCCAGTTGCAGGTGATCCTCAAGCCGCCGCCAGAAAACGTGCAGGAACTCTACCTCGAGTCGCTCGGCGCAATCGGCATCGACCTGCAACAGCACGACATAAAATTCGAAGAAGATAACTGGGAGTCGCCCACTCTTGGTGCGTGGGGCATCGGATGGCAGGTCATGCTCGACGGCCTCGAGGTCACGCAGTTCACCTACTTCCAGCAATGCGGAGGCGTAGACCTCGATCCCATATCCGCCGAACTCACCTACGGACTGGAACGCCTCTGCGCCTTCCTGCAAGACGTAGATTCCATCTACGACATCGTGTGGGCGCGCGATCCGGACACTGGCAGGGAAGTGAAGTATGGAGAAGTGCGTCTGGCCGACGAGCAGCAGTTCTCCGTCTACAACTTCGAAATGGCCGATGTCGACAAAACGTGGAGGCACTTCGAGCTCTGCGAGGCGGAGTGCAAAGCGCTGCTCGATCGCTATGCCGTTTTAGCCAAGGATAAGACTGAAGGCGATGGAATCGCGCGCGAGAAGTCGCGCTTTCCTTTGCTCGGCACCTACGATCTCTGCCTGAAGTGCTCGCACTACTTCAACATTCTCGATGCCCGCGGAGCGATCTCGGTGACCGAACGCGTAGGCGTAATCGCTCGCGTGCGTGCGCTCGCTGTAGGAATCGCCAAGGCGTGGATGGACCAGCACCACGCAAATGAAAAAAAAACGACGAACGACGACGCTCCTAAGGTGGCTAGCGAAAAGAGAAATAAGTTGGAGCCGGTGGTTACCTAGGTATGCCTGACTTTTTACTCGAAATCGGATGCGAAGAAATTCCGGCGCGCATGATTGACGCCGCCGCGCGCGAGCTGCGCGAACGCGTGCACGCGCTTTTGCAACGCGAGCGCCTGGCCCCTTCCGGCGAAGTTTCGCATCTCGACACCCCGCGCCGTCTGGCCGTTCTCGCTTCCCGAGTTCCCGATTCGCAGCCCGATATCGCTGAGCAGGTGAACGGCCCCTCCGTGCAGGTCGCGTATAAGGACGGCCAGCCGACGCCGGCGGCGCACGCGTTTGCCAAGAAAGTTGGAGTGGACGTTGCGAAGCTCGAAAAAGTAAACACTCCCAAAGGCGAATACCTGGCAGCTACCGTCACGCGCAAGGGCCGCACCGCCTCCGAGATTCTGGCTGAGACTCTTCCCAAGGAAATCTCGACGCTCTACTGGCCCAAGAATATGTACTGGCGCAAGCGCGGAGAAGTATTCGTGCGCCCGGTGCGCTGGCTCGTCGCGATGCTCGATGAAGAAATCGTCCCGCTCGAATTATTCGGCATCGCCGCCGGCAAGACGACGCGCGGACACCGCATCATCAGCAGGGAAGCAATCGCCGTCCCGAAACCCAGCGCCTACGTCGAAACTCTGCGTGGAGCGAAAGTTCTCGCCGCTCCGGAACGCGAGCACGTAATCCGCAAAGCGCTCGACGCCGCCACGCGCACTATCCCCGGAGCGCGGTGGCGCGAAGACAAGTCGCTGGTCTCAACCGTCGTCAATCTCACCGAATTTCCTTCTGTCATCCTCGGCAGCTTCGATCCCGAGTTTCTCGAACTGCCTGAAGAGGTCCTGGTCACGGTGATGCGCGACCACCAGAAGTATTTCGCCATTGAAGATGCGGATGGGAAACTGCTTCCTTACTTTCTCGCGGTGCTCAATACCGCGGGCGATTCAAATGGGCTGATCCGCCACGGCAACGAGCGTGTCTTACGTGCTCGCTTCAACGACGCCCGCTTTTTCTGGCAGACGGATCAAAAGCAAAACCTACGCCAGCGCGTCGACTTGCTGCGCAACGTGACCTTCCAGAAAGATCTGGGCAGCTACTATGACAAGACTCTGCGCGTGCAGCATCTTGCCAGTTCGCTCTCTGAGACGGTCAAGCAGAATGGCATCGCGATTCGACCAGGCATCGTTCACAAAGCCGCACTGTTGGCTAAGGCCGATCTCACCACGGAACTCGTCAAGGAGTTCACCGAGTTGCAGGGAATTGTCGGCGGCCTCTATGCGCGCGTGCAGCAACTCGACGACGATTTGAGGCCGGATGTTCAACTGGCCGTCTCGCGTGCCATTTACGATCACTACAAGCCCGAGTCGATGGAAGACGCCACGCCCACGACATTAGAAGGTGCTGTGCTTTCGATCGCAGATAAGGCAGACTCGATCGCCGGAATGTTTGCACTCGGCCTTATCCCCAGCGGATCGAAAGACCCGTTCGCGCTCCGCCGCCAGGCGAACGGCATCGTGAAAACTATCGCCGAACACAAACTGCCACTCCGCCTCTCGGAGATCATGTCCGACGCACGAATTCGCTACAATCGGTCGGAAGCGGAGAAGAAGTTCTCCAATGCCGCTTACGCGCAATCGGTGCAAAGCTTCTTCCGCGAGCGCTTGGAGTTTTACTTGAAAGAGACGCGCGGCTACGCCTACGACGTAGTCAGCGCCGTGCTCGCGGTCGACGCGGATGATTTGGTCGATGCGGCCGCCCGCGGCGAAGCGGTCAGCAAAGTGCGAGGCTCGGCTGACTTCGAATCTATCTCGATCGCGTTCAAGCGCATGAAGAATATTCTGCGCCAGGCGAACGAAAAAACTAAACTCATCGCGATGCGAATTAACGCAGCCGACTTGCAGGAAGAGTCTGAACAAAAGTTGGCCGCGTTGATTCCAACGACAGTCGAAATGGTCGAAAAGTTGCGCGCAGCACACGACTACGAAGGAGCTCTGCTCGAGATTGCAAAACTTCGTCCCGCGATCGATAGGTTTTTCGACAAGGTTATGGTTATGGTCGAGGATGACAATCTTCGCGCCAACCGCCTGGCTCTGTTGCAAACGCTGGTTAAGGAATTCTCCACAATTGCCGATTTCTCTGAAATCGTGACCGAAGGTAAGGAAGCTGCGAAACAATAGAATAGGAATAGAAAACGAGGACCTGTATATGGCAACGACGACTCTCCCTGACGCCGAAATCGCTGAAGCGAAAACCGAGGCGAAATCCGAAGCAAAATCCGCAGAGAAAAAAACCGCGGCTACTAAGTATGTCTACTCCTTCGGCGGCGGCAAAGCCGATGGCAATGGAAAGATGAAAGACGTTCTCGGCGGCAAAGGCGCTGGCCTCGCCGAGATGACCAATGCCGGACTGCCCGTCCCTCCCGGCTTCACCATCCAGACCGAAGGCTGCCGCGAATATATGCGCAGCAACTCCGTCTCGAAAGATCTCGAACGTCAGATGGAAGAAGCGCTCGCCAAGCTCGAAAATCTTCAGGGCCAAAAACTCGGAAAGGGTGACAATCCGCTGCTCGTCAGCGTGCGCTCCGGCGCGAAGTTCTCCATGCCCGGCATGATGGACACCATCCTTAACCTCGGCCTCAACGATCAGAGCGTAGAGGCCCTAGCCAAGCGCACCAGCAATCCGCGCTTCGCCTATGACTCCTATCGCCGCCTGATTCAAATGTTCGGCAACGTTGTCCTCGACATCGAGAAATC
>JBEKXO010000027.1:0-33771 GCA_049511995.1 Terriglobales bacterium
GCTCGCAGAGCGCATCACTTCGCTCAGCGGCAGCTCACGCTATTTTCTCGGCGGCGCCGTGGTTTATTCGAATGAACTGAAAACACAATTCGCGAATGTGCCGAAAGCGCTCATCGATCAGCACGGAGCAGTCAGTCGCGAGGTCGCAGCGGCGATGGCGGAAGGAATTCGCAAGCGCTGCCTCGCGAGCTACGGCGTCGGAATCACCGGCGTGGCTGGGCCTAGCGGAGGCACTGAGCAAAAGCCTGTCGGCCTCGTCTATATCGCGCTCGCGGGCGAAGAAGGCACGCAGGTTGTCGAGCGTAACTTTCCCGGCGACCGCAAGCGTGTCCGCCAGTTCTCGACGCAGCAGGCGCTCGAGATGATTCGCCGGGCGCTGCTTTAGCGCGTCGTCACACCGACATGCGAATATTTATCGGCATCGATCTTGACCCTGAAGTCCGTGGCCGCATCTCGCGCTTTCTCGAAGGCGTCGAGAGCTTTGCCCCTGATGCGCGCTGGGTGCGGCCCGAGTCGCTGCACGTTACGTTAAAGTTCATCGGCGAACAGACGCCAGAGCAGATTCAAATCATCACTGAACGTTTGCGAGAGATTACGAGCGCACCGTTTGAAATTCGCTTTGCCGGATATGGATTTTTTCCTACTGCGAAGGCGGCGCGCGTCTTCTGGATCGGACTTCAGGCCGGTCCGCAACTTGCTGACTTAGCCGCGAACATTGATGCGGCAGTCGCCGAACTCGGCGTTCCGCGCGAGGATCGGCCGTACAGTCCGCATCTGACGCTGGCGCGCGGCGGCGCAGGTAGAAGGTCGGGATCGCTGAAACGACAGAAACAAGATAGCCCGAACACAACTTTTGCCGTGCTCGACAAGCGGCTCTCGGCGAAGGGCGAACTCGATTTCGGCGCCATGACGGCTCGCGAGTTTATTCTTTATCAGAGCCAGCTTTCGCCCGGAGGATCGAAGTACACCAAGCTGCAACGCTTTCCGCTGCAGCAGTCCGCGTAATTAGATAGATAAACATGAATCCCTACCTCATCGTCGCGCCGCTGAGCTATCTGCTGGGATCGATTCCCTTTGGTTATCTTCTCGTGCGCCTTTTCAAAGGTGAGGATGTGCGCGCCGGGGGCAGCGGCAACATCGGTGCCACGAATGTCGCCCGAAAATCGCCCGCGCTCGGCATCGCGACTCTCGTTCTCGATGCCACCAAAGGACTGGCTGCGGTTTTCGTGGCGCGCGCGGTCTTTGGCGGAGGGCACCAGCGACTCATCATGACCACGGCCGCACTGTTTGCCGTGCTTGGCCATCTCTTCCCCGTCTGGCTCAAATTTCGTGGGGGCAAGGGCGTAGCCACGAGCCTTGGAGCGTTCGTATTGATCACGCCGAAATCTATCTTGTGCATGGTGATTCTGTTCGTGATGATCGCTGCCGCCTTCCGTTACGTTTCTCTTGGATCGATCGTTGTGGCAGCGGCTTTCCCGCTTCTGGCGTGGGCCTTCAATGAATATTCCGATTCACGTCAGCTGATCCTTATCGCGCTGGTTTCGGCGTTCGTCATCTGGAAGCACCGGCAAAACATTGCACGTCTTGCCGCCGGGACGGAAGCAAAATTGGGAGCGAAGCGCGCAAACTCGTTAGGAGCAACCCACCCATGAGCCGAATTGCGGTGATCGGCGCGGGGGCGTGGGGAACGGGATTGGCGATCGTCCTCGGGCGCAAAGGGCCAAATGGTTTCCGGCACGAGGTTCGCCTCTGGGCCAACGAACCGGAGGTCGTCGAGAGCATCGAGAAAAATCGAAGCAATGAGAGTTTTCTCCCCGGATTTGTCTTGCCCGAAACGGTCGCCGCGACCAACGATCTGAACGCCGCGCTCGACCGAGCCGAGATCGTCGTCAGCGTCATGCCGTCGCAGCATTGTCGAACGCTGTTCGAACGCATGGCACCACAGCTTCGTCCCGAGACACTGTTTGTCAGCTGCACCAAGGGTCTCGAAGACGGCACGCTGCGGCGGATGACGGAAGTGATCAGCGACGTGTTGCGCGCGCGCCATTTCACGCCGCGCCTGGCTGCGCTGAGCGGGCCGTCATTTGCCAAGGAGGTGGCGCGGGGCGATCCGACAGCAGTGACGGTCGCGTCCGTCGAGAGCGAAGTCGGGCGTGCCGTCCAGCAAGCGTTCAGCGACTCGCGCTTCCGCGTTTACACCAACGACGACGTCATCGGTGTCGAGCTGGGCGGCGCGTTGAAAAATATTGTCGCAATCGCTGCCGGCGTCTGTGGCGGCCTTGGCCTCGGTCACAATTCTGTCGCGGCGTTGATCACGCGTGGACTCGCTGAAATGGCGCGCTTGGTCGTGGCTTGCGGCGGACGGCTTGACACCATGGCTGGCCTCGCCGGCCTCGGCGATCTGGTGCTCACCTGTACCGGCGATCTCTCGCGCAACCGCAGCGTCGGCGTTGAACTCGGCAAAGGCCGTAAGCTGCCCGACATCATCGCTGCCATGCACGGAGCGGTTGCTGAGGGAGTGTTCACGACCAAAGCCGCGGTTGGCTTGGCACGCAAGGAAAACGTCGAGATGCCGATTACAGAACAGATGTTCGCCATCCTCGAAAATGGCAAGCCACCGCAACAGGCCATTGAAGAACTGATGACGCGCGCGGCCAGGAGCGAGGTTTAGCGCTCGCCGGGCTAAAGCCGCCGTTTTTTTGGCAACTTGAATCCCAGCGGTGAACCGCTGTGCATCCAAAAGCAAAACAAAACTCGCAGCTCCTATCGGCTCGCTGGCGACGATTCGTCCAACAGTTCTTTCAAATATTCCTGCCACACCGCCGCCCATGTATGCGTGCCGTGGCCGTGCGTCTTTTCTGAGGCGGGGAGCAACACGAATTTTCCGTTCTTCACATTCTTGATCTCGCGTTCGGCGATACCCAACTCCGGCGGATTAATGAAATCGTCGGCAGAGTTAACGAACATCACCGGAGCTTTGATGAGACCGAGCTTCGATGAGGGATCATAATCGCGCGACGCAGCGACCGCATAAAGAAAGTCGGTCGCATCCATGTCGGCTGTCATTCGTTTGAGCGTTTCGTCGAGATATTTATCGGTCGCATCGCGCGTGGGCAAATCTTTCTGCATCTCCAACGGCGCGATCCCGGCAATGAACAGGAAGTCGCTCGCAATTTGCAACGCAGCGCGAGGCTCAGTCGTGTACTCGCCATTTTTCCAGTCCGGATCCTGCCGAATTCCGTCAATGACCATTTTCCGCCACATGCGGTTGCGACCAGCGATCTGCACCGGCAAGCAGGCAAGCGGCATGAGCGCATCGACCTCATCCGGATAATCTTCACCCCACATAAACGAATGCATGCAGCCCATCGATGTTCCCAATATCAGGCGCAAATGATCGACGCCCAACCCTTTCATGACCAGTTCGTGCTGCAGCGCGATCATGTCGGCATAGTCATATTGCGGAAAGCGCGCGTGCATGCCATCGCTCGGCTTGCTCGACTTTCCGTGGCCGACATTGTCAGGAATAATAAGGTAGTATTTGCTCGCGTCCAGCAACTGGCCGGGCCCAAAAAGGACTCCGGCAAAGATCGGGCGAAGGAAAGTCTTTCCCGATCCGCTCGTGCCGTGGAGGATGAGCACCGCGTTGGTCGTGTGACCGTGGGCGTCTTTGGCGGGCGCGCCGAATGTGGTGTAGTGCATCTTCACGTCCGCCAGAGTCTCCCCCGATTGGAAGTGAAAATTGTGAATGACAAAATCGCCTTCGTGAGGCGTGGGGCCACTGGCCGAGGCATTCTGCGCACTGGTGTTCTGCTCACCAGCCACGGCTGACAAAAGTAGCATCGCCCACGCTAACCACATTCCGAAGCACTTCATAAAACGCATTGCCATATAGCCTCTCTCGATCGATTGAAAGGAATTTCGCGAAAGCGTGAAGTGTACATCAGATGCCTCGAGGGCTGGGAGGACCGGCCTTCCCTCTCGTCAAAAAAGCCGGTTAGCCTTCGGCTGATTCTTTCTTAGTGTTCAAGAGACCCACTCCGTGCGGCTTGACGGTCAGGCAGATTCCCGTTGCATTGGGCACCGTCACGGTGTACTTGCCATCCTTGAGACGGCCATTCTCTCGGGACAGCGTAACATGAGCTTCGCGGCTCTCCAGCGTCGGCGCGTGCAGCGTCTTGGTCTCTACCGCTCCTGTTTTAACGTTCCCAAAATCCAACGCGACTTCTACTGTCTGCTCCGCGTCTTTGTTCAGGATGATTACCGCAACGTGTCCGCTGGGAAGCTTCGCGGCGTATGCGGTTGCATTGACTCCCGTCGACTGGAGTTGTGCCGTGAAGTCACCCTGAAGAAAAGACGCTCCGCTGAATTCTCCGGCGAATTTGAGACCATAAGCCACTGGCTCCATCACGTACTCCGAGCCGAACGTCGCGATTGGCGTGTAAAAGGGATGAGGATAAGTGGCGATTTCCTCCGGATTGGCGCCGCTATCTTTAAGAAGCACGTCGCCAGGGAGAAAACCTCCGACGGAGTTGGCGACAGACTTACCCGTGCCGCCGTGCAAATTAATTCCGGAATAGTTATTGCTGGCGAGCAATAGCGAATAGTCGGCCGACCACAGCGCCGCGGCAAAAACGTCAGACATGCCCGGCTTGCCGCCGCGATAGCAAGTGTTGCCCTCTGTCATGCGCACACGGACGCCCATCTTCGTCGCGGCCGCGGCCGCGGTATCCGCACTCTTCTGAACCTTGGCCATAGTGGCCGGCTTCAGCAGATTGGGAATGTTGACCTCTGGATTTGTGGCCGGCCCGCCGAAATAGTAGTGGTGCGAAAGCGTTGTTACCTGCGGCGGATTCTCGATCGAAGGCCACGAATCGGCGATCTCGGCCAGCCACGCCACATCCCACGCCACGTCCGGCATCCCTAACTTCGCCCCGGATACGCGGGAGTTCACCGCGCGAGCAAGAGCCAGCCACTCCTTGAGGTATGCCTTCGCGGACCACGTCTTCGGATCGCGCAGGTGGCTGCTGAAGAGATCCGGCTCATTTCCGATTTGGAAGTATTGCAGGCTCGCGCCGAGAGTGTTTGCCACGAACGCCGCTTCCTCGGCTGCGCGCTCTGGCGTATTAGTTCCCAATCCGATGCCATACAAACAGGTCCAGCCTGTCGCTTTTAGAAAGTCCGCGAGGTTGCGCACCGCCTCGGGAGTTACCGCGTAATACTGTGGTTTCGGCTCGCCTTCGACCACGCGAGTCTGCGGGTGCTCCGGTTCCGGAGAGCCGGACGTCGGTTTCCACCAGGCAAACTCGCTGGTGTTGCCGCCCAGGCGCAGTACGCCTCGCGGCGCCAGAGCTTTAAACTGGCGGATCAAACCGATGTTGCTCGCGGTGAAGAAACTCGGGTCGGCCAGCTGTTGCACCTCATATGACAGACCGACAAAGTCGGCGGGCATGTGGGGACCTACAGCCTTGGTTGAAAGCTTCAGTGTGACCTTGGCTTCCCGCTGATCCTGCGCAGGAAGACGACTTGCAGCGAGCGATAGCGCTGTAGTGGCAAGGAATCTACGTCGGGTGATCATCGTCATCGTACAAGAGTGTAATCCGGCGCGAGACAGTCTGTCTTCGCAGTTGATGGGTCGGCACTGGGCGGTCGATTCATTCGGATCACTCCGCGCAATTCGCATTCATGCCGGGATTGGCTACCGAAGACGCGTGACTTGCGTAATGAACGTGCCCCTCGGCGGCCGAGGTTCCAGTCTTTAGCAACCTTATAATGCCCCTGTGACAAAACCATCCAAGGTCGGCGAGGTTTTCATCATTATTTTCGGTCTGGTTTTCCTGGCCGCGGGAGTCTTCTTCGCCGGCACTCTCTTGTTTGGCGCCCCCGGGCAGGTCCAGGGCAATCGCTGGGTCGGAGTGGCGGTCTCGACGATCTTTATTGTGGTCGGCGGCGGAATCGTGTATGGCGTCATCTACGGCACGCGCAAAGTGCGGGAACAAGCGGCGGCCGAGCAAGCCAATCCTCAAGCTCCATGGCTGTGGCAAAAAGACTGGGCAGCGCACCGCGCGGAGAGTAAGAACCGCAACAGCGCCGCCGGTCTTTGGATGGCCGCGATCTTTGCGAATACGATCGTACTCACACTCGCGGCCACGGCTGGGCCCGCGCTCTGGCGCAATTCCGATCCCAAGATTTTCTTCGTATTAATATTTTGCGTCGTTGGCGCCATTCTGGCAGGGGCTGCGATCCGGGCCAGCATTCGGCGAAAACGTTTTGGCCAAACCTATTTTGAATTCGCGTCGCTACCCTTTTCTCCCGGCCAGTCGCTGAAAGGCGCGATTCATTTGCGCTTTGACACCGAAGCCCAACACGGTATTGATCTGAGCTTCAGCTGCATCCGCCAGATCGTCACCGGCTCCGGCAAAGATCGGTCCATCCAAGAGAGCGTGCTTTGGCAAGCGGACAAAAATGTTCCACAAGCAATGCTCACTCCCGGGCCCATGGGCGATGCCACGATCCCGGTTGATTTCAGCATACCGAGCGACGCCTATGAAACATTTCACGACCAGCCAGACGACAAGGTTCTCTGGGTGCTGCACGCACAGGCCGACGTTCCCGGCGTCAATTTTTCAGACGATTTTGAAGTGCCGGTTTTCCGGTTGGCGCCCTCGCCGGCCTCAACCTCAAAGACATCATCGTTCGGTTCGGACAGCGCGCCAGAAGTCGCCGCTCCGCCTGCCTTCCAGGCCGATGCTTCCGACGTTCCCGCTCCCCCGAATCCGACAGTTGTCATATCGGCCGGAACCAACGGCGGAACGGAGTTCTATTTTCCGGCGTTTCGCAACCCGCGCCGGACTCTGCTTTTGATCTTCTTCACTGCGGTGTGGACAGCGATTGTTTACTTCATCCGGCATTCCCACGCTCCGTGGCTCTTCCCCGCCGTATTCGGTTTTTTTGATCTCTTCCTGATCTACGCGGTGATTCAGGCGACGATGGGCTCATTTCGCATCGAGGCAGGCAATGGAAAGCTTGTCATCCGCCGAGCTTTGCTGGGCATTGGCGCGGCTCGTGAAATTCCTTTCTCAGACATAGCCCAAATTTTGACGGTGACGACTGCCCAACAAAAAGCCACCCAAGCCTCTTATTCCCTGTGCCTGTTTACTAGAAATGGAATAAAGCAGACGCTCGCCGACGCGATCGATAGCCGTCAGGAGGCGCGTTGGGTCGCCGCGCAACTGGAGAAAATTGCCGGCCTGAAACTCGACACCCACGTGGCGGTCGACTCCGGATTCGGCGGCTACGGCCCGCCGCCGCAACGAGGACTGCAACCGTCACGATCGCCCTCCGCGTTCCGCCGGAATAGTCCAGCCGCAACCGCCATAGGGCTGGCGATGTTTCTCGCCTGGGCGGGCTTTGTTAGCTACCACATAATCTCTGTAAGGAACAAACAACCCAAGCGCGTTTCAAAAGTCAGCGGGGTGGCCGGGAAGTCCGTGCGGCCGGTATCTTATTCGCCGCTCACCGCGGTCGATGTGCAGCGCCTGCAAACGCTCCCAGAACAGGAGCAGGCGGAAGAATTGTTAGACCGAGCGATTCAGCACGAGGTCGGTGCGCTCAATTTGTTCGAGCAGAAAGTTAGCACGTGGACCGATATCAAGCGCACGGCGCGCATGAATGAATTGGAATCGCGCTCCAGTTACTCGACCGACCTGCGCGTTCGCTATGCCAACGTCGATCTCAACCTGGCAATCGACGGCTGGCCGAAAACTGACGTCTCCGCCGACCAGCTCATCGCGCAGGCACAGGCCGACGCCGCCCATCGCCCCTACAGCGTGTATCACCTCGGAATGCTGGCCGGACGCGGCGTGGCCTACGATCGCATCTATGCGATTCTTGTCGACTACGCGAAGAACGACCCGGACCCGCAGGTGCGGCAATGGGCCGTGGAAGGCATGCGCTTTCTGGGCACTGACGAGGCGCTCGACCAGCTCTTCGACTCTTTCACCCACGACCCATCGAACGCGGTTCGCAACCGCGCCGGCTGCAATGTCTCCGATTGCGGCAACTTCAAGCGCAAACAGCGCATGCGGATGGTGCCGCAGCTCATCGACCTAGCCGCGGATGCTCAAACCACGCCGCAAATGCGCAACTGGACTTTCCTCGCATTGCAAGAGATCACCGACGCCTCCGTGCCTGCCAACGCATCAGCATGGCAGAATTGGTATGCGCAACATGGGGCGGAAAAGATGGCGGAGTTCGAACGTCTCGAATGGTGGAGAGTCCGCGGAGATCAGTAGCACTCGCCGATAGTGTTGACCATCCTCGCCGACAAGGGCAGGCGCTAAGCAGCGACCGGATTATTCGCTTGACATAGCTTGGGAAAGCGCTAAACTCCGCGAATCGGCGTAGGCCACTACGCTTCCCTGGTAGAGCCTCACTGATCTCGGCCCCATTAGAATCTCGGAGAATGCGAAGAAAAACTTCCGCGGAAGTTTCCTCCCACCATTAAGGAGAAGAGAATGCTCAAGCACGCGGCTATATTTGCGGTAGCAGCAGTCCTCGCCCTAGGTATTCTGGGCCTGGATACTCCCAACAAATCCGTTTCCCTGGCGGGTTCCTGGCAGGTGGATATTCGCCATTCCGATGCGAGACTCGTCACTGACGCAACGACGGATTACGGCAAGACGAAAACGAACGTAACCATTGGCTACGCGCGGCTCTACGGAAGAATGAAAATTGACGATCGCGATCCGACAAAATCCTCGGTCGAATTCAGGTTCTATCCGGCCACCTCGATGGCGCCCATTATCGACGAAGATGGAAAATTCCTGAGCCACTGGCTGGAAAATCTCTCCAACCAAACGCTGGTCTGTTTCCACTCCAAGCAGGTCGAGCGGACCGCCGACGGCAAGGTGCAGGCAATCGGCGATCTCACCGTGACACGAGTGGACCGCAACGTCGACGCTACCCCGAGTGAGGCTTATTCGGGACCCGTGTACGGCCCTCCCATGGTCCACCGCGTTTCGCACCCAGCCACTTTTGTTTTTGACGTTCGGGACGGCAACGGTAATGGCACAGCTAACGGCGGCATCCGGGCGTCGGGTTCTACCAGCATGTTCCGCGAAGATTTTCCCCAGTTGGTGAAAACTGTCGTCAATACCTACTGGCCGCCCGTGGTTCAAGATGAGAACTGCCAAAATCCTGACGTGAGTGAAGCCTACAGCGGAGCCAAATGCACCGGAACCTATATGTCAGCCCTTGGACTTCCCGAAGCGCCTCGCGCAGCAAACGCCGAAGACATCGGTGTGAACCAGAATTTCAATTCCATCGTCGGAAATCGCCTCACGATTCTCCTTCACATGCAACTGCTGGCGCAGGCCTCAGGAGGACAAGCAACAACCGGAAACTGAGCATATCGACCGATTCAAACAAGGCGGTTTTGTAACCTGAATTGAGGGTATTACCGGTTACGCTTGAATTATCGCATCGAGCATCTGCCAGCTCGTCAGACAGTTGGGCTACGTCGATCCTGCGGCCTACCTGATTGCGCGCCGTGTACTCAGTCCCGGTGCCTATAAGGGACTTAGGCGCAGCCCGGATCTGATCTAACAATGTGGAGTGTTCCCGGGCGGCCATCGCGCCGCCCTTGTTGTGCGCAGACGTCCCATGAAAAGAGTTACGGCCAAAGATGTCCAAAAGTGCCGTAGTTCTTTGCAGGTCGCGTGGTAGAGTTGCTTCAATTGGTCTTGGCCCGGCAGCGGGCTCGCCGTCTCCTCACGCAGTTGCCATGATTGCGTTCACGCCATTCGAGTAAGCAACCACTTGGACGAAGACGGAACCTAAAGACCCTGAAAACTGCTTCTCTTACAAACCGTCAAACCGTCGGAGTCTTGCTGCCGGAAGTGAGTGGAGCCCAAAGATGATTGCCCATTTCAGGGGAGGCCTTCAACTTGACTCGCCCGGCATTGCTCTTGACGTCGATCCTCTTTCTTTTCGCGGGTGCATTATTGTTGAGCCTGAATGGTTGCGGCGTCGTTACCGCGTCCCCACAAACCGCGAAAATTCAGCACGTGTTGGTGATCGTCCAGGAAAATCGTACCCCCGACAATCTGTTTCAGGACCCGGTTCTAATCGGCAGGGGGGCGGACATTGCACAAAGTGGAATAGATTCAAAAGGGAACACGATCCCTCTTATGAAAAGTGACTTGACGGTGGATTACGACCCCGATCACTCGCATGTCGCTTTTGCACGAATGTGCGGCCTCGACGAAGCGACAAACCAATGTCGGATGGATGGCGCGGATCTAGTAGCTGACGGCTGCAATCCTGGCGTAACGGACTGTCCCGGACCGAATTTAAGCTTTACTTACGTGGATGGAAGTGAGGTGCAACCCTATTTCCAATTGGCGGAACAGTACACATTCGGCGACCGCATGTTCCAGACCAACCAGGGACCGAGCATGCCGGCGCATCAGTTTCTACTCTCGGGGACTTCGGCTCCTACCGCGGGAAGCAATTATTTCGCGTCGGAGAATCCGCTCACAAGTGGCGACCCAGACAACGGATGCGATGCGCCACAGGGATCCACAGTTACGCTGATCAATCCCGCGGGCAACGAGGATGTCATCGCCCAAGTGTATCCGTGTTTTGAGCATCAAACCCTGACTGATCTGTTAGAAGCGGCGTCATTGAGTTGGAGGTATTACACGCCCTCGATATGGGCGATCTGGGATGCCCCGGCGGCAATTCAGCATATATGTGGAGCGCAGACGGACTCTCAAGGCACCACCTGCGCAGGCACAGATTTTACGAATCACGTCGTTCTCAATCAAGCGCAGGTGCTTACTGACATCGCGGATCATCAACTGCAAGATGTGAGTTGGGTTATTCCGAGCGGCGCGGCATCCGATCACCCCCAAGCCACCGATGGAAGCGGCCCTTCGTGGGTGGCCGCAGTGGTGAACGCGATCGGTAGCAGTCCCTATTGGGCGGATACGGTGATCTTTATAACCTGGGACGACTGGGGCGGGTGGTACGATCATGTGCCTCCGCCAAAAGTTCTAGTGAATTGCGAGCAATGGGGATGCGGTTACGTCTACGGCTTCCGGGTTCCACTGATTGTGGTTTCCGCTTATACAAAAACGGGATACATTTCACATGTACAGCATGATTTCGGCAGCATATTGAAATTCGTTGAAACCACCTTCAACTTGCCTACGCTCGGATATGCCGATGTTCCGGCCGATGACTTCGGCGACTGCTTTAACTTCGACCAGACACCGCTGACTTTTCACACCATCTCAGCACCCCTGAACGCACAACATTTCTTAAATGACAAAACGCCGCCAACTAATCCCGACAACGATTGACGCCGGCCTGCAACCGGCGTCACATTGGACCAAAAAGATCAGGGCAATTGCTCGATAGTTTTCTTAACCGCGTTTGGTTTGAGCTTGGAGGGGTTCAACGCCGATTTCGCCAGCATAGGCGCGGCGGCAGCTGGCCAGGTTTGATCAGGATACAAACTCGGAACACGAAAACCGCGATACGCCAACTGATCTTCGACGGACATTTGCCAAATGAGTTGCTGATCGGAAGTTACTTCTTGAATAAAAGAAAAATCAAGATGATTCAGATCATAGGCAATGTCAAACTCGGTGTTGCCGTTCGGCAACAGCAGCGCGTCGCCGCAACAGATGGAATAAAACGGCGTAAGGATGTCTTGCCACATCAGGTTCGCGGTTTGTGTAGATTCGTCGAGTTGAAAAATGGGAACGCTGCTGTAACAAGGCGTCGCTCCCTGCGAACCACATACGTCATTGTTGCTGTCCACTAAACGATTGTTTCCGTTATCGAAAAACATGAGCGAGATCACGCCGGCGCTATTCGGGCTGACAATCGTCGGGTAGTGTTGACCGTAGTTCCAGTCGATCGGCGCTTCCTGGCCAGATAATACGATATCCCCGCCATATCCGAAGCGCCATAGGATGCTGCCGTCGCCTGCTCCATTCTGGTAGTTGATTTTGATAATCCAGTTTTGGTTCCGCATGGAGAGGATCAAGTTGCCATCGTCCGGTGAATAAATGATCGCGTTGGAATGGGTCCAGTCGGCATTACCGTAGGGGGCATGCGTGAGGTCGAGATGATCGAAGGTTGACCAGGTCCAGACTGGACCCTTCTGGGGATCCCAGTCGACGAGCGCGTCCCCCGTCACGGATGTTCCGGGTGGAACACCAGGCACATTGTTGATCGTTTCTGAGTAGTTACCTATCAGAACCACGTGGCCATTGGGCAAGGCGGCAAAGTCGTGATGCAACGAGGCCAACTGGAAGGATGCTACCCCCGTGAGGCCCTGATTGATGGAATCCAATGTAATTCTGTTGATGATATTGCCCGCCAGATCGATCTCGCGGATTTCGGCAGGCCTGGTGGTTCCGTATTCAGGATAATCATTGACCATCATGTGGCCGTTGGGCAGCGGCTTTATCGGGAATGCAATATTGGTCGGTCCCAGATCGTAATACCAGATAATGTTGCCTGCTAAGTCTGTAGCCACGGCCGAAAGCGGGCTGGGCGGAGTAGGGATGTCGGGAAAAAGGGAAAATAATTCCACGCCCGGACTCTGAGTGCCGCCTGCGAATTGTTGAGCACTGAAAATAGGCAGAGCTTCCGCCGTGATCGGGCCGGTGGTGAAGGTTTGATCCTTATCGAGCGCCTGCACGCCAGTGGTCAGGTTGACAATCGCCTGCATGTGGTAAGTGGTGCTCGCGCGCATGCCTGCTACCAGCACCGTCGTGGTGCCTCCGTTGGGTGGCGCTGGCACGGCGGACGTAGAAAATCCATAGCTGGTGTCGGTCCCAAACTGAACTTGGACTGGGGTGGCTGCGGGAGCAGTGATCGAGTACGCTGCCACCAGCGGGTTTTGCGTGGTCGCAACTGAGCCTGGGGCAAAGTTGCTCGAATTGAAAATCGTGACGGCCGACGTCGATGGGCGGCCGCCAAGGCTGACTAAGATCTGCTGTCCGGATGTGGCGCTCGGAGCGGTGTAAAGGCCGCCGGCTGTGATTGTCCCGGTTGATGTCGAACCGCCCACTACGCCATTCACCAGGAATGCCGGTTCCGACTGGCCGCTAGTCGCGCTATTTCCGGTTCTAACAACGTCGAATTGAAAAGTCTGACCGGGTGCGAGCAAAACCGCCGCCGGATAAATCGAAACCGAGTTAGCAGAAGCTCCGCAACCGACCAATATTGTCAGCCAGAAAGCGATTAGCCCAGCTCCCGCAACGCGCAGTCTCCCATCGAGCATAACGATCCCCAGGCCCTAAAAGAGTCGATTCCAACCTTAGTGATGAAATGAAGGGCAACATAGTAACGATAAAGGAAATTTTGCGCAACGGAAAAGTACAGCGCCGCGCAAAGAAATGGAAGGCGGGTAATGCGGAAACTCAATCGCAGCGAGAAAAACTATATATCAACAAGGTCCGTCCTCGATGGGGGATGATTTCGGGTGGGAACGATAGGGCGAATTAGTAACCAAGTAGTTTCCTCATTGACGGCGCAATTTTATTTCATTTGACTCGGATTATTTCTTGACTTAACTTTAGCCACCCCAAATTCACATTCTCAGTGGAGGTCCTATGAACACGCCCATCCGCTCGTTGTGTATAGCTGTCTCCCTAATGATCTTGTTTGCGGTTGTTCAAACACAAGGTCTGTCGGCTCAAGAGGCGGCTGCGCCGAGAAGCGCCGCAACAACAGCAGTAGCGGCGGACACGCAGATCGTGTCTTCGCCGTCGCAGGTTGTCCCAACGCTACCCGTTCCCCGGCTGATTAAGTTCAGCGCGATTGCCAAGGATGCGGCGGGCCAGCCGCACACTGGCACGGTGGGAGTCACCTTCTCCATCTACGCGAGCCAAGAGGGCGGGACACCGCTCTGGATGGAAACGCAAAACCTTGAGTTGGACGCGCACGGCCACTATGCGGCCTTGCTCGGCTCTAGCCAAAGCGCAGGGATGCCTCTTGACCTGTTCGCCGCTGGCGAGCCGCGCTGGCTCGGAGCAAAGGTGGAGCTGCCGGGCGAAGTGGAACAGTCGCGGGTGCTCCTGGTGAGCGTGCCCTATGCTTTGAAGGCGTCCGACGCGGACACGGTGGGCGGAATGCCGGCCTCGGCTTTCGTATTGGCACCGAGCGCCTCGGGTGCGGGTGCGAAGGCGAACGCGCTCGGCGGTGCGAAATCCGAATCAGCCAAGTCCGGCGCGAAGAGTGCAATTACGGACACGGGTACCACGAACTACATTCCGGTCTTTACCGACAATTCAGGGGACGTCGCCGACTCGATTATCTATCAGAGCACATCGGGGAACATCGGGATCGGTTACAACAATCCGCAGAACGCAAAAGTCGTGATTGGAGGAGCGTCGGGAGGAAACGTGTTGAACGCGTCGAATCTCGTGGATACAGACTTTTTTGTGAATCTGACTGCGCCGGGGGCGACCGTCCCGGTTTCGACGTTCGGTCCTTCGGTGGGAAGCAATCTGGCGCTGCAGGTCGGCTCGCAGCCGAAGTTGTGGATCACGAATTCGGGCCATGTAGGGATCGGCACGACCAATCCGGTGAACGCAGACTTGGTGGTCGTTTCGCCGACGGGAGGAAGCGTATTTAACGGGTCGAACAATGTAGACACGGACTTTTTCGTGAATCTGACGGCGCCGGGCGCGTCCCCCCCGTATTCGCAGTTCGGCCCAAATACGCCGAGCAATCTGGCGCTGTCCGTAGGCGGGAATCCGTACCTCTGGATCACGAACACGGGTAGCGTGGGCGTCGACACGACGGCACCTTTTACCGTCTACAGTCTTGATGTTGAAGAAGGGGCGGCCGGAAACGGCGGCATCCTCGCGAACAACCCGAATGCCTATGGCAATGGAGATGGCATCGACAGTTATGGCTACTATGACGGAGGATTCTTCTCCGGTTCTTGGGGCGTGTATGGTACCGGCAACATTCTTGGTGGATACTTCACCGGTTCGTATACCGGCTCGTATGGGTACAACGGTAACGATAGCGATTTCTACGCTGGTGCCTGGGGCTTTGAGGGGGGGAGCACAACTGAGACAATCGGTTTATATGGCTACAGCGCCAGCGGTATAGGTTTTGGCGTTTACGGTGAGGCGGTTTCAGCAAGTAATACCGGGCAGACCGACGGCGATCTCGGGGGTTATCCCGCGGGGGTTTGGGGGGATACGGGTGTTTCGACCGGCTTCGGGTCACTCGGCACAGCAGATGATGGTTGGGCTTTTGTTGGCTATAACAATAGCCCAAGCGGGTATTCAACAGTTTGGTTCGAGAACCAGGAAACTAGCAGCAGCACAGATCCTGTTCTGTTCGCTTATGGCAGCGGCTACGGGGGTTCTTGCACCATGGATGTCAGTGGCAACCTGACTTGCACGGGCGTCCTGAGCGGAGTTGTTCCGGTGGAAGGTGGTTCGAAAAAGGTAGCCCTGAACGGCATTCAATCTCCGGAAAACTGGTTCGAGGATGCGGGCAGCGCTCAGTTGGCCAGCGGATCAGCCGTGGTCAACATCGAATCTGTTTTCGGAGAAACCGTCAATACGGGCGTGGACTACCACGTCTTCCTCACTCCCAACGGCGACTGCAAGGGATTGTACGTCGCGCAAAAATCGGCCACGTCGTTCGTGGTGCGGGAATTGGGCGGCGGCGCCTCCAGCATTGCGTTTGACTATCGCATCATGGCCAAGCGCAAAGGTTTCGAACAGGCCCGGCTTGTCGATCGGACGGAGCTTTTCAGTGGGAAGAGTCGTCCGGCCCGGCGCACCGGTGTTGCTGCAAAACGTATGCCCACTGCGCAGGAGGTGAGAGCGCGCATTCTGAAGCACTCGCATACGCCCAAGCCGCCGAAAACGCGGTCGGCTTCACAACTAAAAGCTTCGGCTCTGAACCAAAAACGGTAGTATTCGTCACTGAGCACAGCGAAGTTGTTGTCTCAGTTACGATCTAACGAAGGAGCATTTCATCATCGTCCGAGGCACGGGACGGATGAAATGCTCCTTCCCTTTTAAGCGCTAGCCATTGGTGTCTTCTCCTCGGGTGGGAAGGTCGACGACCTCGATTCTCTTTAATTCAGCGCTTGGCCGGAGATTGCCTCTTGTCAATCGCCACTTGCTCCAGGCGCTTGGCGTCAGCACGCTCCCGGGCGGCATCGGGCTTTCGTCCTAACTGTATATACGCGTCTGCCATAACTATGTGCGGCTCGGGTTTTTCGGGATGGACCGTCACCGCTTTCTGCAACCTGGGCAGCGCAGCCTCGGGCTGTTTTGACCGCACCAGAATTTGCCCTTCCAGCAAAAGGGCTCCGTAGTGGTTGGGAACCACTTCGAGCACTTTCTCACATTCCGTAACCGCCTCGCGCGCACGATCTGTTTTGGCATAGGCGGTCGCCAGCATGAGATGCGGCTGAACCCACTTCGGTGTCTTCTCGACTACAATCTCCAACTCCGGCACTGCTCCGGTGATATCTTGGGTTGCCAGCAATGCCGCCGCCAGTTGGAAGTGCGGACCGTCCGATTCTGGATTTAACTGCACGAGCTTGCGCAGCACCGGTATCGCCTCGTGAAACTCTTTCATCGACATGTAGCTTTTGGCTAGTTTCGCGTAGGGGACGGGCGCGTCTGGCCTTTGCGCAATCAGTTGTTGCAGCAGAGGAACCGCTTCCCGGTAGCGCTCGTCCTCCACCAGAAAGTTGGCCCGATTCATCAAATTGGAGAACTCGATCTTGTCCTTCGGATCCGCGTCCAAGTCCTTGGCGCTCGGCCTCGAAGCGTTACTATCCGTGGCGAGGTACCCGAGCGCCGCCAGTTTCTCCTGCGATTCCGGATCCACGCCCGCCTCGGGCGCCTCTTTTCCGCTGCTCGTCTTCTGCTGGAACGCATCGAGTTGTCCCGCTAATGTGCTGGTCACTGCCGTCGACGACGTCGACAAATCGTCCTTCGCATCCGGGTCCACGGTCTGGTCATAGAGTTCCGGCCTTGGCGCTTGAATGTACAAATACTTTCCCGCCCGCAGGGCTCGCAGCGAACTCCAGTGATAAGCCCGGTGCGGATAGTCTGTCTCTGCATAGGCTGGACGGTCCCGAAATGTCTCTGGAACTTTGCTCACCCCGGCACTCTTATCCGTCGCCGCCTTCGGCGTCATGATACTGAGCAGCGATTCCCCTTGCACCTGCTGCGGAACCTCAACTCCCACCGCCTGCAAGATCGTCGGCAGCACATCCACCAGTTCGACTCGACTGTCAATTCGTCTTCCCGCCGAATTCCCACCCGGTAGCTTGATCACCAGCGGCACGTGGATGGTCTCATCGTAAAGAAAGATTCCATGAGTATCTTCTCCGTGATCCCCTAGCGCCTCGCCATGATCCGCCATCACCGCGATCACCACGTTGTCGTAAAGCCCACGCACCCGCAACTGATTCACAAACTCTCCCACTGCCGAATCCGCGTAAGCAATCTCGCCGTCGTAGGGTGCAGAAGCGTATTTGGTCTTGTAAGGTGGGGGAGGCTCGTAGGGAAAATGCGCATCATAAAGATGCACCCACATGAAGAACGGACCTTTCGGATGCTGATCGAGCCAGGCCAGAGCATGTGCCACTACCTCACCGCCGCGGCGCTCCCACGTGTGGTAGCGATCTTCTCCCGAGTTCCGCGTGCGGAAACCGGCGTCGTAGGTGTCGAATCCGCGGTCGAAGCCCGGAGCGAACCGTTGTTTCGGGTCAAGCACTATCGCGCCGACAAAGGCGGCGGTTTGATAGCCATGGTTTCGTAGGATCTCCGGAGCATAGGGCAACTCCGGTGAAAGCGGTACCTGAAAATCGCTTACCTTGTGAAACTGTGGATAGGTACCAGTGAGGATGGTGGCGTGGGATGGAGCGGTCAGGGGGACTTGCGAATAAGCGCGGGTGAAAACTGCAGACTGGTTTGCCAGCGCGTCTAGGTTCGGGGTGAGACCGCGCTTTGAGCCCAGAAAACCCATTCGGTCGGCGCGGACGGTATCGAGCGTGATCAGAATTACGTTCGGAGGATCAGCCGCACTGGCTAACGTGCACGCCATGAAACAGACGACGCACACCAACTGACGAATTATCCACATGGGAAAAAGTATAATCGCATCGCGCGAAATGCCATCATGCGCCGCTGAGATGCGTGATTGATCACCCGGCGAATCCTGTCGCGCTGATTTCGGGGAAACTGGCGATCTAGCCTAGAGATAAAATGGGTGGGCATCGGCGAGATCGAGATTCGATCAACGGCATGAGTCAGGCTCCGACTCAAATTTCGCGCCAGGTAGTTTACTTAGTAAGTATTGCGATACTTCGTCGTTATGACTTAGACTTGTCGGTCGACTAACCCCGATGTTTCTCTCGCCGAATTGTTAGTGGCAGCTCGTCTAAGTTAACGAGCAGGATGTCAGGTGAAAAATGAAAACGCCAGAGAACCCAAAGTCCTGGTTTCTTTCCAGATCAGGCTTGGCAATGATGATGTTCCTGGTCGTTCCCACTCTGTCCGCCCTGAATAATCCGATATTCAATGGGCCTCAGGACTACCCAGTGGGAGGAACTCCGAACTCTGTTGTTGTCGCGGACTTCAATGGCGACGGGCGTCCCGACATCGCGACTGCGAATCAGGCAACGAACAATGTTTCGGTTCTCCTGCAGAACAGCAATGGTACCTTCCAGCCCGCGGTTAACTATGCGGTTGGTAACGGTCCGGCGTCGCTGCAGGTGGGCGATGTTAATAATGACGGCAAGCTGGACCTTGTCGTCGTAAACGTGACAGACGGCACAATTGGAGTATTGCTAGGGAACGGAGATGGCAGCTTTCAGGCTCAAAACTTGACGACGCTTTCCGTGACGCCACTGCCAAATGTGGTCATTGGAGATTTCGATGGAGACGGCAAGCTTGACGTAGCCGTTGCGGTGCCAACGGCACAGGTTGGTACTTTCGCCGCAGCGGTGCTGTTGGGCAACGGCGACGGAACTTTTCAGGCTCCCGTGAATTACGCCATCAGTTCAGAACCGGTCGCGATGGTTACTGCCGACTTCAATAATGACAAGAAACTCGATCTCGCGATTGCCGCGGGGAATGGTATCAACGTGCTGCTCGGCAATGGTGATGGAACTTTCCAGGCACCGATTATCACTCAGGTTAGCGAGCCGGACGGGCTGGTGGTTGCGGACTTTAATCTGGACGGAAAACCGGACATTGCGACAGAGTCGACAGCTGGAAGTAGCCCCGGCCTGGCCATCTTGCTGGGAAACGGTGACGGAACTTTCCAGGTAAACGTGCTGAGCAGCTTCCAAGACATACTGCCGCTTGCCGCAGGTGACATAAATGGTGATGGCAAGCCGGATCTGGTAGCGACGACAACCGTGCCTAGTGGAGTCGTCGAGGTTCTCCTGAATAGCGGCGATGGAGCCTTCATTGCCGGCCAGAGTCTGCAGACGGCAGCCGTGATTGCTCGATCGCTTCCATCGGTTGCACTATCGGACTTGAACGGTAACCAGGATATAGATCTGGTGGTCGCCAGTCCGGGCACTGAGCTCAATGCTCCAACCTTGCCGGACATTGTTTCGGTGGTGTACGGGAAAGGGGACGGAACTTTTGTCAACTTTCCTTCCTATCCGGCTTCCCTTGCCACGCCGCCGGGCAACCCACCCGGCTCAGTCGGCACACCTGTTGTGGGAGACTTCAATGGTGACGGCAAGCCGGACCTAGCCGTCCCTATATTCACTTATGGGCGGAATTACTCGGTAGAAATATCGACGCTGCTCAATGATGGCGAAGGCTTCGCGCCGCCGATTGTAACTTCTCCAATAACAAACCAAGGAAGCTCCCCGCTATCTCCGATTTATATCGTTGCGGGAGATTTTAACGGCGACGGGAAGCTGGATGTGGCGCTCACGTCCGCGGTTTCGAATCCCTTTAATCCTCCGACCGGCATTTCTATTTTGCTGGGGAATGGTGATGGGACCTTTCAAACCGCCGCGACCTATGGTGCGGATATGACTGGCCCGATTGCGATTGGAGACTTTAATAAGGACGGCAAGCTCGATGTCATCGGAGTAACTGTGCCGCCTGCTTCATCCATTGGCCTGTCGGTACTGCTTGGGAACGGCGATGGAACCTTTGGCTTCCCTGTGACCACTTCGATCGTGGGCAGCATTGCCGCGTTCGCCGTCGCGGATTTCAACAACGATGGGAAGCTGGATGTGGCCGCTCTGGTAAACGCGTCCGGAAGTCCTGAATTGGCCATGTTCTTTGGGAAGGGTGACGGAACATTCACGGCCGGGCCAACCTATAGTGTCGGACTTGCTCCCACCGCCATTGCGACCGGCGACATGAACGGCGATGGGGTCCTAGACCTCATCGTCGGAAATTCTGTTGGATTCGTCGTCGACACTCCGATCCCCTCTAACGTCACCGTACTTCTGGGAAACGGCAATGGTACTTTTCAAAGTCCGATCGTCACTACCGCAGGTAATGCAATTACATCCCTCGCAATTGCGGATTTCAATCTGGATGGAAAACTGGATGTTGTGACAGGTAACACAGGTTGGGCTGACATTTCCCTTTTGCTGGGAAACGGGGATGGTACTCTGCAGCCGCCGACGGAGTTCTACTTTAACAATGGATTCGGGAACCTTCTTCCCTACAATGCTCTGGCTGTCGCCGATTTCGATGGAAACGGTAGCCCGGATATAGCGGTCGGAGGTACCGCCGACGTCTCGTTATTGCTCAATACATTGGGCACGGGCGGGCCAGGTGCGGTTTTGTCGCCAAATGCAATAGGCTTCGGAAGCGAAACTGTCGGCCAGACAAGCTCGTCACAAGCCGCCGCGCTAAGTAATTCGGGCACGGCTGCGATAAGCATCGCCGGGATCGCCATCACGGGAGCGCAGAACGGCGATTTTCAACAAACCAACAACTGCGGTGCAAGCCTCGCGCAGGGGGCGAACTGCACGATCAATATTACATTCTCTCCCCAGGCGGGAGGGATGCGCACAGCCGCAATTCAGATCACGGATAGCGCAATTAACTCGCCGCAGACCGTGGCTCTTACAGGGACTGGCCAGGACTTTTCGATAACGGCTACTTCACCGAGTCAGACGGTGTCGCCTGGGGGTACCGCGACTTACTCGCTTAGCGTGAGTCCGAGTGGCGGCTTCAGCCAAATGGTTCAGATGAGTTGTTCAGGGGCGCCGGCGCAAGCGAATTGTTCCGTCTCGCCGAGTTCGTTCACGCTCAACGGGTCGGCATCGCAAGCGGTGACAGTTACGGTAACAACAGTGGGCCCCTCCGCCGGTTTGACGAAACCGCAGTTCGGAGGACACTCCAACGCCGCTTATGGTGTGTGGGTCTGGTGGTTTGGGCCGTTCGGAATGGTGGGCCTATTGGGTTTCGCAGGCTGGGGTCGGGAGTGGCGGCGGTGGGTTTACGGACTGCTATGCGTCTGCGTCGTCGCTGCTGCGATTACTTTTTCCGGATGTGGCGGGTCGGGAGGTGGGGGAGGCGGTAAGGGCGGAATTCAACCCGGGAGTTACAATTTCATGGTGACCGGCACGTTCTCTTCGGGCTCGACGACTTTGACTAACACGACGCAGCTTACTTTGGTGGTGCAGTGATCACATAAACAATAGGTAGTTATTAAAGACGACCAATCACTGCCTGCCGTGAGTTAGGGCCGACATAGTGTCACGGTGCGAATCAAGTTTGCGTGGTTAGTTAGTTCGGGTTGCCGACTACCATCCAGTCGAAGATATCAGTTGCTCCGGTGCAAGACACGGCGAAGCCAGTCGCGCTTTTCGCGATGAGTTTCGCTCCGCCCGCAGTGGTCTCATCGAAAACGAGAATGACAGGCGTTGATGTATAAACAGCGGGCAAAGTAATCGCCCTGGTACCGCTGACGCAAGCTGAGACCCCCGCAAACTGGCCCGAAGCGAGCTGATTCAGCGCACTCGCGTATCTCGGCTGGTTCACGTAATCAGGGACATTGCCATCGGTATCCGTTTTGACGGTCTCATTCGTAATTCGGTTGTCGACTGCATTCAGTTTCTTTGATGTATTAACTGCCTTATACTCAAATCCCCGAACATCAAGATTGGTAACGGGAGCATTTGAGATGGCGAATGCATAGGCGGTGGGACTCTTGAGTAAGTGGGCGAAACGGCCGCCGTAAACCTTTGCGTTTCCGTTGATAAGTTGAAACAGCGCGGTGGTCGTGTCGGAGGTACCATTGGACTCACCCTGGAGATTGTAGAAGTTGATGGCAGAGTCATCTAATGCCGGCGATGCGGACTGATTAATATAAACGATAGGTTCTCCAATGCCGGGGTGCGCAAAGGAACAATTGAGGCATCCGACGGTTGCGCTACCGAAGTGGGCTGAGTCGACGATGGCGAAAGGAATGTTGTGGTTGGTGTTATAAGAATTAACTACCACGTTGTTGAACGACGATCCGCAGCACATGCCATTGACGAGAATGCCGTAAGCTGGGGAATTAGACGAACCCACTTGCGAAGATTGGACGACGATGCTACTGATCAGCGAGCCGTCGAACAGATTCACAATGTGCATCAGCCCGTGGGCGATGCGCGCTCCAGAGCCGTTATAGTTGACGGAGAAATCGGACATCTCAACATAAGTACCATTGGATGTCGGTAGTTTCGTCAGGTCGCTACTGACTAACGAATCCATGCTTGAGCCTTGAGCCGGCTCGATTTCAAATGCGCCAACGACTCCGTTCGCCTCTCCTCTTATTCGACCGCCATTCAGGACTTGAATGCAGGAAACAGCAGGATTATTGAAGTTACAGGTCCAGGTTCCAGAGGAAGGAGTTAATAACGTCACTCCGGTAGGGACGGTGATGGGAGCGGCTAATGTCTGCTTACCCGTCAAGTCGCTGCAATCGACGATACCGACCTTCCCGCGGAGAGCCGACAATGCCGCGTTATACTTCACGTCGGCGGATGCGCCTGCCTGAGCTCCACAGTCCTGAGCCAGTTTCACCTCCGCGGAAGAAAGAAGGGGTGGGGGCGCGATCGAGCCCGTAAGGACCTTATCGGTGGCGGAGAGGGAAAGGTTTCGCGGTGCCACCAATGCGATACAGCACAACAACAGGATTCCGAATCCCATCCACGGTGTTTTCATGTTTCTCTCGCCTTCACGCGACCTATAGCCTGGCGCTCTTTACCTGCCGTTAGTGCGCGGGTTCCAATAGACCGCCACGGTTTACTCGTAGTCATCTTAAACCTAACGGGCGAGGACGAAACGGGCGGGCAAGAGGCGAAGCGAGTCGAGAAGAACAGCGAGAAGAGCGGCTTGAGGGAGCGGATATCGTTTTGTCAGGAGCAGTCTTCGTTGGGGTCAGGAGGGAGAGAATAACGTCGCAATCCGGTGAGTTGCAAACTAAGCGCGCCGAGGAAAGCCGAGTTATTCACGAGATAACGCTTCCACAGGCGGCGGGGTTCCTGCCAGAGGCGGTGAGCCCACTGCAATCCAGCAGCTTTCATCCAATTCGGGGCATCTTTTACGTGACCAGTATGAATGTCGAAAGCGGCTCCCACTCCCACCATGATCTTGCATGGAAGCCGGTGCAAGTTCGCAGCCATAAACTTCTCCTGCTTGGGGCAACCAAGGCCGACCCAAACAATGTCAGGTTTCGCGGCGCTCATTTGCTTTTCCAATGCAAACTGCTCCGATGCGGCGAGAGGCCGAAAGGGAGGCGTATATGTGCCCACCACTGCAATGCCAGGAAAGCTGCGTCGCAAGTATTCGGCGAGCTCGGCGGCAATTCCCGGATTCCCTCCATATAAAAAATGGCGGAATCCGGTTTCCACGGAACGCTGACAGACCTCCAGCATAAGGTCGGGGCCGAAAACCCGCTTCATGCCGGAATTCCCTTGCATTCGCCCGACCCAAACCGTGGGCATGCCGTCGGGAGTCACGAGCAGAGCATGGTTGAGGATTCCCCGCAGTTCGGGATCACGCTGCGCTTCCATTACGCCATGCACGCCCGTGACACAAACATATCCCTTCGTACCTTTCCATACGGCACTTTCGATAATGCTTGCCGCAGTGGGAAGGTCGATTGCGTGTACGCCGACGCCAAGCACGTTGGCGCGGCTCTTAATCGGCGCTTCGAGCCGTGAGAATGTTGGAGAGGCGCCCGGTGTGGCGTAATTCATTTTCAATCCATCGGTAGGTGACCGCGAGGCCCTCTTCGAGCGAGACAGAAGGCTCCCAGTCCAGAGTCTGTCGCAGGCGACTGTTATCACTGTTGCGGCCGCGCACTCCTTGCGGCTTGGTAAGGTCGTGACGTTTGGTTAGCCGCTTGCCAGCAATCCCGCTGATAAGCTCCACTAACTCGTTGATGGAGATCAGTCGATCGGTGCCCAAATTTAACGGGTCATTATAGTCTGACGCCATCAATCGCAACAGTCCTTCGACGCAATCGTCGACATACATAAAGGATCGCGTCTGCTCGCCGTCGCCCCAAATGTCGATGCTTCCGCCATCCTGGGCCAACGCGACTTTGCGCGAGATCGCGGCCGGCGCTTTTTCTTTACCACCTTCATATGTGCCAAGCGGCCCGTAAACATTGTGGAAACGCACGATTCGCGTCTCGAATCGATAATCCTGCCGGTAATAGCGGCAGAGTTCTTCAGTAAAAAGCTTTTCCCATCCGTAACCCGCTTCCGGATCGGCCGGGTATGCATCCTCCTCACGTAGCGGAGTCACCTCGGCATCGCGCTGTTTAGACTGTGCATAAACGCAGGCAGAGGAGCTGAAGAGAAACCGCGATGTTCGGTTCAAACGGCTGGCCTCAAGCATCTGGGCGTTGATCAAAATGTTATTGCGCGAGATATCGGCATGAGAGGCCGTAATGTAACCGATGCCACCCATGTCAGCCGCCAGGTTATAGACCTGATCGATTCCGCCGCGTGTCGCCAGGAGACAGTTATCATACTTGCGAAGATCGAGTAACTCGAACTCGTCTGCAGCGGTGGATTCGTACTCTGGCTCCTTAATGTCCGCTCCCCGAACCCAATAGCCTTCAGCCTTAAGCCGCTTGACCAGATGATGCCCGATGAACCCTCCTGCACCGGTTACAAGTACTCGACCACGGATTGTCATATATTACTCCTTTGGAATTTGAATTTGATTGGACTTGGCCCAGCCACAAATCGGCTAACGGACGAGTTATTGCGATGCTGCTATACGCTTATCTGAACCACTGCAGGATGTACGCGTCATCCACATTTTTCCGAGCCATAATGAATCTGCGTTTTTTTAATGCTCGCGGAATTAACCGTAGGACCTGCCCATAACCTGCCAGGGATGAACGTTCGTAAAGTAAAGTATAAGCCAAGATTTTGAGGTCGTAGAGCGCGATATGCGGGAGGTGCCTTATAAAATGTTTGAAAAGGTCATTTTTCAGCATCAACAAATATCGATTGCGAACAGATCCGGCTCTTAGCACGCCCGATATTTCAGATCGCCGGTCCTTGGGAGTAAAGGTGCGAAAATGATGCCCTACGGCGGAAGGAACGTAGAGACATTTCCAACCGCATAACTGCGCGCGCCAGGAAATATCCAGGTCTTCTTTGCCGGCAAAAAAGTCTTCGTCGTAGAATTCACCATCAATTTCAATTTCCTGCAGCATTGCCCGGCGCAGAAGCATCGCGGCCCCATCCATTGCGAAGGCAAACGTGGGAACCGCGGGTTGCCCGTTTTCGGACTGCGAGTGCGCGTAACACACCTGCCGTCTTTTCTTTTCAATGTCGAGCCAGGTCATGTCGATGACTTCTCCGGCTGCGGCGTCGGGCTCGGCCTTCCTGAGAGAGTAGAGTTTTCCGCCCGCGATTCCAACCTCCGGACGCTCCTTGACGGCCGTAATCAGTTCTTCGAGAAAGGTCGGGGAGAGAAAAGCATCCTGATTCAGGACCAATATAAAAGGAGATCGCGCCTGACGAATTATTACGTTATGCCCTCCCCCGAACCCGAGATTGACACTGGAGGGTATCACTTTTATCGAGGGAAAGTGTTTTGTGACGAAATCACCGGTCCCATCTTCCGAAGCATTATCAAGCAGACATATCTCGATTGGCCGATAGGTTTGCGAGAGAACGCCATCCAGGCAGCGCTGAAGAAACCGTTTTCCGTTATATGCAACGATGCTGACCAGAACTGAATCGGTCATAGTCTCGTCGCAGTTCTTCACCATCGTATTTCGCTGTAACGACTCACGTAGCAAGGCTGTCTCTATACCGATTCCGGATGTTTCGATTGGCTTCGTGTTTTCCATGCCTCCAGGCGCCATGACGTGGGGACGACATCTACAGAATGGCGGGTGCGAAGTTTTCTCCACTGCCGTGCAGCGCGCGCGCGAACATTGCAACATTTCTGATAGCTGGTCTGCACCATACTGTTGTGAAAACGTTTCTTGTTCCAATACTGGTCTCGGACCGACAGAAGTTCTTCTTCGATGTGGGGATTGCGCGAGACAGTTTTTGCGCCCAAATGCCACCGGCAAGCCGCGAAGGCAATCGGAATATGTTGAAAGCGGAATCCGCGGGCGGCCGCGCGCAACCAGAATTCATAGTCCATGACGTAGTGCAGGGAATCGTTTAAATAGCCCAGTTCCTTGAAAACCCTGCTGCGGAAAAAGACGTTGGGCTGGGCGATGTAGTTCAAGCCACACAACATGATTTCCCAGTCAAAATCGATTTCCTTCTTCAAAAGCAATGTATTTCCGGTTTCATCGATGATCAGGTAGTCGCCATAGACGAAGTCAACTTGCGGGTTGTCCTGGAAAGCGCGTGCGACTCTCGCGAAAGTGTCGGCCTGGTAAAGATCGTCGGAGTTCAGCCAACCTATAATGTCGCCCGTCGCCATCCGAAAGCCCTTGTTGATGGCGTCGCTCTGGCCGTGGTCCAACTCTGAAATCCAGCGCAGATGTTCCCAACCGGTCACCGACTGATATCGTTTCAGAATGTCGACGGTTCCGTCCGTCGACGCGCCATCGACGACGATATGTTCCAACACAGGATAGCCCTGGCTATTGACGCTTCGCAGGGTTTCCTCGATAAAGCTAGCCTGATTGAACGATGGTGTAACGATCGAGAGTTTCGGAACCGATGACATAACGTTTTCCTAACTTAAACGGAAGGCTCGAGCACCATTTCGCCCAGGGCGTATCGCCGAATATCCGCCGGAGTTTCCAATGCTTTCTCCTGGGTCGTACCGTACCATGCGCCCCCGGGTTTCTTTTGCAGGAACCTGCTTCGAACTACCTTGAAGCCCTCAAGTAGTTTCGGCAGGCGCACCCCGCCATACACGCGATGCCAAGGCGCATGCACGGCGTCGTGCCCCACGGGTATGGTGAGAAGGACCTTTCCGGAAGGCTCGATCAAATCGTGGATACGCCGCATGGCTTTGAGGTCCCCGTCAGGGTCTGGTTGGGAGTTGTATCGTCCCGCTAATCCGAGGTGTTCTACTACCGAGCACACAATTATTACTTCAAATTTCTCATCGAACGGGAAATCGTTGAAATCGCCATGCACAAACCGGAAGCCGTCGACAATCGACGTTGGATCGGCCGAGGCATCGATGGCGGTAACTTGATAGCCCATCGACAGCATGGCGGGGATGATAGGAGATTTTCCCGGGCCGATCTCAAGAGCGCGCTTGCGCCCCGCGGGCAGGTTCGCGCACACCCATCCCCAATCAATCAGTTTCTCCCCTTCTAAATCAAAACCTCCACGCGGGGGACGGGGTTCGCCATTTAAGAGAGCGACCACGCCAAAGCGCTTGTCGAGTTTACGAACGACCGTGCCGATTTGAGATCCCAAACTCACCTTTTTCCTCTGCCCTTGTCGACCGGCTCAAGCTTCGGCTGTCGAGGATCTGACTTTATAGCGCACTTCCAGCGGATGGGACGGGACGGTGTGGCAAAGATACACTCCGTCGAGATATAGAGCTCTTGACCAAGTGCATGGCTGGAATGGCTGTTGCGAGACTCCAGAAAGTAATTCCGATCTGTCCATAGCCGAAGTCTCCTCCCATCAGACAAAGTACCATCGTAACAATAAACAGTGTCCCACATGTAAATTCCAAGTCAGTCCGATCCTTCGATATTAGTTGGACGGCTTTGCGCGTAAGTATAAAGCAGAGCGCCAAGCACGGGATTAGACTAAGCAGGCCTCCGCCCAAAAGCACTTCCACTAACACAGAGTGCGCGGTTCCCATGCCTGGATTGAAGTCAAGAGCAAATATACGGGAGGCGGAGTAATATCCCAAACCTATCCATGCTGATTGAGTGAGCGCCAGTTGGACGAGATAGAACCATAGATCGACGCGGCCGGTAAGCGACCAGATCGAATCGGTGGCGCGGTAATCTTGCAATGCAGGGAGAATATAAAACAGAAACACAAATGGAAAACCTACCAGAAACATTAGGCCCAGCGTGCGGACAAAAGCGCCCTTCGACCGCCTGGATAAATAAAGAATAAGAAAGGCAAGGACAAGAAACCAAGCCTGGCGGGTCAGCGAGAACGCGAGCATTGTGGTAAGCAATATCAATAGCGGCCAGAAAACAAGCTTCGGGATCTGCCGGCTTTTTATGAAAAGAAGGATGGCACTATAGGTGCCGACAATGGCCATTACCGCAATTGGGTCCCCGCGCAAACGCAAGTTGCCCTCATCCATGAAGAGAACGAGGTCGGGGGCGACGAAGACAGAGATGGCAATCATAATGCAGAGTACTGTGCTACCGATAAATACGTAGTCGATGCACTTGCTAATACCATATCGACGCACAAAAACCCAGGTAAAGAGAAGCGAAACGAGAATCTGCCCCACCTTAAAAGCTGTCAGCAGCGGCGCCTCTGATACGAACGTCGATAGGGCCAGGAATAGAATCATCAACAGCCCCAATTTGAGGGGCCGGCCCAGCGTCGCCGACTTGTCCTCAAATTCCTTGCGTAGTTGAAAAAGGCTCCATACGCCGGCGATGACCCAGACCGAGGATTGGAAAATCACAATCGGATCAATAACACTTTCAAGTGAGTCTGAGGGATCCCGGAGACGAAAGGATGGGGGCCCGGAAAACAAGAGGAAGAAGAGGATAACTGCAAATAGAGTTGGACGCTTGGGCCCGAAGGCCGACTCCGTCTGCGCTTCGTTGCTCACTTGGAGTTGCAAGATTAGTGGCCTGGATAAGAATGTTCGCGAGTATTGTCTAGAAAAAGAACATTATAAAACCGATCATGATGCAACTGTGAGAATGGTACACGCCGGTCTTTTATAAACACGAAGGGCTCGTATCCATAAGTGCGCATAAGAGCCTCGACTTCACCGATGGTGCTGCCAAACTGGCGCAGCATAGGATCGAACAGTTCGAGCATAACCAGTCGAGGTCTTCGTTCGGGGTCGGCCAAAAGACCGGCGGCTCCACGAAGGACCGCGGGTTCGGCTCCTTCAACATCGACTTTGAGAATGTCTAGGTGTGTCAGGTTACATTCCGAGCAATAAGAATCCAGACTTACTACGCGGGTCATCGCTGTTCGGGTGATTGCCTTGCGGCCTGTATCGAGGAATGACGAGAATGCACCGTCTTCAGCTATGCAAAAAGTCACTTCCCCGTTTGTGTCGCCGACCGCACAGTTGTTCATCACTACATTCGACAAATTATTAGCGAGGACGTTGACCGCTAAGACGTGATAATTCAAAGGTGCAGGTTCAAAGGCATGAACCGCGCCACGACTGGCCCGTTTGCCAAAACCGAGAGTATAGAAGCCTATGTTGGCACCGATGTCGAGGCATACGTCAGACTCGCGCACATTTTCAAAGACAAATGCCGATTCCTGCGGCTCGAACTCGCGCAGAAAATAGATGTCTCGGCCGACGTCCTCGTCGGCTCGAACCAATACCCTCATGCCATCGATGCACGATTGCCTAAACGCGCAGTGGCCATTACGGATCCGCGCAAACAGCCGGACATCCTCCATGACGCCGTTTGCTTCATGGCGAGTTGCGAGTGCTGCATTTCGAAATCGGTTTTGAAGGATGCCGATCACGTCGATATCGGAACCGGTTGTTCAGTGGGTAGAACAGTTCTGGTGAATGCGGTTTTTATCTTGAGAAAGTTCAGGGCGATCGCGGGTCCGTAGCACAACCGGCCCACAGCGGCTCCGACTAATCCCAACGGGGGGATGAGCAGAACGACCGCCAACAACGACAAAATTCCACCCACTATATTGACGACGGAAACAAAGCGGACCCAGCCGAGCGCCAAGAGCGTGTAATGCGGGACGATATTGATGGCGAGGATCATATAGGCGGCCGCCAGCACGGCAAGCACGACATACGCCTGCTTGGCGAACTCCACCCCCATCCATAGGGTCAAGAGAGGTTTGCCGAAGAGGATGAGAGGAGCGGCAAGTGCGACAGAAAGTCCGACGCTGGTGAACAAAGCGAGACGAAAAACCCGTCGTGGACCGTGAATCTCTCCTGCCTCATAGCGCGAGCTGATATGGGGAAAAATGAAGTTGAAAGCTGCGGAGGCCAAGCCATGAATGGGCTGCGTAGCTTGTACGCAAATCACATAGATCGCGACCGGTGCGGTGCCAAGCATGGCGGCAACCAGGAACCGGTCCGCATAGCTGAACGCGACTCCAGCCAATGCCTGCAACCAGCTGTAACAACCGAAGCTGAAAACTTCGGCGAGGGGTTCCCGGGCAAAGGTCGGAAGAGCATTCAAGGGTCCGACCACGCGCCGCGCCGCAACGGCCTGAAAGACTACCACAAGCGCCGACCAGACTAAGGTCGCAAGCATGATCGCAACCACACCGTAACCGACTGCTGCGAGCACCACAGCGGAGACAACCAAGATGGACCGAAGGAACACGTTTAGTTTAACGGGAGGGCCATAGCGTTCGAAGGCGCGCAAGGTGCCGACAAAAACACTCTCGATGGAGCGAACTACGAGAATAATTGCGCTAATTCGAATCGCCTGAATACTTGCGGAGCGGAACACCGGCTCGATTTTGAAGATGTGATCGACGCTTTCGGGCGCCGCGACCCAAACCAGCAACCCGAAGAATCCTCCAAGGAGCATATTGATAGTCAGGGTGGCGCGAATCGTACGCTCGACCCCGACATGGTTGTTCTGACCCCGGTAGGCGGAGACGTACTTGACCGTAGCATCACCAAACCCGGTGCTCAGTATTCCCATGCTGCCCAGGATCGCGCTAACCAACATCCAAATGCCATATTGCTGCAGTCCCAGCTTATGAACCAGGAATGGCGCGGCCAGGATCATGGAAATGGGCTGGGCAATATATTCCGCGATGCTATAGAAAGCGTTGCCAGCACTCTCCCGGAAATTCCGCGACCCCAATAGCGAATTTAAGGTCTTCCCGGGGGACCATCGCCAGAATTTTTCAACCACGGAACGCCAGATATGGGTTATCATTCCGGCCCGTCGCCGGAGGGCTCAAAAGAGTCGGATTGCTGACGGAATTTGTGGCGGCTGATTCGATTCCGAAAGCGCCTCCAACCCGCTGCGACACGCGTCCCAAACTGCCGGCGTGGATCATCATGATCCAGGGATTCAAACCTTCTCAATCCCAAAATCCAAACCGCCCCGCCAGCCAGCGAAAGGACTGTCAGCAGGGCAATGATCAGCAACCTAGGCGGCCATGCTTTTTTCTCGGGCAGATTTGCCGCATCAATGACATTGACCGTTGCAATTTCCTTCGCTTCCTGGATGCGAGCGAGTTCGTACTGTTGGTTGAGCAACTCGTAAACTGTTTCCTGAATCTTCATACGCCGATAGAGGTCGGCCCACTCGACGCCAAGTAACGGCAACTTGCGGATGGGTGGATAGAGCTCGTTGGGTTGCGTTGAGTCTGAAGCCAAAGAGGCGTCGGTCCCCTGCAGCTTCTCAGCTTGGTGCCTTAGCTCGTCGACCCTGGCTTGCAGCGACCGGACGCGCACGTTGCTGCTGGTGTAGATCTGCTCCAGACTCTGGAGTTCTGACTCTGCGGCAATGAGCTGGCCCTGCAGGATGGCCGCCGACTCCACCATAGCCTTCGACTGTTCCTTGATGTCGAGAGCGCTGTTCTTGCTGGCAAAGGCGCTGAACTGCTTCTCGGCGTCCTCAAGGTCGCTCTTAACCGAGACGAGTCGCTGCTCAATGAAAATCCGTTCGCGCCGCGCCGAGGAGGTGCTGACTTGGGACACGATATGGTTCAACTCGTCCACATACGCTTGTGCGATGTCATGAGCGCGCTGGCGATCTCGGTCTTCTACGGTTAGCGTGATCACCCCGCTCTTGCGGTCTTCGGCCACGTCGGTGCGGTTGTTCAGCTTCTTGCGCGCGTCCTGTTTATAGCGGGACCAGTAGACTTTCTGAAGGTCCAACCTATCGACCACGCGATCCTGCACCGTCCGGCTGCGGTAGAGATCAACAAACAAAGCACCCGAGTTTTTGGTGCCAAGCAAATTCGCAGCAACAGTAGCGAGTTCCGGGTTTGCCTTTGCGGCTAAGGCGGCCAACATATTGCCACTGCCGCCCATGGACTCGGGCGGCATGATGCTTACCGAGGATTCATATTTATTCGGAATCAGGAACGCCACGATGGTACTGGCGAGAAGGGCCCATGCAGCAACTCGAGAAAGCCATCGACGGTGTTCCCACAGAACACTAAGATTCGCCAGTGCCTGAGATTCTGCTTGATCGGATGCGGAATCGTCAGTAACAGAATGGGATGGAAATTCAACCTCAGTTACTGGCTCAATCTCGTGGACCACAGTGCTCTGTCTTCGGTTCTCCACGATCGATTCTCGTTTTCCTTCTTGAATGTTGACCGACATCACTACTTATTCGCGCCTAAATTCCCCGCATAGCAAAAATGCATGTATGAAGCAGAATCGCGATATCCATGAAGAAATTTCGATTCTTTATGTAGTAAAGATCATACTCGATGTTTTCGTGAATCAGGTAATTGCGGTCTCCGCTAAGCTGCCAGAGTCCGGTGATTCCGGGCTTTACCTGAAGGCGCTGCGAGTGCCGTTCGGTGTAGGTGTCGACGATGAATGGCATCTCGGGACGAGGACCAACCAACGACATGGTGCCTCGGAGGACGTTCACTAGTTGGGGAAGCTCATCCAGGCTGGTGCGGCGGAGGAAGCGGCCGATCCGGGTAATCCGTAGATCCTCCGACTCTTTTGGCGAATAAGCGTAGGCCGGCGACTCGGCGTACATGGTGCGAAACTTGAACATCCGGAACTTTCGTCCGTTCAGGCCAACGCGTTCCTGACGAAACAGCGCCGACCCCCTCGAGTCGAGTTTGATCAGAACGGCGAGGAGCAGAAACAGCGGCGAGCCGATGACGAGCAGGGCCGCCGCTCCGAGAATGTCAAAGATGCGTTTGGACCATTCGTAAGCGAAGCGCCTCGGGTCGCGGCTGAAAGAGGCTAGCAGAACGCCATCGATGTCCTGAAAGTCGACCGCCGGATCGGAGTGAACGAAGTGACTGGGAACGAAGGACACGCGGGCGTTGGCAGCCATCGCTTCTTCAACCGCCTGGTGAAACCTTTCGTGATGGAGCGAAGGGATGGCGATGACGACCAGATCGGCGGTGCACTCCGCGACCAAATCCCGGGTCAGGGGACCACGCATTACGGAGGCGGAGCGGCGATT
>JBEKXO010000028.1:0-34101 GCA_049511995.1 Terriglobales bacterium
CGTTCAGTGCAATCACTGTTCCGAACGCCTTACGGAGACCGCGTGCTTCTATGCATGTCATGGCTTCAGCGCTCCTCCTCAGGGGGATTCGATTTGCCAGTTTTCGCGGGCTTGGCATCTGCGGACGGCTGGCCGTTTTTGCCGTCGCTGTTCCTACCGTTTAAGAGTTCCTCCGCCTTTAGGCCGAGCCGCCGAATGTTCGCGTAAATGCGGGGCCACTCTTCGCCGAGAAACTTCTGACGCTCGCCTTGCAGCAACACGCTGCGCGCGCCGGCGTTAATGAACATACCGAGGCCTCGTCTGGTTTCGACAAGCCCATCGTCCACCAGTTGCTGATAACCCTTCAGGACCGTGAGCGGATTGACCCGGTATTCAGCGGCGACCGTGCGCACGGAGGGCAGCGGATCGCCTTCCTTGAGCACACCGTCCAGAATCATGGCGACGACACGGTCGCGGAGCTGGCGGTAGATCGGCTGATTGTCGTTCCATTCACGGTCCATCGGTTTTCCACGTAGACATTAGCAGAGATAGCTCGGGAGATCCTTCGTCGAGCAGAAGCTCTCCTCAGGATGACGCCTGCGGGCTCAGACGCCCGCAAAACGGCGTCAATTGATGCGGTGCAGGTCGAAGTGCGCGTGCATCGGCTTGTCCTTCATCATGAACGTCCAATCCTCTGTGTGATGGTTGGCGTCGATGACGGTGAACACGGAATGATGCATGTGGTAATCGGGATTCCCGCTGATGTCCTTGAACTCGAACTCGATCGTCTTGCCGTCGGGCGACATCTTGCCGGTCATGCGCGGACGGTTCCCCGCGTCACAATAGTGAACCAGCGTGAGCTGGTCGCCGTCGACGTAAAGCATCGTCACCGGATGATCGTACTTGGTCGCATCCAACGGCGTTCCCGCCTCCTGAAACTCGTGCACCAGGGCATTTCCCCGCGACGTTACGCGCAGCGAGGCATGCATCTTGGCGCCTGACATCTCCGGTGCGTCGGGGACGGTGACGGGGCCCTCCCACTCTCCCGCGAGGCTTTTCAGGGTTGTGAAAGACTTTTGCGCCTCGGACGGCGCAGGAGCCACAGAGGACTTTTGCGAGTCGGAGTGCTGCATGTCAGACTGAGCAAAAACCACGGTGGAGAGCGACATCAGGACAACGGGTAGCACTAAACGATGGAATTTCATGTTTCATTCTCCTTGAGAAGTTCATTTCCTTCTGTTTCGGGTCAGGAGTCATTCGCTGACGTCGATGAGGTCAGATTGAACCTCGATTTGCACTGTTATAGTTAACTACAACACTAGTCAACATGTCAAGGGATTTCTTTTTCTCCCCCGCCGCCATTTTGCATGAGAGCGAAGGAGCCTCGTGGCCGGTGGCACCAACAACATTCACTTAATTAAGGAGTTCCGGGCTACCCGTCCGGCGACGGAACTTGGCTGGCTTATTGAATCGCGCTATTCCCTGGGAAGGTCGATCAGGACGACCTGCGAGTTTTCGCGTAAGCGGTCGAAGACGATTTGTTTGCCGTCGCTGGTGATGTCGAAGGTCCGCATGGCGGCACGGTTTTGCAGCCGGGTGAGGGGGCGCGACTTCATGGAAGCAAGATCGAGCAGCCAGAAATCTTGGGATGCGAGCAGTCCCTGCATGTAGATGAGACTCTTGCCATCGCGCGAGAAGCGCACGTGCTCGCCCAAGCGCCGCAAGCTGATAGGGGGCAATTGGACGCTGGTTCCGTCCGGGCGTACGGCAAGGAGAGGAGCGAAAGTGCTCACATTCGTACCTGCATATACGATCAGGCTTCCATCCGGCGACCAGACGGGATTGAGTGCCGGCCCGCTGACCAAGCGAACCAGCGATCCTCCGTCCAAAGGAATCTTGAAAAGCCCGGGACCGGTGGCGTCGCTCCCACCGGTGACGATCCATTTGCCATCCGGCGACCAGCAGCTTGAACCCTGGGCGACAATTCCCTCCGCGATCGGCTGGAGTTCGGCGCCGTCTGAAGAGAGGACATGCAGTTGGCGTTTCCCATTCCGCCGCAGCACAATGGCCACGCGACCTCCATCCCGCGAGACAGCGGGCGTTTCCAGCAGAGCGCCATCGGCGCCCTTCCAAATCTCGGTGGTCTCACCGTCGCGAAGGCGCCAGAGTCCGTCGCCCGTCCCGAGGGAAGACAAGTAGAACAGCGACGAACCAGCAAAGCGGGGCGCCAGGGCCCGGACGTTCGGCACGGGAAACGGTTTTACGTCGAGTTCTTCGGCGACGCGGTCGAGGATCGGAACGGTCCAAAGTCCCGCGACCGGATTGCTGATAGTGGCTACCAGCTTAAGGCCGTCGGCGCTGGCTTGCACGGACGTATACTGCTCGAGACCGACGCTCACGCGCCGCGAGTCCCTCCGTTTCAGATCAAACGCCCACAACCACGGTCCTGAACCGTCCTCGTCCCGCGCCACGTAGAACACTGTGTTTTTGCCGGACGGCGTGGGATACGCGATGTCTGTATTGCGTTGCGTGAGGCGCTCTGGGTGCCTGCCGTCAGGGTCGATGCGCCATAAATCCATCTCCCTTGTCGCCGGCGTGCCATGAACGAAATAGATCCAGCGGCCGTCAGGCGACCAAGTCGGATAATGGTTGTGAAGTCCCGGCCGGTCGCCGAATATCCGTCGGGCATTCGCGCCAGAGCGGTCCGTTACGAACATGGGGTCGCCATTACCGAAGGTATGAAAGACAATCCGCTCGCCGTCCGGTGACCAAGCCAGGTTGGCGGTCTCCTCACCGAGGAAATTACGCGGCGCACCTCCCGTCAGGGGCATCAGCCGCAGCCGTAGCCCCACATCACCACCACCGATCCAAATTTCCGAGCCGTCGCCCGAAAAACCGACGTTTCGTAAAGGCCCAGGTAACGGGCCCGCCTTCCCCTGGGTCAGATTAGTCAGACGTCCGGTACCCACCTGTGTGAGCCACACATCGTAGGGGCCGTCATGATCGGAGACAAAAGCCACGAACCTGCCGTCCGGCGAGATCGCCGCGTCCACGCTCTCGAAGTCGGTCACGCGCGTGAAATGCGCCTTTTCGAGCGGGTTGGCCGGTGCGGTTGCCGGCCGAACCATTTCCCAGACTGCGGTTGCTACCATCAGAAGGGCAATGATGACCCACGGAACCCACGCTCGCCATGACTTCGGCTGCGGGACAATCTTTGCCGTCGTCGTTGCGATCGATGTTCCGCTCAGCGATTCAATCGCAAACGCCAGATCGCTGGCAGATTGGAATCGTCGCTCGACATTCTTTTCCAGGCATCGCACAAGAATCCGTTGCAGTGCCGGAGAACCTTGCCAGCCGGTACCGCTCAGTTCCGGGGGCTCTTCGCGCAAGATTGCGGTCATCGTTTCTGCGGATGTCTCGCGTTTGAAGGCGCGTTTGCCGGTGAGCATCTCGTACAACACGGCACCGAAACTGAAAATGTCCGATCGGGCGTCGCACGGTTCGCCCCGCACCTGCTCCGGCGACATGTAGCCAACAGTACCCATCACCACGCCGGGCAAAGTTCCTGGACTGGTTAGCGTCGCTACAGTTTCGTGGCATTCCTCCGGCCTCATCAGTTTCGCCAGCCCGAAATCCAGCACTTTAACCCGTCCATCGCGAGTGACAAACACGTTCTCCGGTTTCAGATCCCGGTGCACGATTCCCTTCTCGTGAGCCGCCGCGAGTCCATGCGCGATGCCGAGCGCATATTCGATGGCGAGCCGCACGGGTAGCGGCCCTGATCTGAGCTTCTCCCGCAGTGTTTGTCCTTCAAGACATTCGCTGACCAGAAACGGCGCACCGTCGTGCGCACCAATGTCATGGATTCCAAGGATATTCGGATGGTTGAGCGCCGCAATCGTGCGTGCTTCCTGCTCGAAACGCCGCAGTCGATCGGCGTCTTTAGCCAGCGCCTCTGGCAGCACTTTGATTGCGACATCACGCCCGAGCCGTGTGTCGCGTGCGCGGTACACCTCGCCCATGCCGCCTGCGCCGAGCGGCGCCACAATTTCGTAGGGGCCGAGCTTGGTGCCAGAGGTTAGGCTCATTTCGCGCGCCATTATAGCCCACGCAGCACGTTTCACACGGATGGCAGAATTCTGGATGGCTTGTCGGCGAACCGGAAGCTAAAAGTCAGTTGGTGAAACATCGCGGTCACACTTTAATGACAACCATCTTGGAGATAATCGCTCCGGCTTTCTGTAAGGGATTGCAGCCTCGCCTTATTCTGTTTGTGAATCTTGTTCTGCCTGCCCCACATTCTTGACATTCGCCAAGCATTCGCCTATGCTCCGGGCATGGCGATTACTCGGCGTCAACGCGAACTCTACGATTTCATTTCGCGCTTTGTGGTGGAGAAGCAGTACTCTCCTTCGTTCGAGGAGATCAAGGAAGCCATGGGGCTGAATTCTCTGGCCACGGTGCATAAGCACGTCACCAATCTGGAGAAAAAAGGGTTGCTGACGCGCGACTATAACCGCAGCCGCTCGATCGATCTGATTCCTCCTAAGGGAAAGTTGAAACAGTCGATGGCGGTGAATACGGCGATGGTGCTGCCGCTGGTGGGGCGGATTGCGGCGGGGCGTCCGATTGAAGCGATGCAGCAGAGCGAGACGATTTCGCTGGCGGATTTTGTGCGCTCGAAAGAAGTATTCGTGCTCGAGGTGCGCGGCGAGTCGATGCAGGATGAGGCCATTCTCGACGGCGACTACGTGCTGGTCGAGAAAACGAAGACGGCGCACAACGGAGATATTGTGGTGGCGCTGATCGAGTCGTCGGATGCGACGCTGAAACGCTTCTTTCGCGAAGGCGACAATATACGGCTGCAGCCTTCGAATGCGAACATGCCTCCGATCATCAGGCACGCGGCGGACGTGGAGATACAGGGGCGGGTGATTGGCGTGCTGCGGAAGTACTGAAGGGCAGTACCCAGTACCCTGTTGCCAGTACCCAGTGAAAGGCTTGGGCCCGCGACATGCACGGGCCTTCGTCGGCTGAGATCGACTTAGATCTGATTGACTGACGGCTGAAAGCTGTCTTACGTCGTGACTTTCGCGGCCACGTGGCGATCGAGCGCTTTTTGCAGGTCGTCCTTGGAGCGGTAGCCTACTAGCTGTTCTACTACCTGTCCATTTTTGAAAATAAGCAGGGTAGGAATGCCGGTGACCTTATAGCGCATGGGGGTAGCGCCGTTGCGGTCGACATCCATCTTGCCGACCGTGATTTTGCCCTCATATTCGTGGGCCAGCTCTTCGACGATGGGCGCGATGGCGCGGCACGGGCCACACCAGGCGGCCCAGAAATCGACCAGTACGGGTTTATCGGACTTCAATACATCAGAATCAAAATTAGCGTCGGTGACCTCGACGATGGCGTTGCTTGCCATTCATCCTCCAGAATTCTCGATAGTTGTTCCTCCCGCACAAGGTGGACGGTTTGGCCTACTCAGGGCGGAATCTCTATCGTAACACTACGCGTTAGATGCTTCGATAGCAGTGTCGGTCGCAGGCGCGGACGGCGGCGGACGGCCTTTGGCCGGGGGCCGTAGAATGAGGGTCTTAGAGGAAGATGCGGGAATGGTGAAGAAGAAATTGACTAACGGCCTTGACCGGCTTCGCCTGATGGATAACCTGCGAGTCGTGCTGGTGGCGGCGAGGAATCCGCTGAACATCGGGGCGGCGGCGCGGGCGATGAGCAATTTTGGAGTGCGGCGGTTGCGGGTGGTTAATCCTTATGAACTGGCGTTTCGCGAGGCGCGCTCGGCGGTGGGCGCGGCGGAATTGCTGGCCCAGGCCGAGCAGTATGACGACGTCGGCGCGGCGGTCGCGGATTGCCAACTGGTGGTGGGCACGAGCGCAGTGGGACCGCGAGAATTGCAGCATCCTCTAAAGAGGTTGGAGGCGGGAGGGCGCGAGATAGGACGCGGGCTGGCAGAGGGTCCGGTGGCGCTGCTGTTTGGGTCGGAGCGGTTCGGGCTGTCGAATATCGAGATGAGCCATTGCCATTGGATGATGCGGATTCCGACGCGCGAAGAGCATGGGTCGATGAATCTCGGGCAGGCGGTAGCGGTTTGCCTTTACGAGCTGATACGCGGGCGCGAGATGGCGGGCGCCGCCGCCGTGAAGGGTGCGGCTGTTAAGAAAAAAAAACTGCTCGCCACTTCGGCAGAGTTCGAGCGGCTGACACAGGTTTTGCTGGAGGTTCTGCGCGCGAGTGGATATGTGAAGCCGCGAGTCGTCGCTGCCGAAGAAAAATTGCGGCGCCTGGTGCGGCGCATGGAGTTGAGCGCGAACGACGCGGAAATTCTGCTCGGAATGCTACGGCAGGTGGCGTGGAAATTAGGCGTAGAGCACGACAACGACAAATAACGTACACACGTTTGTTATGTGTCAATTTCGCCGTGTATGACGGGTTTCTCACCACCGAGGACACGGAGGCACGGAGAGAACCTTAAAGGCCGCTGGAATCAGAAGGAGCTTTTACCACGTACCGCGCATTTGGGGTTCTCCCTGCCTCCGTGTCTCCGTGGTAAGGGCGCATTAGCAGGTTAATGAAATCAGCCTTCACCGCAACAAAATCCACGCTAACGCCTTGCCTCCTCGCGAGTCGAACTCAATGCCGGTAGAAGCGGCGGTCAATGCTCCGCTCTTCCGCCCTCGAGTTCGACATGCGCACGCTCGTCGACACTTTCGCGCAAACTTTACAGACCCTGTGGGCGCATAAGCTGCGGTCGTTTCTCACCATGTTTGGAATTGCCTGGGGCGTAGGTTCGCTGCTGTTGCTGGCGGGCGTAGGCGAAGGCTTCCGTAATGGCAACCGCAAGCAACTGGAAACTTTCGGCAAGAACATCATCTTCTTTTGGGGCGGACGCGCGCCGGCGGTCGAGGGCAGTTTCAGTTCGGCGAAGTGGTTCAACCTCACTTACGACGATTATGTCGCCATCAAGAACCAATCGACACTTGCCATTAATTTGTCGCCGGTGATTGCGCGCGACGACATCCGCGCGGTCAGCGATTACACGAGCACCAACGGCCAAGTGTCGGGCGTGCCACCGATCTATAACCAGGTGCGGACGGTTCCGCTGGCGGTCGGGCGCTGGATCAACAACGACGACAACGAGCAGCGACGGCGCGTCTGCATTTTGGGTAGTCAGATGACACGCAATATATTTCCGGGGCGGCCGGCGGTTGGGAACACTATTCTGCTCAATGGCGTTCGCTTCCAGGTGATCGGCGTGCTCTCGATGATCGGGCACGAGGAGCAGAACTTTACCAACATTCGAATTTTTATTCCGTTTAATACGATGCGGGAGCTGTTTCCGATGACGGGGAATGACTCGAAAGATGGCAACGCGATTTCGTTCATCAATTATCAGCCGCGCACGTTTGACGAGAACGAAACTGCCAAGGATGAGTTGCACCGCATCGTGGCGCGCAATCACGGAGGGTTCGATCCGAAGAATCCTGACGTGTGGGAAGAGTGGGACACGATCAAAAATCAGAAGACGATGGGCAAGATTTTTACGGCGATGGATTGGTTCTTGGGCGGAGTCGGCCTGGTGACGCTCGCGCTCGGCGCGATCGGCATCGTCAACATCATGCTGGTGGCCGTGACCGAACGCACGCGCGAGATTGGATTGCGCAAAGCGATCGGCGCAACCCAGCGCAACATCCTGTTTCAATTTTTCCTTGAGGGCGCGTTCTTAACGCTCTTGAGCGGCGCGGTCGGCGTTGGCGCCGCAATGCTGGTGGTCCATCTGCTTTCGGGAGTGCAACTGCCGCCGGGTTTCGATACTCCGCGGATCGTGCCGGTGTCGGCGATCGGCGCGGTGGTGTCGCTGGCGATCGCGGGGATTACGGCGGGGCTGTATCCTGCGCGGAAAGCCGCGATGCTGGAACCAGTGGAAGCGTTACGACAGGAATGAGGAGTAAGTTATGACCAGAGATCTGCTGCAGGAAGCCTATGGCGCGATGCGGCACAATCGCCGGCGCACGACGCTCACCATGCTCGGGATGGCATGGGGAATTGCGACGGTCGTCATTCTGCTCGCATTCGGCTCGGGGTTTGAGCGCGCCATCAATTTGATTTTCAGTTCATGGGGAACCGACGTGATTGGAGCGTTCCCCGGGCGAACCTCGCTGCAGGCGGGCGGCGCAAAGGCTGGAGCTGAAGTGCGGCTGAAACTGGCCGACGTCGACTACATTCGCAACGAAGTGCCGATGGCGAAGGGCGTCACTCCGATTTTCGACAAGCAGGGCGTGACCATTCAGCACGACACGCGAACGTTTACCAATCTATTTCTGACCGGCGTTTTCCCTGTATATGAGCGCATTCGCGGTTTCGCAGTTGCGACCGGCCGCGGACTCAGCGAGCAGGATCTGGCGGAGCACTCGCGCGTGGCTGTGATTGGCGACGAGGCGAAGCGCAGACTTTTCTCCGGCGAATCGGCTCTCGGGCAGAACATTCGCATCAACGGCGTGACATTTCAGGTGATCGGGATTTATCAGCACAAAGTGCAGGGCGGCGATAACAACGACAACACGCTGATCGCGATTCCCTTCAGCGCCATGGGCGATCTTTACGATACGCAGTACATCACCGGAATTTTCATGGACTATGAGGGGCAGGATCATCAGCAGCTCGCACGCGTGGTGCGCACTGTGCTCGCCGGGCATCACAACTTTCGTCCCGATGATAAGCGGGCTGTGTTCATTGCCGATTTCAAGCAGGACTTTGACGAGTTCACAGTCGTGACCACCGCGCTCAAAATCTTATTAGCATTCATAGGCGCGCTGACGCTTGGCATCGGCGGCATCGGGCTGATGAACATCATGCTGGTGTCGGTGCAGCAGCGGACGCGCGAGATCGGCGTGGAAAAGGCGCTGGGCGCGCAGAAGCATCACATCCTCTTTCAGTTTCTTGCGGAGGCGTTGGCCATTACTTTCGCTGGGGGAGTGGCCGGGATCGGCATCGCCTACCTGATCTCGTGGTGCGTCGGAGCGCTGCCGCTGATGAGTGCATTTGGCGATAACCTGCAGGCGGGCGATATTCATCTGCAAATCAATGTGAGCAGCCTCGCGGTGGCGACAATTATTCTTGGCGTAGTGGGCGTGCTGAGTGGAATGGTGCCGGCGATTCGAGCGGCGCAACTCGATCCAATTGAAAGTCTGCGCTACGAATAGACCTGCCTTATTAGGCCTCCTTGCTAGGCCGGGGTTGTCCGCTTCACCGAATTGATGATCACGGTGCCGATTACCAGCAAACTTAGGATTGTGATGATTCCGAGCGAGATGACGCAGTAGATACACCAGACGCCGAGGACCATGGATTCGACGTCGGCGAGGTGGATCGCAAAAGCAAAAGCGACCATCACGAAGGGCAGCATCCACGCGTACGCTCTTAGAGCGCCGAGCACGCCGAGGAGTAAATATCCGGCAATGCCGATCACGGCCACGGGAATCCCGAAGAGCATCGCGTAGGGACTGTGATTGACGATGCCGCAATCCCAACGCTCATTAATGCTGCACGGCGATGCGTCGGTGCGGTAATGCTCGCGCAAGGCTAGTGAAGAAACGATGATGCCGGCGACGGCGAGGACGATTAGAACCCATCTCATGAATAACTCCCAGTTAAGAAATAAATGAAGTACATGGGCAAACCAAATATTACCCGCGACGAAGGTCAATCGTGATATCGCTGCTCTCCTGCGGGAATCGGCACACTAAGCCGATTCTGTGGTGGAGGCAGCGGGCACGTCGCATATGCGGTGAAGGCGCAGGGCGGATTGAACAGCCGATTGAAGTCGAGCCAGATTTCGCCCGGCTGACTGAGGCCGTGGTCGGGGAATTCGGTATATAGGAAACGTCCAGCGCCATAGGTCGTCGTTTTGCTGGTGGCGTCGCGCATGATGAAGAAGAGATCGGTTGATTTCGGGTCCTCAAGCACGGGCTCCAGGCGCAGAACTTTTCCATCCACTGTAAATTCGGCGACGCCGGGCGCGGGCATGTGAGTCGTAGTGCCGAGCACGGTTGGAATATCGAGCTCTTTTGGCGGGGTGTAGGGAATCCAGCGCGCATGGACGCGATAGTTCACATTAGGATCGTACCAGCGCAATCCGTGGAAAGCGGTGCGGGTAGCGGCTTGCAGGTCCTTGACGCGGAGAGCGTAGCGGTCGTCGCGATGGATGACAATGATGGTAATCGTGCCGATCGTTAACTTCGAAGGCTTCTCAGCGTCGTCGGCGAGCAGCGCCTGTTCCTTCGCGGGTTGACCATCGACCAAGAGTTCTTTGGGAAAGCCTTCGGCTGGAGGCAGCAAGCGCAGCATCGCTTTTTCCAGCCGCACTATGCCAACGTGGGCCGGAATTTTTCCGGCGATCTGCACACGGCTATCTTCCGCTGCGCCGAAAGTATTGTCTCCATCTTGCAGCCAGCCTAGAGCGACCAGAGAAAGCCAGCCTTCCGGCGCCTGCAAGCTGGTGGCCCGCTGCGCGCGCCAGGCGAGAAGATCGTGCTGCCACGCGGCTGGATCGTCCGGGGCTTTATCGGCCGCACCCGCGAATGCGCCCTGCGAAAACAAGGCCATTACCACACACGCCGCGATCTGCGCGCAGTTTCTCTTCATCATTGCTAACCAACCTCCGTTTCCGACTGTAGGGTTCTCAGGATTGATAGTATCGCCTCCCGGCCCACCGCCAAAGTGTAGTTTGAGGTCGCAGATTGCGACCGCAAAAACCTTGACCACAAAGGACACGAAGGATCACGCAGGGTTTGGCCCAGGGATTTCCTTCGTGTAGCTTCGTGACCTCTGTGGTTCCTCGCAGATTGTACCGCTGTTGATTTGCTAACTTTCCCCGACCGCATTATGTTTTTTGAGGAGAGAAATTAATGTCCAGACGGTTTTTGTTCTTACTCCTCATATCGTTATCCACAGTATTGTTTTCTTTTTCTTCCGCGGCTCAAACGCAGCCCGTCGATGCGGAAGGCCATCAGTGGTGGCAGAATGCGGTGTTTTATGAAATCTATCCGCGCAGTTTTGCCGACAGCAACAATAACGGCATCGGCGATCTCAATGGCATCAGCTCGAAGATGAGTTATCTTCATGATCTCGGCGTCGACGCCATCTGGATCACTCCCTGTTATCCCTCGCCTCAGGTCGATTTCGGCTACGACATTTCCGATTACGAAAATATCGATCCGATGTACGGAACGCTCGCCGATTTCGATCACATGGTGGCTGACGGCAAGAAACATGACGTCCGCATCATTATGGACTTCGTGCCGAACCACACTTCGGACCAGCACCGGTGGTTTCTCGATTCGAAATCCTCGCGAACGTCGGCGCATCGCGACTGGTATATCTGGCGCGACGGCAAGGCGCCCGGCCAGCCGCCGAATAATTGGGTGTCACTATTTGGCGGCTCGGCTTGGAAGTTCGATCCGACCACCGATCAGTACTATTACCATTTTTTCTACGCGCAGCAGCCTGACCTGAACTGGCGTAATCCCGCAGTTGAAACCGCGATGCTCGATACCATGCGCTGGTGGTACAAGCACGGCGTCGCTGGTTTTCGGCTCGATGCGGTGGACACTCTGTTTGAAGATCCCGCGCTCCGTGACAATGTGGTCCTTCCCGGGGTCAACGCGCAGGGCGATCCCAACATGCAAAACAAATACAACACGAACTTTCCCGAGGTGCACACCGAGTTGCAGAAGATGCGCAAAGTGGCGGACGAGTCGGGAGCCGTGCTGATCGGCGAAACTTGGACCTCGACCGCCGCGGAGCTTGATCGCTATTACGGCGAGAATGGCAACGAGCTTCAGATGCCGATGGATTTCATGTTCATGATGGTCGACAAGCTTTCGCCCGCCGAGTATCGCCGCCAGATTGCCGCGGTCGAGAGCGCGCACGGCTGGCCGGTTTTCGTCATCAACAATCACGATCGCGTCCGCTCTTACAATCGTTATGGCGATGGCAAGCACAACGATCAAATCGCAAAATTGATGGCCGCCTTTTATCTGACGCTGCGCGGAACCCCGATCATGTATTACGGCGAAGAAATTGGAATGCGGAATAACGATCCGAAGCGCAGAGAAGATGTGAAAGATCCGATCGGCCGAACGGGATGGCCGAAAGAAAAAGGCCGCGACGGCGAGCGTACGCCGATGCAATGGAACACTGAGCCCAACGCGGGGTTCAGCAAGGTCAAGCCCTGGCTGCCGGTGCCGCCGAGTTACCGCACGCATAATGTGGAGACGGAGTCGAAGGATCCCAATTCGATTCTCAACCTGTATAAGAAAGTTCTCGCGTTGCGCCACAGCAGCGATGCCTTGCTCGACGGCAGTTATACCGCGCTCAACGGAGACGACGATCACGTGATGTCTTATCTACGCAGTTATAAGGGAAAATCCGTGCTGGTAGCGCTGAATATGTCGGCCACTCGGCAAAAGGCGACTTTCGATCTTTCTAATCAGGGATTCAGGGGAGCCTCACTGAAGGCGCTGATCTCTTCGCCTGGAGCATCGATTGGTGGAAATCAGGTTACTCTTGAACCCTACGGCCTGATGATTGCAGAAGTGAAGCAATGAAGTGCCAGGGCTCGGATGTAAGCGTATTTCGGAATTCGTGACAAAGCCAAAAAAACGGCACGAATCGACCAGCTTCCGATAGAATGGCAGCCCTGCCTCGTAGCGGGCGGCGAGCTTCCGGATGAAAATCCCCAGCCGGAAAAAATTGACGGAAAGGATCTGAGCTTATGCTGGAGATTCAGACCAAGCAGGTGCAGCCTGACATTGTGGTGCTCGAATTGACCGGAAAAATCACGCTGGGCCGCCAATGCAAGCAATTGGAATGGGCGGTGGAAAATCTGGTGGGCGAAGGCCGCAAGAAACTTATTTTCGATTTCAGCGGTGTGACCAGCGTCGACAGCACAGGCATTGGAATCATCGTTATGTCGGCCGGACAGGTGAAAAAGGCTGGTGGAGAGTTGCGGGTAGCGGGCGCCACTGAGCATATAGAGCAGGTATTGAAGACGACGAATATACACCAGATCATCGCACTGCATCCGAGCGCGGCGGCCGCCGCGGCTGCGTTCTGAGGGGAACCGGTATCTGAGGCTTTAAATCGGCGCTATTTGAGCGTATCGCTGCGATAGAGTTGCCCAAGTTGCGTTCGATAAGTGATCGCCATCCAGCGGCCATCCGGCGTGATCGCGGTGGGAGTAACCATGGGCCTCAACCCTGCCTGGTCTTTGGGCGTCACCACCTGCCAGAGTTCCCGCCTGCCTGATTCGATGTCGACCTTATTAATGGTGAGACCTGTCGGGGTGATGGTCTGCGTGAAAACGTGCTTCGGGTCTTCCGCCCACGCCACCGGAAATTCTCCGGATTGCATCCCCGGAATTGGCTTGGCCTTACCGTCGGCGATGGAGAGAATGACCCACACGCCATTCTGTGTCGTCGAAAGCAAACGTCCGTCTGGCGACACCGTCGACCAATCCGTTACCGCGGGCACCACCTGTTTCAGCGTCGAACCGTTTACGTCAGCGACGTAGATGCCCTCGGGCTGTCCCCCTTGGCTGGCGTTCAAAAGAAGATGTTGGCCATCGGCGAACCACAGCGCCCACCGCAGATGAAAGCCATCCCAGCGTAGTGTGCGCGCCTGTCCCGGGCCCACTGGCACGATCTGCAGGCGTCCGGCGGCATCATCAGGCATCATGATCAGCGCCCATTTTCCGTCGGGAGAAATATCCGTGCCGAATCCGCCTCCTCCGATACGAACCGCGGGTGAACCATCTGGCTTGCGCACGTATACCGAGTATTCGTTGCCTCCCCTCTCGGATAAGTCGCTGAACAACATTTCACTTCCGTCGCGCGACAGTCTCGGACCATAACTGTAGGAGAGCCAGCTCAGGTCGCGTTCGTTTGTGTTGGGGCCATGCTCGACCACCGCCATCGATCCGCGCGATTCTTCGGTGGAAACCAGCACACGACCGGAGGGCGCGATGTCGAGGATGCGCGTCGGCGCCGTGCCGCAATACAACAGCCTTTCCTTCGCTGAAAAGCTGACGGCGTGGATGCAATATTGCTCGCCCGATGCCGCGGCGGAGAACCAGACTTCCTTCCCCGATGGCGCCCATGCCAGCCCTTCCAGCGATTCCCATCCAGTCGATAGAACTTGGATGTGCCCGGCGCGATCGATGAGGATCACATCGCCTCGATCGTCGATATTCGGCGGGTGCCGAAACAGCGCTACCTGTTTTCCGTCAGGCGAGACTCTCAGATCGCTCATCCAGTTCTCGCCCTCGATCAGCACCTTGCCCATGGGATATTGCAATCGCCAGCGATTGTTCGCGCGGTCAATCAGGGCCAGGTCGCTGCCATCCGGCGACCAGTCGGCGTCGTAGACATTCTCCAGCAGTTCGCGGGGCGCGCTGCCTCCGAGCGGAGACACAGCCAGCGTGCCGCCCCATTGATAGTGCGCGAAATACTGCGGCCGCATCAGAACCGCCATCTGACCCTGCCGAGAGATCGAGAGCAGCGAAGCTCCGCCCAGACCGGCCGCGGTCGATTCGGGATAATCTTCGCGAATGTTGTAGGTGTCGACCGCGCCACCGCCGAAGCGCGCACTATACAGCACAGTTTTTCCATCAGGCGCAAATCGTCCGCGAATCACTTCGCCGCGGCGGAAGGACACTCGCTCAAAGGTTGGTGGGGGCGCGGGCGCGGGATGCAGGAACCAGGCGATCGCGGCTCCAATCGCCAGGCCGGCGATTGCGGCTATTGCGGCGCTGCCCAGCCAGCGCGGCCTTTCGGCTCCGGCCGCAATAGCCACGTTCGCGGCAGTCCTCGAGGTCGTGCCAGTTAATGCCTCGAGCGCGAAGGCTAAATCCTTTGCCGATTGAAAGCGCTGCTCCGGTTGCTTCTCAAGGCAGCGCCGGACGATACGCTCAAGGCCCGGCGAGACGGGGTGATTCATCTCGCTCAGTTCCGGCGGCTCTTCTTTCAGGATCGCCGTCATCGTTTCGGCTGCGGTATCGCGGCGGAAGGCGCGCTTGCCCGAGATCATTTCATACAGCACCGCGCCGAAAGCAAAAATATCAGTGCGTGAATCGATGGCCGCGCCGCGCACCTGCTCGGGCGCCATGTATCCCGCCGTGCCCATCACCATGCCGGCCTCGGTCGGCGAACTGGTCAGCGTCAAGCCATCGGCGGATTCACGCTTGGTTCCGCCGGCCGGTGCGAGTTTTGCCAAACCAAAATCGAGAATCTTTACACGGCCGTCGCGCGTGATGAAAACGTTCTCCGGCTTCAGGTCGCGGTGGATGATGCTTTTGTCGTGAGCGGCGGCCAGTCCTTGCGCGATCTGCGCAGCATAGTCGGAAGCCTTGCGCGGCGGCAGCGGGCCCTGCTCGAGCTCGGCGCGCAAGCTGGCGCCCTCCAGAAGCTCGGAGACGATGAAGGGCGAGCCATCTTGCTCACCGATATCGTGAATCGCGAGGATGTTCGGATGGTTGAGCGTCGCAACCGCGCGCGCCTCCTGCTCAAAGCGCCGCAGCCGGTCGGCATCGCGGGAGAAAGAATCTGGTAGAACCTTCAGCGCGACTTCGCGACCAAGTCGCGTATCACGCGCCCGATAAACCTCTCCCATGCCTCCGGCGCCGATGGGAGCGATGATTTCGTATGGGCCGAGCTTCGTGCCAGAGGCGAGTGACATTCGTGGGCGCAATTATAAATGGAAGCTGTCGCGGCAAGGATATTCTGTTCGCGCGGGGACGCGGGTTGTGTGCGCTCGCCGCCATTCCAAAGAAATGTGGCGCGACTCCGGCTTCGACTACCACCGAGCTTACTTCGTCGGCCAATCCGTCGTCGGTCGGCCAATCCGTAACCTTTACTGCGACATTGACGTCTTCGGCGGGAGTGAACCCATTTGGCACGGTGACGTTCACCGCCGGCGACACGACGCTTGGAACGGTTGCGCTGAGTAGCGGCGCGGCAAGCATCTCGACAGCCTCCCTGCCGGGGGGCTCGACGCTGATTACTGCAACTTACAACGGCGCCGATAGTTTCACTGGAAGTTCGGCTTCGCTGACGCAGGTGGTGCAATAGTTATCGGTGAAGCAGGATAAACGGCGATTCGTGATGCCGCCAGACGCGACTGGTGGGCGGGAGCTAGCGATGCTCTCAGCGCACGCCGGTCCAAATCTGATACACCACTACGCCAACCATAAACACGAGATAAACTCGGAGCGCCCAGAAAAGAACCATCTCGGTGGGCGTGAGCTGGCGGCGAGGACAATGATGGTGCTCCTTGGCGAAGATCAACTGGTCAGGCTCGAGCGCCGACATTACTGACGTGATTTCTTCCCGGCTGACTTCGTGGTCGGGTACGGAATCCGAATGCTTCTCCATCTATCTGCCTCCGATCACTGCCAGCGCATTGGGTGCGATCACGCTGATGCCAAACACGAGGCCCGCGCCGACCAGAACGATCACGACCCCTAGCGCCAGCACATTCGCCCAGTTCGGACTGACCAAATCGCCCATGATTTCGCGATCGTTCACCAGCATGTAGAGAAAGAGAAGCGCCGGAGGCATGGCCAGCACGGCAATCACGTTCACGAGCAGGACGATGTAGACGAGTGGGATGCCCGGGATCAGGACTAGTCCTCCCGCGGCCGCTGCTTCGAGCAGCAAAACGAGGTAGAAGGATTTGCCTTGCCTGAAGGGAAGATTGAGACTGTGCGGGCGGCGCGCCACTTCTCCGAAGGCGTAGGCCGATGAGGTGGAAATGGTGATGGCCGCGACCATTCCGGCCTCGAAGATGCCAAGCGCAAACAGCGCCGCTCCCCAGTGGCCGACAAAAGGTTGCAAAGCTTGCGCGAATTCCGCCGCCTCGAAGTTCGCCGCCGCCATGTGATGCGCGAACAGGGGAGCCGTCGCTAATATCGTCGCCAGCGCGGCTACCGTCGCTAAAGCCGCTCCCAGAGCCGTATCCACGCGTCCCATACGAATGTCGTGCGTGGTGAGGCCTTTGTCAGCAATCGCGCTCTGCTGAAAAAAAAGCATCCAGGGCGTGACGGTGGCTCCGATGTCGGCAAGCAGAATGAGAACTGTTTCCTGCGTAAGGCCGCCGGGCAACGGCTTCCAGGTTAGCAATGAGCGGGTGACCTCGTGCCAGTGGGGATGCGCCAATAAAGCCACCGGCACAAAAACCAGGTTGAATATCGCGGCACCCAGGATAATCCGTTCCCATGTCCAGTAGCGGTGCGTAATGAGCGCGACGGAGAGAACGAGCAAGGCGCCGAGAACGGCGACTGCTGGCCGCACCCCGAAAAATCCCAAGCCGGCGCGAATGGCGATGAACTCGGTGACCAGGGTCAGGAAGTTGCCGATCATCAGATCGAACATCGAGAACCAACCCCAGAATGGGCCAAAGCGGTCGAAGATCAATTCGGCGTGGCCGCGATGCGTGGCTGCGCCGAGGCGCACCGTCATCTCCTGGACCACGCACGCCATGAGGAAGGTGAGCACAACGAAGGGCACAAAAAATCCGACGCCAAATCGGGCGCCGGTCGCGGCATAGGAGAGCATGCTGGGGCCGTCGTTCTCGCCCAGCATTACCAGAATACCGGGGCCGATGAGCAGCCAGAACAACCGCAGTCGTGGCCGGATCCCTCGCCGCGCGCGCGTCGCCGAAACCTGTTCGCGGTCGTGTGCCCGATCGATATCTTCATGGGTGATGACGACTTCGCCGGCGGAGGCGCGATCGTTATTCGCCATTGGGTCGATGAGGGTAATCGGGCGGACTGCGGTTTCCCCTGCGTGTTCCGACGCTGTATTTCGTTCTTTCATTCGCTGACGCAGGCAAGAAGCGCAGGGCGCTCGCCGAGTAATTAGCGTAAGTATACATCAGGGAATAAACTACGGTTAATTACATTTGCGATTGCGATTATTAGATATTCGGATGGCAGCGCATTCCGAGGTTTGAGGTCGGTTTGAAGGTTTGTCAGCCTTTCGAGGCGACCTTCCCATCTATCGATTTAACCCAGACCTTCTCCGCGGCGGACACTCCGAGTGAAACCCGGCCCGCGCCGGTGGTCAGGGTCAGAGTTTGATCGTAATTGCGATGCGCGACATGAACTTTGGATCCGGGACGAATGCCGCGCTGCTCCAGAAACTCGAGCAAGCGGCGGTCGCGCTCATAGATTCCGCTTACCTGAAAATTCTGGCCCGGCTCCGCCTGCGCCAGCAGGAGCAAACCGCGACGGCGGCGGCTCGCCGGACTTTCCAATTCGGTTAGATTGCCATGGGGACAGGCGACTCCGGCGCCGAGTTTGGCCAGCAATCTGGCTTCGAAGTCCGGCGAGACGGCGTGCTCTAGACGCTCTGCCTCATCGTGCACCTTGTACCATTCCATCCCGAAAATTTCGGCAAGCATGCGCTCGATCAGATGATGGCGAACCGTCAGTTTGCGGGCGATCCTTCGGCCAGCAGCCGTCAGGCGAACGCGGCCGTCGGTATTCACACGTACCAACCCGTCCTTTTTGAGGCGTCGGAGGGCCATCGTGACGGCGGGCGGTGAGACTTTGAGCCAGTGCGCGAGGGTCGCGGAAATAACGGTTTCGCCTTCGCTCTCGGCTCCGAGAATCGCTTTGAGGTAGTCCTCTTTGGAAACGGTGATCACGTAGCAGATTATACGGCGAGATTAAGCACAGTTAATGAGAGATCGCAGCGGTCAGAGGTTGGATTGCAGAGGTCAAGGTCCGAGAGACTCCATCCCTGAGCGGCGGACAGCTTTCGCCTGGTTTCTAGCCTCTGCAATTTGACCTCTGCAATCCAACCCTAACCTCCGCAATCTCTCTTCTCGTTTGACATCATCTTCGTTCGCCCCTACCCTTGAATGTCTCCGATATGAAAATTCTCGTCATCGGCAGCGGCGGGCGGGAGCATGCGCTAGTCTGGAAGCTGCGACAATCGCCGCGAGTCAAGAAAATATATTGCGCGCCGGGCAACGGCGGCATTGCGGACGAAGCGGAGTGCGTCGCGGTGGATGTAAAGAGCCTCGACTCGATGATCGCGCTCGCCAACCAGATTCAGCCTGACCTCACGATCGTTGGGCCGGAGTTGCCGCTTCTGCTCGGCGTGGTCGATGAATTTACGCGCCGCGGCTGGCGCATATTCGGCCCGACACGCGCCGCCGCTCAACTTGAAACCAGCAAGAGCTTTGCCAAGCAATTCCTGCAACGTCATCACATCCCCACGGCGCATTATGCGATCTGCGATTCTGCGGAACAGGTTCGCGATGCGCTGCCGCATTTTCACACACCGATCGTGGTGAAAGCCGATGGACTCGCTGCCGGCAAAGGCGTGGTGATTGCAAAGACCAAAGAGGAGGCATCCAGCGCGGCTGCCGAAATGCTGAGCGGCCGGATGCTGGGCGAGGCGGGCTCGCGTGTTGTCCTGGAAGAATTTTTGCAAGGCGACGAACTTTCGTTTCTCGTGGTGAGCGACGGCGAGCGGGTGGCGCCGCTGGTAGCCGCGCAAGATCACAAGCGCGCGGGCGATGGTGATACCGGACCGAATACCGGCGGCATGGGCGCCTACACCACGCGGACGATCGTCGATGACAAGATGCGCGACTGGCTCATCACCCACATTGCACGACCCGTCGTCACCGGAATGAAAGCCGAGGGCGCGGAGTATAAGGGCGTTCTGTATTGCGGCTTGATGATGACGGCGCGCGGGCCGATGGTGCTCGAATTCAACTGCCGCTTCGGTGATCCGGAGACGCAGCCGATTCTGATGCGCATGGAAAGCGACTTGCTCGAGGCGATGGAGGCATCGATTGACGGGCGCACCAGCGATGGCGATTTCAAGTGGTCGGACGATGCGGCGGTATGCGTGGTGATGGCGTCGGGAGGTTATCCGGGAAGTTACGAGGCGGGCAAGAAAATCAGCGGGTTGGAGAATGCGGCGAAACTGGAGGGCGTAAAAGTCTTTCACGCTGGAACGTCAAAGCGTGACGGAGATTTCTACACGTCCGGAGGCCGCGTGCTGGGTGTAACCGCGCGGGCAGCAGAATTGCAGACGGGGGTGCAGCGCGCCTATGAGGCCTGCGCGAAAATTGATTTTGATGGCGCGCAATATCGTAGGGACATCGCGGCGAGGGCGCTGAAGAAGCAGTAGGATTTGCGCTGTTAGGGCAGGAAAGTAGAATTCTTAGAGGTAATGCAACTCAGGAAAAAGGACCATGGCCAAACCACAAGTTTCGATCGTAATGGGAAGTGACTCTGATCTTGAGATCATGCGCGAGGCGGGCAAAGCGCTCGACGAGTTCGGAATCGCGTACGAAATGGACGTAACCTCAGCGCATCGCTCGCCCGATCGCACCGCAGATTACGCGCGGCAAGCGGCGCAGCGCGGCATTCGCGTGATCATCGCGGGGGCGGGCGGAGCAGCCCATCTGGCGGGGGTGATCGCGGCGCATACAACTTTGCCTGTCATCGGCGTGCCCATTCCGTCGACTTCGCTGCAAGGTATGGATTCACTGCTCGCGATGGTGCAAATGCCGGCGGGAATACCAGTGGCAACCGTCGCCATCGGCAAGCCGGGAGCTACGAACGCAGGAATTCTAGCGGCACAGATACTCGGCGTTGCGGATGCTGCTGTCGCAAAAAAACTGGCGACGCATAAAGAGAAACTCGCGCGCGGCGTGGAAGAAAAATCCAAGAAACTCCAGGCGGAAATTCAAAAGTGAGCGAAACACTCCCAAGAGACTGAACCAACGAGTGAGCGTGGCTCACACCTTCAAGTTTTTGAGATAGTCCCTGAACTCTCCGCCGAGATCGCCGCGCTTCAACGCGAATTCGACCGTCGCTTTCAGGAAACCGAGCTTGTCGCCGGTATCGTGGCGACGTCCTTCATACACATAGGCGTACAGCTTTTCGCGCTGGAGTAGCCCACGCAACCCGTCCGTAAGTTGCAACTCGCCGCCCGCGCCCGGCTTGATGTGGGACAACGTTTCGAAAATCGTCGGCGTCAGAATGTAACGGCCGATCACGGCCAGATTCGAGGGCGCGTCTTCGCGCTTCGGTTTTTCTACGAGGTCAAGGACTTCGTAGAGTTTTCCGCCTGAGCCCTCGACCTCTTTCGCTTTGATCACGCCATAAGAAGAGATCGCCGGGCCCTCCACGACCTGCGTAGCGATTACCGAACAATGCTTCTCGTCGAATACGCCCATCAACTGTTTGAGTACCGGCACTTCTGCATCGATCACGTCGTCGGCAAGCAGCGTGGCGAAGGGTTCGTCGCCAATCAATTCTCGCGCCGTAAGCACTGCGTGGCCCAGGCCGAGCGCTTCTTTCTGGCGCACGTAGGCGACATAGATCATGTCGGAAATCTGGCGCACGATCTTGAGCAGATCGTTCTTGCCTTTTTCTTCGAGCATCTTCTCGAGTTCGTAGCTGACGTCGAAATGATCTTCAATTGCGCTTTTGCCGCGTCCGGTGATGATGATGATCTGGTCACATCCGGCCGCCACAGCCTCTTCCACGCCATATTGAATGATGGGCTTGTCGACCAGCGGCAGCATCTCTTTTGGCTGCGCTTTGGTGGCGGGGAGAAAGCGGGTGCCTAATCCGGCGGCGGGAAAAATTGCTTTGCGGACCGATCGGATCTTGCGGCGGTCGCCATGCGTTCGTCGTTCTTGCGTCGGTTTCATCGCAGAATCATTGTAACTGCTCGGGGTTACACCTCGCGCACGGCTTCTTGGCGCGCTTCCAGTTCTTCCAGCAGATCGCGCAGCGTCTGCAAAATCCCTTCGGCGCTGTCGATTTTTATGGAGAATTTCAGCGTACCGTCCGGGGTAAATTGCGTACCCCGTTGCGATGCGACAAAGCGCGCCAGTTTCTCTGCGTCAATCGCGGCATTCTGGCTGAACTTGATGCTGACAAATTCGCGCTTACGCTCGATCGCGGTTGCGCCCACGCGCATCGCCTGAAGCTTCAGCACGGCGTAATCGAGCAGATTGCGGACGGCGCGCGGCGTTTCGCCATAACGGTCGATCAACTCTGATCGCACATCGTGCAATTGCGATTCGGTTTCCACGCCAGCGACGCGCTTATACATGCGCAAGCGCTGGTTCTCTTCCTTTATATAGTCGGAAGGAATGCGAATGTTTAGGCCGAGATTGAGCTGGATTTCCGTGACCTCGACTCCTGCCTCGCCCTTCATCTCACGCACTGCGCGCTCCAGCATCTGCGTGTAAAGCTCGAAGCCCACCGCTTCGATGTGGCCGCTCTGTTCGCCGCCAAGCAGATTGCCTGCGCCGCGGAGTTCGAGATCGAGGGCGGCGATTTTGAATCCCGCACCGAGGTCGGAGAATTCTTTGAGCGCGGCGAGACGGCGCCGCGCGATCGGTGTCAACTCGATCTCCGAGGGCAACAGCAGATAGGCATAGGCGCGACGGTTGGAGCGGCCGACGCGGCCACGCAATTGATAAAGCTCAGACAGACCGAGCCGGTCGGCGCGATTGATCAGGATGGTGTTACACAGCGGAATGTCGAGGCCATTTTCGATAATCGTAGTTGAGACCAGAATGTCGGCTTCGTGATGCATAAATTTCAGCATCACTTTTTCCAGCTCCCCTTCACCCATTTGCCCATGGCCCACGGTGACGCTCGCGTTTGGAACCATCGATTGAAGTTTGGCCGCAATCTCCCAGATGGTGTCGATGCGGTTGTGAACGAAATACACCTGGCCGCCGCGGTCAAGCTCCTGTTCGATTGCCGACTGGATAAGTTTTTCATCCCAATTGGCGACGACGGTCTGAATTGCCATGCGGTCTTTGGGCGGCGTTTCGATGACGCTCATGTCGCGCAGGCCGACCAACGACATATGCAGCGTGCGCGGAATGGGCGTGGCCGACATGGTGAGCACGTCGACCTGGGTGCGCATCTGCTTGATGCGCTCTTTGTGGCGGACTCCGAAACGCTGCTCTTCGTCAACGACCAGCAGGCCGAGGTCGGCAAACTTCACGTCTTTCGAAAGCAGGCGATGGGTACCAATGAGTATGTCGACTTTGCCGGCTTCGACTCGTTGCAAAATTTCTTTAACCTGCTTGGGCGTGCGGAAACGGCTGATCATTTCTACGGTGAGCGGAAAGGGCGCGAATCGCTGTTTGAAAGTTTCGTAATGCTGGAACGCGAGAACGGTCGTCGGCGCGAGCACGGCGACTTGCTTGTTATCGCTCAAGGCCTTGAAGGCCGCGCGCATCGCGACTTCCGTCTTGCCGTACCCTACGTCGCCGCAGAGCAGACGATCCATCGGGAGCTGCGATTCCATGTCACGCTTCACGTCGGCGATCGCCTGCGCCTGGTCTTCGGTCTCGCTGTATTCGAACGAGTCTTCGAACTCCTTCATCCATTCGGTATCGGCCGGATAGATGTGACCGCGCGCCGCCTGACGCTGCGCATAAAGTTTGAGCAACTCGTCGGTCATATCCTTCATCGCCTTGCGCACGCGAGCCTTGGTCTTGCCCCAGGCGGCACTGCCGAGATGATTGAGGACGGGCTTCGCGCCCTCCGACGAACGATATTTCTGGACGAGATCGAGGCGAGTCAGCGGAACGTAAAGCCGCGCTGCATCGGCGTATTCGAGCAGCATGAACTCCGCAGTGCCATCGCCTTGGTTGATTTCCTTCAAGCCTTGATATTGGCTGATACCGTGCTCGACGTGGACAACGTAATCGCCGACCTGCAAATCGCGGAAGTCGGAAAGGAACGCCGAGACTTTCGACTTCTGGCGTTGCGGACGCGCCGCAACCAGGTCTGATTCGTCGAAGAGATCGCGCGCGCCAAAGATCGCGAGATGCGCCTCGGGCAGAACAAAACCGTCTGGCAGATAAGCCTTCAACAAAGTCGTGGTGAGTACATCGCCGGCAAAATACGAAGTTTCGTCAGCGTAGCTTTCTCCGCTGCGCGTGCGGCTGCCGAGCCGATAGGAGGCGTTGTACTCGGTGAACATGTCGGCGAGGCGCTCGACTTCTCCCGTATTGGGGACGGCGAGAATCACCTGCATGCCGCCGCCAACCATTTTCTGCACCTGTTCGATCATGGCCGGAACCGCGCCGTGGAACCGGGTGGCGGGCTGGGAAAGGAACGCGGCTTCGGGTTGCTTCTCACCGGATTCGTCGGCGTCACGTGCCACAGCGAGATATTCGAAGTCGGCTCCGGCAAGCGTTGCGACCTTTTCTCGCCACCTTTCCGGCGTCATATAAAGATCCGCGGGGCGAACTAAATTTCCGACGCCGCTGCGTTCATGCGCTTCTTCGATTCGCGCCCAAACTTTATCGAGCTCCAAATTCAGCGCTTCGGGCTCGTCGAGAATCACACGTGCCTCGGGAAGCAGGCCAAAGATGGTGCGGTCGGCGCCCGCGACGGGAGCATAGAACTCCCAACCGGGAAAGACGCCGGCGCCCGAGTCGCGCATCGCCTGCTCGACAACTTCCGGCGATCCGGCGATGCGTTTGCCTGAAAGGCGCGCGTTGATCGAGCCGAGTAATTCTTCCGTGACAGGAGTTTCGGTCAGCGGTAGAAGCAACGCTTCATCGACCGGGTTGGAAGACCGCTGGCTCGTCGGATCGAACTTGCGCATCGATTCGATTTCGTCGCCGAAAAATTCGATGCGCACCGGCCGGTCCGCTTCCGGCGAATACACATCGAGAATGCCGCCGCGAGCCGCGTACTGCCCGGGCATTTCGACAACGTCGGTCGCGCTGTAGCCGACCGTGTTCAGGTGCTCGAGCAGTTTGTCGAGATCGAAAACCTCGCCGCGACGCAGAACCCGCGCCAGGTCGGCATAGTACTCGGGAGAGCGAAGCAGGATAGTGGTGGCGCTCACCGGAGAAACTACAATCGCGGCGCGGCCGGTCGCGATCTTCCACAGAGCCGTGGCGCGTTCTTCCTGAATCTCCGGGTGCGGCGATAAATTCTGGAAGGGCAGGACATCGCGCGCCGGAAGACTGAGGACCGAATCGGGATCGGCCGCTCCAGTCAATTCGCAAAAAGCGCGCAACACGGGCAGCAACTCTTCGGCTGCACGGTTGTCAGGCACCACCAGCACAAACGGGCGCTCAACCGTGCGCCGCAACAAAACTATGATTAGCGCTTTCGCGGTCGACGACAGTCCAGTGACACGCATCCGCCCCGCGCTCTCCCGCAGATGGGAGGCCGCACGCGTGAAGGTAGGCAATTGTTCCACGTCCGCGAAAAGCTCGCGGACAAACGGCAAGAGCATTCCTGTCTATTTTAGCAGTCTGTCGGCGCTGAGACAGATTGCCGCCGCGTCGCGACAAGAGTAATCTGCGACCGCGCCTCTACAAGGAGGGCGAAGAGATGTCCAGACAAGTTTGGCTAGTTTCCATTTTGTTTGTGGCGCTCGTGCACGCTCAACCGAAGAAGCCGGAACGATCGGCGCCGGAACCGCGCGCAGATGCTTTGCGCGAGCAGATCGTCGCGCAGGAACGCGCCGGGTTGGATGCACTGAAGACCGGCGATCTCGCAAAGTTCGGTGCTTCGACCGCGGATGACGCCATCTTCGTCGATGCGCACGGTCCTGCCACCAAGGCTGAGGTGATGGAGCATACGGCGGAATTCCGGCTGCATGACTATACGATGTCCGACGTGAGATTCATTCCGCTTTCGGCGGAGTCCGGCATGATCATATATACGGTGACAGAGAGCGGAACCAGCCACGGCAAGGATTTCAGCGCCAGAGTTTATGTTTCCAGCTTATGGCTCAAGCGCGGCGGAAAATGGCTGTGCGAATTCAGTCAGGAAACAGGGGCGAGGTAGCTGATCGTTTACGCGCCATCTATTCACTTGGGGTTGTCCGGCTTTGCCGGCGGAGCGGCAGCAGGCGGCGCCGCCTGCTGCTTGGCCAGGGACTCATCCACGCGCTTCTTGAAATCACCTGCGTCGTCGTGAATAAGCCCGCTGTAGGCAGTCTGAACCTGCAGTTCGCAAGTCTCGCCCTTCGCGTTCAGCACGACGGAGTTGATACGTTTTCCGCCGAGCGTCCCCCCAATGACAAACGATGCGGTCATCTCGGTGTTGTCGATGCCCAATATCCCGTACTTCCCCGAGTTGCGGAGCGTATCCTTCACCGCGACCCACAACACGTTGCATGACACGGAATACATGTCCTTGTGCGTCTTAGCGAAAGATGGGGCGACGACAATTAACAAACTTAGAGCGGATGCAACGAATCGTCTCATGACAAGTCCTTTGCTGGCGCAGACATATTAACACCGAGATTCAGCGTTCGCGGTGACAAGGTTATCTAGTTGTAAACCCAAGTGACTTATTTGCGCAGGAAAGGCCGTGTCAGGCAAGTTGGCCCGCCAGCGCCGTTGATGCAGATCTCGGAACCGGGAAACGTGCGTACGTCAAAGCCCGCGTCGCGGAGGCGCTGATTTGTTTTGGCGTTTTCTTCGAGCGCAAGCACGCGCTTTTGTCCGAGCGCAAGCACGTTGCAGGCGAGCGTGTCGCGTTCGGAGTATTCAATCTCAATCAGGCGAAATTCATGCGCCTTGAGCAATTCAACCGTCTCAACCGCCAGCCACGGCAAATCGACGAGGACGGTTCGCTCATCGATCATGCTCATCAGCGACATCAGGTGCAGACAGGCGGAGGGTCCGGGTCCGTACGGTAGTGGGGCCGACCGCACCTCAACATGCTTTGCAGACAGCAGAGCGCGCAACTGGCCGATGCCTGCCTCGTTCGTGCGATAGCCTTCACCGACAAGCAACGTTCGCGAATCGAGCCACACCATGTCGCCGGCTTCGGAACAACCGGGCAGTCGTATTTCGCCGAACAAAGGGATTTCGAGGTGACGGTAAAAGTCGGCGTGCGCTCGCGGCTCCACTTCGCGACTCTGCTTTCCCGGATTCATCAGCACCGCACCAAAATCAGTAGCCAGCGACGCGTCGTGCGTGTAAACGGCATCGAGGGTGAGCAACTCCGCGGCCGGCAATTGTACGACCTCGGCGCCGGACTGGCTTAGCAGGTCGCATAAAGTCTCGTGCTGCGTCTGCGCTAGCGCAAAATCGGGAGCATGTTGAAATCCAAGTTCCCGCCAGGCTGCCGTTTTCTCGGGGCGATTCCATCCGGCATTCTCGGGCGAGCACACCATCACTCGCAGCAATTCTCCAGTCATGGTATGGCCGTTGAATTTTTCGGGATGCGGCAGCGCAGGCACAAGAAATATTTCTGACACAGCAATCGATCTCGCTCGAAGAACCTTCGCTTTTAGAAATCTATGCAAAGCTCATCGCAAACGCAATGCAACTGGAGGGTAGCGGAATCGTGATCACAAACGATAGGCCCACAAAACATTTTGCTCTTGTCATCTCGCGCCCATGGTAATCAACCTTATTGCTTGCCTAAACACCTTTCACTGATGTACATATCAGTTTTCCCGTCCCACCAAACTGTGCTTGAAGTGCAGCTAGCTGGCCATACAATCACGCACTCGAATTGCGCCTTCCGCCGTGATGCGGAAGATCTCAGGAGCCCTATGAAAGCGACCCTGCGTCCGTTTTGCTTCGCGGTTTTATTTTTCCTCATTCGTCAATTCGCACTCGCGCAAGGCGCCGCTACCGGCGACCTCCACGTGACTCTGAAAGATCCAAAGGGCAGCGCGGTGACCAATGCCGCCGTTACGGTCAGCAATGTTGCGAAGGGTATCGAGCGCACCGGCACCAGCGACGGACAGGGAGGCTATACCATCCGGCAACTTTCTCCCGGCACGTATACCGTGACCGTGGATGCGCCGGGCTTCGCCAAGATCGAAGCGACTGAAGTCGCTATCACGGTTGGCGGAATGGTCGAGTTACCGGTCGCACTTACTATCGCAGGCGGTAAAGAAGTCGTCGAAGTCAGCGCGCAGGCGGACCTGGTGGAAACGTCGCGCACCTCTTCTACCGACACCATCGGCGAACGCCGCATCGACAATCTGCCCATCAACGGCCGCAACTATATCAACTTCACACTCACGGACTCGCAGGTCGTCCGCGATAACGCGCCCAACACTGGAGCCGCGCCTACTTCCGGCCTCAACATGAGCGGCCAGCGTGCCCGATCTAACTTAGTCAATGTCGATGGCGCGGACGCGACTGACAATTCCACCAACGGCGTGCGCTCGACGGTCTCTCAGGAAGACGTGCAGGAGTTTCAGATCATCACCAACAGCTATGCGGCCGAATACGGACGCGCCGCTGGGGGCGTGGTCAACATCATCACACGCTCCGGATCGAACGATTTTCACGGCGACGTCTTCGGATACCTGCGCGATCGCGACTTCCAGGCGGTTAATCCGTTCAGCACTACGTCGAATCCTGCGTACACGCGGGTGCAAGCGGGAACGGCCTTTGGCGGCCCGATCAAGAAAGACAAGACGTACTACTTCTTTTCTTATGAAGTCACGCGGCGGCATGAGACGGGATTCTCGAGCATCGGGCAGGACGGATTTGGCTTAGTGAACAATGTTGATCTCTCATCAGCATTCGGGCTACCTCCAGGCACCATCCCGCTCGTCTCAGGAACTCCCCAGCAGCAGCAGTATTTCGCCAATCTCCCCGCTGCTCTGCAACAGATCGCGGTAGCTCTCGGTCCTGCTGCGGCAAATGCGTATGCGCAGGAGGCGGCTGGCTATGGCACGTGGGTGGGCGGATCTTCCGGCATCGCGGTTAATGGAACCTATCCGATGCCGGCATTTACCGCGCTTGCCTCCTTCGGAGCGATTCCTACTCCGCCGACCGGGACGTTTACGCAGTTTCCGTCGTCGTGTACGTTTGTAAGTCCCAACACGCTGTGCAACGGCTTGCCTTCGAGCTTTTTGAGTTTGCAATCGCAGGAGGGCAATTTTCCGGTTTTCGAGGGCACCAGCCTTTATTCGCTGCGCCTCGACCACAACCTGACCAACAGCAACCACCTGACCCTGCGCGCTAATGTCAGTCCGAGCACGGTGACGGGCATCGAAGTTAACGGCCAGGACCAGCCCATTGGACAAAATTCCTACTCGCGCACCTCGCAGCAAACTTATCGCGATGTCGCCGGCGTTTTTCAAGACACCTGGACGATTGGCAATAACAAGGTAAATGAGTTCCGTTTTCAATACGCCCGCCGCGGTTTGGCGTATTTCTATAACAAGTCGATCGCGGCTGGAGATGACCCAGGCATAAACATCATTGGTGAAGCCTACATCGGACGCGAGCCGTACTCATTCATCCAGCGCGTCGAAAAGCGCTATCAGTTCACCGACAACTTTTCCTGGACTATCGGCTCCCATAACACCAAGCTTGGAGTCGACTTCAATTATCTGCCCCTTACCGCGACCTTCACCGTGAACTACGGCGGGGTATATGACTTCAGCGATATCCCCGGTCTATTTCCGGATGCATGTTCCCCGGTCTGCCCGATCTTTCCCGATTTCTCGTCGGTGCAGGCCTATGGCCTCGGCATCCCTTCGTACGTAGTGCAAGGCGTCGGCAGCCCGAATGACTCATTCTCTAACAAGCCCTTGGGAGTCTTCTGGCAGGACTCGTGGCGTGCGCGACCAAACCTTACGTTGAATCTGGGTTTGCGCTATGACGTGGAATTTCCGCCAACCTTCGCGCCGCCCGATGCGCTCGCTCAGGTTGGCTATAACTACCTGGGAGTGCAAAAGGGCATTCAGACCGACACCCACAACGTCCAGCCGCGCATCGGAATCGCCTTTGACCCAACAGGTGATGGGAAGACCGTTATCCGCAGCTCCTACGGAATTTTCTTCGATCATCCGCTGCTTGGACTCTACTTTCTGGGCGACGCCTCCGACGGTTCGAAGACGGGGCAGTTACTCTTTTTCGGCGCCAATCCCTGCGATGGATCGAGCGCCGGCGCCAGCCCGCTCAACCTGAACGCCACAAACATGTTTCAGGGCATTCTCGGAGTACCGAATTGCCTGCCCGCGGGACTTTCATCTGCGCTTGGCTACCAGAACAATTCCGCGGCGGGATCGGCTTGCCTCGCCGGACCGAATCCGCAGCGCTTCGATCCCTGCTTTCCGAATTCGCCGTTTCTCAACCAGCAGTACATTACCGGGCCGGTGGCGTTTCCTCTGATCTCGCAGCCGTTCGGCTATCCGCAGGGAAAGAATTTCGTGTACGCCTATTCGCAGCAAGTGAATTTCAGCATCGAGCGCGATCTGGGGGACGGCTTCGCGCTGAATCTAGCTTATAACTTCAACGGTGGACGCCACCTCAATCGCCCCATCAATGCCAATCCTGCGCGCGGAGATTTGCTGACCGCAAACTGGCAAGCTGCAGTGGCCGCCGGAGCGGCGACTACCTCGACTAGTCCGCTGGATATTGCCAGTTGCGGCGTTAATCCTATTCCGGGGGCGCAACTGCCTTTCTTCGTGCCATCGCCGCTGGTGAGTTTCTTCCGGCCCTCGGGGATCAATCCATCTTTAGCGGGAGGAGCGTTCACTCCCTGCGTTCCGCTGGCGCTGGCTGACCTGCAAGCGGCGGGACTCAACGCCAAATGCAATCCGCTGGCGACGGCGCTCGCCAATTGCGTTGTCTTCAGCGACATGGATGCGAATTATTCCAACGGCAGTTCGGTCTATCACGGTTTTACGGCGAATCTGCGCAAGCGTTTCAGCAATCACTATGAATTCCTGGCGTCCTACACTTGGTCGCATGCGATTGACGATTCGACTGACCTGCAGGCGACGCTCGTTCCGCAAGACAGCTTTTACCCTGGCCTGGATCGGTCCTCGTCTACCTTCGATCAGCGCAACCGTTTCGTCTTCAGCGGCGTCTATCAGACGGGCAAGCTCACGGGCAGCGGATTTGGCCCGAAGTTCTTCAGCGATTGGACGTTCTCTCCACTGATCGAATTCGGTTCTGGCCGGCCCTTTAACATCATCACCGGAAGCGGCGACAACCTGCAGTTCTCATCGCAGACCGGGCGGCCGAATGTCGTTCCTGCCGGAACGCCGACGAACGCGTGCGGTTATCCGACCATCGCTTCGAAATACTCGCCCTCAGGTTATTTGCAGGAAGTTTGTTTTGCCGATATTAGTCCCGCACAACTTTTGCAGCCGAATGCGCTGCTGCTGCTCGACGGTAATCTCGGCCGCAACGCCGGCGTGAGTCCGTGGAACGTGTTCAACGATCTGAGGATTTCGAAGCGTGTTTATTTCGGCGAGCGCTATAACATGGATTTCATCGCCGACATGTTCAACATCGCCAACGTGTACAACTATGCGGCGGTCAGCCCGCTGTTCACCAACGCCGGCCAAGCCACCGCAGCCTATGATCCGCGTCAGTTTCAGTTCGCGCTTAAATTGAACTGGTAAAATCGGGTCGGTGGCGGCGAATGAGACGCATCTCAAAGGGGCCGGTTGCTGAAAGACTCGGGGTTGCTGTCGACAATGAGGCTTCGACTTTGAGTGGCGAGGTGCGGCGGCGCGGCTTTAATTTTGTTTTCCTGAGCGCGATGCTAGCGCTGCTATTTTCTACTTACGCTTTCGCCGAGAGCGCCTCCGACACTTACAAGAAAAAATGTTCGGCTTGCCATGGCGCAAAAGGAGCGGGCGATACCTTACTCGGCAAGAACCTTAAACTTCGGCCGCTCAATTCACCCGAAGTACAAGACAAGTCAGATGCTGAAATTACTATGATCATCGGCAAAGGCAGAAATAAGATGCCGCGCTTCGATGACAAGCTTTCCAAAGATCAAATCCGCGCCCTAGTCGAGTATGTTCGCTCGCTGAAACACTAGAGCGGTTAGCGTTCTTAATGCGGTTAGCGTTTCTTAATAATGATGTGGGTTGCATTTTCTCCGGGAACGGTTTGGAGAGAAGTAAGGCCAAGTTTGGGGAGATTGATTCCGGAAAACAAATTTTCACCTTCGCCGAGCATTACTGGCGACAACGCCAAATGCATTTCGTCGATCGCGCCGGCGAGCAGATACTGACGAATCACTGACACGCCTCCACCGATTCGGACTTCTTTGTTCTTCGCTGCTTCTTTCGCTTGCTTCAGGGTGGACTTCAATCCATCGGTCACGAAGTGAAAGGTAGTACCGCCTTCCATCGTCAGCGGAGACCGCGCATGATGCGTGAGCACAAACACAGGCGTATGGTACGGCGGATTGTCGCCCCACCAGCCTTTCCAAGGCTCGCCTGTTATCGTTGTTGCCCATGGGCCGCGAACCGGCCCGAACATGTTGCGCCCCAAGATCCAGGCGCCCACCTTCTCGAACGAGCGCTGGGCAAAATCGTTGTCGATGCCCGTCGCCCCGCCGCTCTGACCGTGCATCTTCTTGAAAGACTCTGTCTGCAGGAGCCATGCATGCAGTTCAAGTCCGCGGACTCCGAGAGGATTGTTCAGGTCTTGGCGGGGGCCCGCGCCAAAACCATCGAGCGAAATTGAAAAGGCTGCGACTTTGACTTTGCTCATCGTAAACTCTCTACAATATCGTAACCCCCACACAACACACAGCCCACGGGAGAGAAGCGGAAAAGGCCACGCTCATTTCTGCCGTGGCCTTTATTTGCTGCGTGACCGTACTTACTCGATCGTGTGCAGCAGCGCTCCACTGGTGCTGTAGACAAGGACTTGATTTCCGTTCTGGTTCGACAGGTAAACCCGCCCGCGAACACTGTCCACTGCGATGCCCTCTGGCCCAAACCCAAGTTGCAGAACTGCGTATCCGCCTTGCGGTCCCCAGTAGTCAACCTCACCGGTAGCATTCGCAACCCACAAGTAGCCAGCGCTGTCCGTTGTCAGCGCCAGTGCCTCATAGCCATTCCCGTATCCGAAAAATCCGCTGCCCGTCAACAACTCACTGGCAAAACCTGCGAACCAGTCATTTACGCTACCCATAAAGAATTCGGAGCCATGTACGGTGATTCCGTACACTGTAGAGCCCGGGGTAATGGTTTTGAGCAAAGGAGTCCCGCTGTCATCGACTTGATACACCGTAATGTTGGTGAAGTTGTTCGAGACATACAGGTCATCCAGCGCGTCGACGGTGATGGCCCACGGATTGTCGATGCCGTTTGTGATGGAGAATTTGGCATTCTGCACGCCCGCGGAAGAGTACTGCGTGATCGATTGGCTGCCCCTGTTGGCGACATAGACGTTGCCCTTCGAATCGAAGGCCATGCCCACCGGTAGATTCACTCCCGCGGTAATCGACTTCTTCGCTTCCTGTGCATAGTTAGCGTTGTAGACGAGGATTTGGCTGCTATTCTGGAGGGCTCGCAGCCCAGCTTTGGCTCAAACACGACAGCACCATCAGCACCGATGCCGCAGCCATAATGACGAATTGACGACTCTTGTTTTTCACTTTGATATCTCCTTCAGTATGAATTTGGCGAGTGGCGCCGCCCACTGATCGGCTTGCGCTTTTTCCCGCTCAACTCTGAAAGCGACGTTCTCTGGCTGATTCCCTCATCACCGTAGAATTTTTTTTTGAGTAGCTCTCCCACTAGGGTTCAGAAACTCCCATGGTGGTGAGTGTATGCGGCGGCAAGAGACTTGGAATCAAAAGCTAGATCAACGACAGCGGACAGGAGTATCCGCTCCACCGAGCAACGGAAAAGAAGTACTCCTCTATGACCCATAAATATGGTAATATGGGATCGTGAAGACAACTCTCGAAATCCCCGATTTCCTGTTCCGCCGCGCTAAGTCCGTCGCGGCCGAACGGGGCATTCCTCTTCGACAGTTGGTCACCGAAGCGGTGCAAGAGAAATTGAAAACGACCTCGCGGGAAAGGCCGTGGATGAAACACCTCGGGAAGCTCAAACATCTGCACAAAGAGAGGAAGCAAATCGACAGGCGGGTGGAAGAGGCCTTTGAGCGGATCGACCCTGAAATCTGGGAATGAGCCTCTATACCTGATTTTCGATAGCAATGATTCTCGATACCAACGCGCTTTCAGCCGCGGCCGACGACGATCCTGGAGTGATTGCTCAGCTTGCTCGCGCCGACGAGATGGCGATTCCGGTGATTGTGCTGGGTGAGTAT
>JBEKXO010000029.1:0-1646 GCA_049511995.1 Terriglobales bacterium
TTCTGGCCGAATTTTCTGCGGTTGACCAAGCGTAGCGGGGCTCGCATCGCGGTCATCAACTGTCGGATTTCTGACCGTTCGTTTCCGAGCTACAAACGTTTTCGCTTCTGGATGCCGCGATTGCTGGAGAGCACACTGAGAAATGTCGACCGCTTCCTCGCTCAGACGGAGGAAGACCGGCGGCGGCTGGTCGAGATTGGAGCGCCTGAAACGAAGATTGCGGTGACGGGCAACTTGAAATTTGACGCTGCGCCACCGCCCCTGCCGGGAATCGTTGCCAGTCTTCGCGAGGATTTTGAGCGCGCGGGTGGCGGGCCAGTGCTGGTCTGCGGCAGCACGCTTGAGGATGAAGAAGGATCTTTACTCTCCGCATTTCGCAATATCATGGTCGATCATCCGAAGGCGGTGATGATTCTTGCGCCGCGCCATCCTGAACGCTTTAACGAAGTCGCGGCGCTGGTCGAGAAGCTTGGTTTCCGAATGTGCCGACGCTCTTTGTGGAGCGGAGAGACGCTCGCCGGGGGCGTGCTTCTCCTCGATACCATCGGAGAATTGGCGGCGATCTATTCGCTCGCGACTGTGGCGTTCGTTGGCGGGAGTCTGGTGCCGCGCGGCGGACACAATATTATCGAGCCCGCGCTCTATGGCGTTCCGATCGTTATCGGCAACCACTACGAAAATTTCCGCGATGTGGTTAATTTTTTTGCCGGGCGCAATGCGGTGCGAATTGTTGGACTGTCGGAGCTTCCACTGGTCTTGATCGAGCTGATCGAAAACCGTGAGGAGCGAGCGAGGCTCGGCCGGAATGCGCTAGAGGCTCTGGAATCGCAGCGCGGCGCAACGGCGCGGACGGTCGCGGCTTTAATAGAGCTGATGGGGGCATCGTGAATCCGCTGACCGGGCTTTATGGCGGCGTCGCGGGTTTGCGAAACACGCTCTTCGATCGAGGCGTGCTCTCTTCGCGGCGGCTGAAGCAGCCGGTCATCAGTGTGGGGAATCTTTCAGCGGGCGGCTCGGGGAAGACTCCGTTCGTGATTGCACTCGGCGAATTATTGAAAGCTCGTGGCGTTCGGTTTGACGTGCTTTCACGTGGGTATCGTCGCAAGACGACGGGCGTTTTGGTCGTCGATGCGGCGGGCAATGCTGGCGAGTTTGGCGATGAGCCTCTGCTGATTGCGCAGCGGCTGGGCGTTCCGGTGGTCGTCGGCGAAAGCCGGTACGCCGCGGGCCGGGTCGCGGAACAAAAATTCGACTCGCAATTACACATTCTCGACGACGGGTTTCAGCATCGTTCTCTGGCTCGAGATTTCGACATCGTGCTCATGACCGAGCGTGATTTCGAGGACAGGCTGTTGCCCCTGGGACGATTGCGGGAGCCGTTGACCTCGCTCGGGCGTGCGGACGCGATCGGGTTGATGGCGGGATTGCAGGCCGATCATCCGGCGCTTCGGCAAAAGCCGATCTGGCGAATGGAGCGGAAACTTGTTGTCGCGGACTCGCCTGCTGCGCCGATTGTCTTTTGCGGCATCGCGCGGCCGGAGCAGTTCTTTGAGCAGGTGCGCGCCGCGGGAATCGTACCGGCAACAGAAATCGAGTTTCGCGACCATCATGCGTACGGCAGAGACGATATTGAGCGCCTGCTTGCG
>JBEKXO010000029.1:1652-34520 GCA_049511995.1 Terriglobales bacterium
AACTCGGCGCTGGTGGCTTCGTGACCACCGAAAAGGATGCGGTCAATCTGGGATCATTGCTGGAGCACCTTAAGCCTCTTTCGGTCGCCACGCTCAGAGTGGAACTCGGCCATCCCGCGGATATCCTGGATACGATTTTGACTACAATTGCGGAACGAAAGCCTCGCTCGTGAGAAAATCTTGAGTTGCGTTACGGTGACTGATCTTTGATGACAAAACATATTAAAGAAAACGACCGCCTGCGTAAGATCGTCGAATCGTTTCCCAAGCTCACCGTGACCGTGCTTGCTGATATGGTCGCCGACGAATTTGTGTTTGGCGAAATTTCCCGCGTCTCGCGGGAAGCGCCAGTGCTGATTTTGAAGCACCATGATCGCAAAGTAGTTCCGGGCGGCGGCGCGAACGCGATCTACAATCTTGCCGACCTCGGAGTGAACGTCTTACCGGTTGGAGTCGTGGGCGACGACGAAGCCGGGAAGCTTTTGTTGCGCGCGTTTCGTCACAAGCGGATTCCAGTCAGCGGGGTTTTCAAAGACAAGAGCACGACTACTGTCACAAAGACGCGCATCCTCGCTGGATTCGCGCACACGGCCGGGCAGCAGGTAGTGCGGCTTGACCGCGAGCCTACGGAAGGGCCGAACGCGCATCTGCGGCGCGAGATCGTTCTCTCGGCCCGCGAATATGCGCGGGCATCCGATGCGTTGCTGGTTTCCGACTATGGGTATGGCGCGGCGACGCCGACTTTGTTGAATGTGATCCGCGAAAAGCGCGGGGTCGATAGGGTTCCCGTGACGCTCGACTCACGCCATCGCATGTTGGAGTTTACGGGTATTACCGCCGCCACGCCGAACGAGTCAGAGGTGGAAGAGGTGCTCGGCATACGCATCGGCGAAGACTGGGAGCGCCTGCTGGCGGCGGGCGATCAGATCGCAGGAACGATGAATCTGGAATCGCTCTTGATTACGCGTGGCAAGGATGGCATGGTGGTTTTTCCGCGGCGTCATAAGCCAGTAGATATTCCGATCTATGGCAGCGATGAGGTGGCCGATGTGACCGGCGCGGGGGACACGGTTGTCGCAACTTTCACGGCTGCGTTGGCAGCGGGTGCGAGTGCGGAAGAGGCTGCTTATCTCGCGAATTGCGCGGGTGGCATTGTGGTAATGAAGCGGGGAACGGCGACCGTGAGCCAGCAGGAATTATTGGAAGCGCTGGAAAAGAGGCCGCCGATGGCGCGCGAGCATTAGACCTCAGCGATAAAGCCGCGCACTTTGTGCGAGGCTAAACGGCACGGCTGAAGCCGGGTCCCGCCCAAAGGCCGAGACCCATTTTTGGAAATCGAGGTTTTAGGATTCGGATTGCACAGTCTTTGAGCACATCATCTTTGAACGCATCACTCCAGCAGAAAATTGTTTCGCGCGATGAGCTTCGCGAGCGTGTGGCGGACTGGCGGCGCGCCGGCGATCGCATTACGCTGGCGAACGGGTGCTTCGATGTGCTGCACGTCGGGCATGTTCGTTATCTGCACGCTGCGCGGCAGCTCGGAGGCAAATTGATTGTCGCGGTAAATGGCGATGCTTCCGTGCGCGCGCTCAAAGGAGAAGGGCGGCCAGTGATGCCGGCGCAGGAACGCGCGGAGATTCTGGCGGCGCTGGCGGATGTGGACGCCGTTGTAATTTTTCCAGAGAAAGATGTGCGCGCTATTATTCGCGAAATCCGTCCCGATTTTCACGCCAAGGGGACCGACTACACGGCGGAGAGCGTTCCTGAGCGCGATGAGGTCGAGGGTTGCGGCGGGCGAGTCGTGATCGTTGGCGACCCCAAGGATCACTCGGCCAGCGAGATCGTTTCGCGTGCGCGGCTGGGATCGCAAAGATCGTGAGACGATGCGGATGGTAGCCGGCGGGGCGACGGGCCTGATGGGAGCGACCCACCTCTCTTCGCTCGATTCTCTTGCGCCGCGCTGGAATCGCCTGCTCATCGTGCGGCTCAGCGCCATGGGAGATATTATTCACACTCTGCCCGCGGCGACCGCGCTGCGTCAGGCTTTTCCGCAAGCTACTCTGGGCTGGCTTATTGAAGAGCGCTGGGCGGAGCTGTTGTGCACGCTGCGCTATCCGCGATCGGGGCCACGCTCGGCCGAGCGCCCGTTGGTCGATCGCATTCATACTGTCAATACCGCGGAATGGCGGCGTTCGCCGCTCTCGTTCAATTCATGGCAAGCAATGGCCGCAGGCTTGAGCGATTTGCGCGGAACGCATTATGACGCAGTGATTGATTTTCAAGGCGCGGTTCGTTCCGCATTGCTGGCGCGCTGGTCGGGAGCAGCCATTGTTTATGGAGAAGCTCAACCGCGCGAAAATGCAGCCAGTATGTTTTATACGCGAAAGAGCGCGTTGAACACGAATGGCACTCATGTCGTTGAACAGGCGGTAGCGCTGGCCGAAGCTGCTATTTCGAATGGGATCGTAACAACCGGTAACTTATCGAATGCGAGCCTGGCGACGGCGGCGCAAAATCAAGTGGAGTTTCCGGTCGACCCGGACGCGGGAAAAAAGATTGCTGTGCTCGCACTCGAAGGCGGCTTCGTAATTCTCAATCCGGGCGCGGGGTGGGGCGCGAAGATGTGGCCGGCCGAGCGCTATGGGCAGGTTGCGAAGGAACTCGCCAACCTCGGATTGTATTCGCTCGTCAACTATGGGCCGGGTGAAGAGGAGCTGGCGGCGGCCGTGGAAAGCGCCAGCGGGGGAAGGGCGCGACGGATTTCCTGCTCAATTTCTGAGTTGATCGCGCTCACACGCCGCGCGAATCTTTTCATCGGAGGAGATACGGGGCCGATGCACCTGGCGGCGGCACTGAAGATTCCGGTGGTGGCCATTTTTGGTCCGACGAATCCGGCGCGCAACGGGCCTTTTGGAACGCAAGCGATTGTATTGCGAAGCTCGACCAGCAAGACCGATCACACGCGGCGCCGAGAGCCGGAAGAAGGTTTGCTCGAGATTACGGTCGAGGAGGTTCTCTCAGCAGCGCGGACGTTGTTGCGGGATCGTGATGCCAGGCCGCGCATGACAGAATTTCGTATTGCGAATGGTGGCATTGGTAAGAGCAGTGAGTGAAGTTTCACAATCCGGAACCCAGCCCGCTGCCGCCACCGTTAGCACATGGTCGCGCGTGGCGCGGCGCATCCGCGTGCCTCTCGGATTTATTTTTGCGGTGGTCTACGTGTGGCTGGCGCGGCCGACTCGAACTTCGCTCGTAGTCGGGGGGCTGGTGCTGATCCCCGGACTGGTGTTGCGAGGGGTGGCGTCGGGGCACGTGCAAAAAGACAAGCAGCTGACGGTGAGCGGGCCTTACGCCTATACGCGAAATCCCTTGTATCTCGGCTCGCTCGTGCTGGCCGCTGGATTTGCCATCGCGGCGCGGAGCTGGTGGATTGTCGCGATCATGCTTCTGATGTTTGCGTTAATTTATGTTCCGGTTATTGCGGGCGAGGAGCGGTACTTGCGCGGGGCATTTCCGGAATATGACGACTATGCTCGCAACGTGCCGCGGATCGTGCCGCGGCTTTCTCGCTATGGCGGCATGCGGAGCGCTTACTCTTCGGCTCGCTATTGGAAACATCGGGAATATCAGGCCAGCATTGGGTGTGCAGTTGTGCTGGCCATCCTTGTCGTGAAGCTGGTGTGGTAGTCTGCCGTAAAGCATGCGTCGTTATCCTCATGGTCTAAACCGATTGATGCGAGACTCATCGGACTCGTGGCAGGCTCCCTCAGCAGCTAAAGCCGGAAATGAAGTGAAGCTTCTTATCGCAGCGGTAAACCGTTGCGCCACTCAAAACCAAGGTTTGCGGCGAGGTTTTCTTTTTGGGCTGTTCGCGTTGATCCTACTATTTGCGGTCATGTTGACGGCGCAGCAAGGCCAGCTCGCAGCCCCGGCGCAGGCGTCGATTGGCGCCGCTCCAGTTCGAATCGAGGCTCCACGACCTAACTATCCGTTTCCTGACGGGCGGAGTTATGTTTATGCGGCGGAGTGGCACCTGATCACGGCCGGGACGGGCGTGGTCAGGATGGAGGTCGCCGGGAAGGAGCGCAAGGTCACGGCGTCCGCCGAATCTTTGGGCGTGGTCAACGTAATTTTCCCGGTGCACGATCATTTTGAGGCGCATTTCGATCCGCGAACGTTTTGCTCGCTCTCGATCTTCAAGCATAGCGAGGAAGGCGCGCACAAACGCGAGACTTCGATCCGCTTCGATTACACGGGCAAGAAAAGCACGCTCGACGAAAAGAATCTGAAGACGGGCGAGACCAAGCATGTCGAAAACGACTTGGACAGTTGCGCGACCGACGTCATCACGGGCTTTTATTATGTGCAATCGCTGCCATTGCAAATGGGCGCCACTTATGAGTTTCCGATCAGCGATGGGAAGACGGCGATCGTGCGGGCTATAGTCGAAAAACGCGAGCAGGTGAAGGTGCCGGCGGGGACATTCTCCACCGTGCTGGTTTCGGCGGAAGCGATTTCCGGATCGTTGAAGTCGAAAGGCAAAGTATGGGCGTGGTTTTCGGACGACGCCAATCACATTCCGGTGCAGATGCGCGCCAAGCTGGGATGGGGGACGCTGCTGTTTCGGCTGCAACGTATCGATAAATGACCTGTGAGTGAAGAGGCAGGCGCCTCGCGAGTCTGCGCTGCGTGGATAGAAAAACAAACCTCAAGGAAGCAAGCTGTCTTCACTTCAACGGCGTAAAGATATAGTTGTAACTGAACTTCGACTCCACCAAGGCTCCAGCTTGGTCCAATTCTTTGTGCCGGAAATAGGTCTTCAACTGCAGGCCGCAATCCTGCGCCAGCGAAATCATTTTCTCAGGCGAAGCATAAAACATACTGGCAGAGTTCAAGATGATCTGTTCGCTACCGGTGACCGCCTTGAGCCAGCGGCGAATCATACCCAGAAAAGATCGAAGTCCATTGTGTCTCAGAAGGTGCCATAGAAATCCGAACATCGAATTACCACGATACATCCTGTAGTATGCATATCCGTCGATCTCCGAAATCTCTCCCACCCAGATCGTCGCGCCGGGTCGAGCGATCCTCGCCATCTCGCGCAGCGACGCCCGCACCTCCCTGCTGACGAGCAAGTAGGCTAGTACGCCGTTACAAACGACCTTCGATGCACAGTTGGAAGGCAGAGGCAGCTTTTGCGCAGCACTGGCGATGAAGCGCAGCTTGGGCAGGGCAGACTCTAGTCTCGCCTTCTCTTCCTCAGTACTCACGATTCCGATGCATTCCGAGACGCGACCTTCTGCCATTTTCATCAGGGTTGCATCGCCGCAGCCGACGTCCACCAGGACGTCGAACGGATTCGGCTCAATCGCGGCCAGGATCTGAGTGTTCACAAATTCCGTGGTGGCGTTCTTGTTCGGCCGCCCGGCCAGTTCGTGGATATCGTTGGACTGCGCCCTCAGCCGGTAGTCATCGAGGTAGTTGTCGATACGTAAAACAGGCATGTTCAGACTTCAGTGCGGCACGCCGCGTCAGTAGATGACATCTCCGGTGTGCAATCTAATTGTAGAGCCGGTCGCTCGCCTTGGACGGCAGGTTAGTACATTCTTTCGTCGCCTCGTCCTTTCGTTGCCCCGTCCTACTTCTGCGCCAACACTGCCTGTTTCGCCTTTGCCAGTTCGGGGCGCGCGGAGCTAGAGCCTTCGCACGTCTTGACCAGCACGGCGTAATACTCGGCGGCCTGCGAAGCCTGGCCGGCAGTCTCGGCAGCCTGGGCTGCGCCATAGAGTCCGTTGAAGCGCTTCGGGTTGAATTTCAAATCTTCTTTGAATTCGGCCAGCGCCTGATCGGGTCGCTTCATCTCTAAGAGCATGTCGGCCAGCATCTCACGCGCGGGCATTGAGGTCTGCTCTTCACCAACGGCGTCTTCGTGATCGGCCGCCTTGCGAAGCGTGGCCGTCGCTTCGTCGTCTTTACGCTCGCCGTGGAAGACCCAGGCTGACGCCTCCTGGTACAAAAAGTCAGTGTCTTCGGCTTCGTAGGTTTTCTTGCTGGTCACGTAACCTTTGTGAATCGCGGCGATCTCTCGCAGATTCTTCTTCGCGCCGGCCAAGTCGCCGCTGCGCGCGCATCCGATCGCCTTGGCCCAATAGGTGTAGGCGCGATCGGCGGGATAGGCTTTTGTGATCACTGGCAACGCCGCTGCCTCTGACCAGCGATGCAGCTCAATGTCATACATGGCATCGAACTTCGACAGGGCAAAGGCTTGCATGTCGCGGCCCATATCGCCCATGGCCATCGCGGGCATGGTTTTCACTTCATCGATGACTTTTATTGCGTCCGTCTCACGCCCGCTTTGCAGATCGGCATAGATGAGAAAGTCCATGGCGTGGAACTCGTGCGCTTCGCCACCCATGTGCATCTCGGCGGCTTTACGGGTCGCCGCAATCGAAGCGAGGTTTGATTGGATCGAGTCCGGCCAATCGCCTACGCGCGCGAAAATGTGCGAGGGCATATGCACCGCGTGGGGCGCGAACGGCGCGATCTGCGCGTAGCGCCGCGCCGCGGGCAAACCGAGTTCCGCCAGTTGCGGCTTGTCATAGGCATGGATCAGGTAATGCGCGATGCCGGGGTGATTGGGTTCTTCGGCAAAGAGCTTCTCGAGAATCGCGCCGGCCTGCTTTCGGTTGACGAACGTTGTGTCGTTGTCTGGCGCGGACGCAAGCAGAGAGAGCGCGTAGAAAGCTGCGGCCTCGTGGTCGTCCGGATACTTCTGATACACCTTTTCCATGGCAGCGCAGTATGCTTGCGCACGCGCGTGGTGGTCGGCTTTGGCGCTGTTGGCATAAAAGGCATGCAGGGCCTGGATGTAATCGTGCTCGCGTGCGGTGGTGCCGGCGTTTAACTGATCGGCCTTTTTCAACTCTGCAGAAGCCTGGCGAATGGTAGCGGCATCGGGCTGGTTCCAGAGCTGGTGCCAGAGGCTGATGGCCTCGCCCCAGTGTGCCATGGCACACTTCGGATCCTGTTTTTCGGCATCGAGAAAGGTCTTCTGTGCTTCTTCGTACCAGAATGAATGGAGGAGCGCGACACCCTTTTCGAATGTCCTTTGGGCGTCGGGAGTGCAAGACACGGGGAAGTGCACGGTCCCTAGCTGCTGCTGCGTGAGCTCTTCGTGATGACCTTCATCGGCGACGGCGGAGGCAGAAAATGCAAGAGCTAGAGAAACAAGCCAGATAAGTTTGCACATAGGACACCCCGGTTGGAGTTTAGTGGGCGTGTTGACGCGCGGTCAAGGCGGAGGGGGGTGTTGCCGATAACAACAGTACGACGCACATTGACAGTCGCTGCGTGAGTTCGACGAAATCGTCCCGAGCGCCGAAAACGTCCAGGGCCGGTGCGTGCTTAGGGGTCGGAGGAGAATCCACGCCACATGCGAGCTTCGGTTGCTGGCGGCATTTTGTTGGGCGCGCTGTGTCTGGCATGCGCCGCGCAGAGCCGGGTTGCCGCCGATGAAGCGGCCAGGGTTCTTTCCCTGGAAAATATCTGGAATCAGGCAGAGATCAGGCACGATCTGCGGGCCATGTATCTGTTACTTGCCGACAGTTTTGTGTATACAGACGACGATGGAAGCTTCATGAATAAGACGCAGTGGCTCGCTCATCTCGACAACGGAGGCGATCAATATGAAATGCTGGGCAACATCAACATGAAAGCTGACCTGTACGGCGACACCGCGGTTGTGACTGGAGAATATCGGGAAAAGGTAAAGGAGAAAGGAAAGATGGTTGCGCACAGCGGACGTTTCACCGATACGTGGATCCGGCAGGGCGGGCAGTGGAAGTGCGTTGCGAGCCAATCCACGCTGATTAGCCGGTAGTGGCGGATGGGTTAGATTGGGTGCTGATCCTCGACAAGACTCCTGCAACTCGAGACTACTTCATGGCGGCGACGAGAGCCTCGGCCACGAGCTTCTTTGTCTGCTCATCCATTCTGGACGGGCCATCTTCGCGGCTGACTTCGGTGGCCAGGCGCTTGTTCTTGATTCCTATATAAACGGCGTTGTAGGCGTTGTCGCCCAGATTCTCTACCTTGTGCTTGAAGGGCGGGAACCACCGCGGATCGCCCGGCTTGGCGAAGATCTCCTGCGTCTTTCCATTTTCGTCGGTGAATCGGAGATGCCCGGCGGTGAGGACAACAACTACGCCTCCCATATGCGCATGCAGGCCCGACTTCTCATGCGGGCCGTAGTGGACGTTGACTACCTGCACGAATTCGTTCTCAAATGCGAGTTTGTAGTGCGTGGGCTCGACTTTGAGCGGATCTTGCGCGAACGCCGCCGCGAAGAGAAATGCGAGCAACAAAATTACAAAGAACAACCAGCTATACGCGGGTTTCCGCATGAACGATCACCTCGGGGTCTTTGGAACCGACTTCCAGCTTATCTTGGCGCGAGCGACTGTCAATCGGGGAACGCCGTTTGGACCCAAACTGGTAAGAGGTGGAGGGTTGTCGAACCAGGCTATTGCAGGCGAAAACGCTCGTTCATCAAGCGCTGCAGGCGCGGGCGGTAGAGGATATCGTAGGCTAATTCTTTGTCGGGGAACATACTCAGGGCGGCGCGGCGGGCGTTAGCGGCGATTTCGGCAGCCTCTTCGAGGGTGAGGTCGGGATCCTGGCTGATGACCGACATGACCATGCTCATCATCACTTGGAGGCGGCGGAGTCTACGCGCCTCGTCCATCGGTTCGTTGTGTTCGCCGCCGGGCTGGCCGGCCGGTTGCATCTCCATACTGCGCCGTTCCTCTTTAATTTCGATGTAGAGTGGGGCCCCCGCGTTGTCGCCCAACTGCCATTGTGCCAGCTTTTGGCGGCGAATCAAGCTTCCCTTGGCCGTACACTTCTGTGACCGACAAGACAGAGGCGCGGTGACTGCCGTAATCTGTCATCGGACACTTTTTCGGAGGATGCATGCCAGAACCGACCAACCCCACGCCTCAAGCTGATCCGCAACCCGTTCCTAACGAGAAGCTCGTCAAGATCTTTGACACCGAGCAGGAAACCGAAGCCATCGTGGTGCGGGGCTTGCTGGAATCGAGCGGTATTGATTCGGACATGAAGTCCATCGACGCGGTGCAGGATGCGTTTCCCGGCGTCGGTGGGATGGTGATTCTGGTGCGCGAAGAAGACGCGCCGGAGGCGGAAAAGATTATCGAGACCTACCGCAATTTGCCACCCGTCGATGACGAGACGGCAGACCTCGCCGGGTGAGGATCGACTTAATGAAGCAGTGCGACGTCGGCGGTCACCGACTTGCCATCGAGATAGAAACTGACCGCGCCTTCCTTGTCGGTGCGATAGGTCGTTACGCCAGCTTGCTGTAGCCGCTGCAACACTTCGAGCCTGGGATGTCCGTAGACATTCCGCGCCCCCACAGAAATTACGGCGTAGCGAGGACGAACGGTGGCGAGCAGATCGGAGGACGTGCCGCTGGCGCTGCCATGGTGCGCGACCTTCAGCAGCATCGCTTCACCGGGCCGCTGTTCGACTACACGTTGTTCCGCGGGACGTTCCGCATCGCCTTCCAGTAGGGCCGTGGTCCCGCGAAAAGTCGCCGTGAATACCAGGCAATCGTCGTTCGGACGCATCGATCCGGTGAGCTGATCGCGGCCGGGAGCCAGCATGTGGAAATGGGCTCCACCATAGTCAAATTCGTCGCCTTCTTTTTTTACCGACATTTTCATGCCAGCACGCTGAGCTTGCGCAACGATGGGCGCCAGTTCGCCGACTGGTTTGTCGATGCTCAGCCAGAGCTCCTGCGGGTGGAAATTCGCGATCACGGCGGGCATTCCGCCGAGATGGTCGGCGTGCGGATGCGTGATTACGACGACATCGAGATGATCGATGCCGCGATTCCAGAGATAAGACGAGACGACTTGTTCGCCGAGATCGAAGTCGGAATGCATCCACTGCGGCAGGCCTCCGGCATCGATGAGCAGGGAGCGGCCCTGGGGAGTGACGAGCAGGATGGAATCGCCTTGCCCGACGTCGATCGTCGTCATCTCCATCACGCCGGCGCGAAGGTGCGGGCGCGAGGGGATGAAGGCGATCCAGACGGCAACCGTAAACACTAACGCGAGGGAAACGATGGTCAGCCAGCGTTTGCAGAGACGCTGTGCTGCCAGCATCGCTAACATCAAAACTGCGATGGAGGTGAGGATCATGGCGAGCGAAGGCATGGCCACGCGCAGGTCGGCGATCGATGTTCCGGCAAACTTTGTTCCTATGCCCCGGATGCTTATGCCCTGCGCTCCGCCGAGCCAGTGCACGGTTCCGGCGATTCCTTCGAGCGCCCAGCCGGAGATCCAGACTGCGGGCTTAGCCAGCGTGGTCGATATGTATCCCAGGGCGATGGCGGCGGCGGCCGAGGGCATCAACACTTGGGTTAGTGGAATCACCGCCAGGTTCGCCGGCATGCCCATGGTGGTTGCGCGATGAAAATGGTAGGCCATGAGCAGCGCCAGGCCGGCCTGCATCAAAGCCGAGACGAAGATCAACTCGGTCAGGGCGATCGCTACTCGCATGAAAATCATTGGCACCGCCAGGCTGAGGCGATTGCCGATGAATCTCTTGAGACGGTCAGCGATCAGGCGCAGATCGAGCCGAAATTGCGCTACCTTGGGAGGTACGTGCAAATCGTAGCTGGCTGCTGACAACAGTTGAAGGCCGCGAGCGTAAGGCAAGCTTGTGCGTTCGAGAATCGGTGAGCCAATGCCGGCGATGATAAAGACGGCGAGAAAAGTCAGCTGAAAGCTGGCGCCAAACAGGGCATGTGGATCGACAATCAGAATTCCGAGTGCGGCGGCGCCGATGGCGTTCATCATGTTGCGTCCGCGATAGAGGAGGCGCGCGCCGAGGTAGGTCGCCAACATCAGCGCGGCACGCCATACGGGCGGACCGACTCCCACTACGAAGGCGTAGGCGAATGAGACGACGACGGTCGCAATCGCCGCCACCGCTGGATCTACGCGAAACTGGCGCAGCGCCCAGAATATGGCGACCGCGAGAATGCTGAGATTCATGCCGGAGACGACCAGGAGATGATATGTGCCGGAGCGCTGATACTCGGTGCGGGTGGCATTGCGGAGGAACGATTCTTCGCCGAGGACCATGGCGTCCATGAGCGAGGCCTGCGGCGCGGGCCAGAGCTGGTGAATCTTGGCGACGATGCTGGCATGAACACGAGTGCGCCAGAGCTGAATGCGGTTGCCGGAGAAGCCGGGAAGCTGCTCGACGTCCGCCGCCTGCGCCGAGCCGAGCAGGCTGATGCCGTTGTCGCGTAGGTAGCCTTCGTAGTCGAAAGCTCCGGGATTGCGATAGTTGCGCGCGGGATGGAGCTTGGCGCGAATGCGCAGGCGTGAGCCGTAGAAGATCGGTCCGGGTGGCCCACTCAAGCCCGCTTTTGACTCGAGTGGGGATGAGCCGGTCATCGGGTCATCTAGTTTCTCGAAAATTGTGAGGCGAACTCCGGTTCTTACCGGCCAGCTTTCGTCGCCGCTTGCGATCTCTTCTGTCTCTATGTCAATTGAGCGCGTCGATCGCGGTCCCTCCGCGCGGACGTATCCTTCGCGGAGAACGTGAGCTGTGAGTCTGACTGAGTTTCCATCCGCTACGGAGAGGATTGGAAGGGAGTTTTGTTGAGAATCAGCCGAGGGCTGGGAACGGACTTCTATAAAAAGCGCGCCCAGAAGAACCCATACGGCCAGAGAGAGAACCTTCGCTAGGGTGGTGCGCTTCGCTAGAAACCATGATGCCGCAGAAAGAAAAACCAGCAGAGCGATTATCCACCACAACGGTGGGCGCCAGATGCGCGCGCCAGCCCAGAGGCCGATTGAGAATGCTAACGCAGCCCAGAACAGCGGCTGCCGCGGCGGTCTGGGGTCGCGCATCATTTTGACGGGATACTTGAAGTAGTCAGGACGAGCGGGCCCTGGAGACATCGCGTACCAGAGCCCTTCTCCACCCGTCTTCCAGGAGGAACTGGGCGAAAGTGGAAGCGGTCAGCGCTCGAGGAGCATCACCGATTCGATGTGAAACGTCTCCGGAAAGAGATCGAATAAGTGTGCTTCTTCGATGTGATATCCGGCTGCCAGCAAGAGCGCGATATCCCGGGCCAGCGTGGCTGGATCACAAGAAACATAGCGCACGCGCGGGGCTCCGAGCTGCACCAGAGAATTGACTACCGCCGCGCCAGCCCCGGTACGGGGAGGGTCTAAGACGACCAAGTCGGGCCTTTGTCGCACCGGACGGCTTTTGTGGGAGTCGCTCCTCCGGTAGTCGCTCTTCAGAGAATCACGTCTCAGATAATCCTCTGTTCGCGCGACGACCGCTTTCACGTTCGCAGGGACATTCTGCACAAGGTTGGCCTGGGATGTATGTGACGCCTCTACACTCAATATGTGATGAAACTTTTCCGCTAAAGGGACGGAAAACAAGCCCACACCGGCATAGAGGTCGAGCGCGACGTCGCCGCTCGCATTGCCCGTCACAGTGGAAACCAGTTCGTCGATCAGATGGCGGTTCACCTGAAAGAAAGCTCCCGCGCTGACCTGATATTCGTGGGTTTTCGTTCGATAGGGAATCGACTTGGCCCCGGATTGCGCCAGCACTTTCGCGTCTGCGGGCGCTTCATCTTCGAATCTTTGCTCGGGTGATCTCTTCGATGATTGCCGCGGCGACGACTTCTTGGGCGAAAAGCGTTGCTCCGGGTAGCGGCGCGCAGCGAAAAAGGTTATGCCGCTGATTTCCAGTAGCTCGCTCCGGAGCGCCTCGGCCCAGCGCAACAAATCTTTCTCGCTGGAATCGGGTGCGCAGAATGCCCAAGCCAGTAAGTGCTCATCCTCAGCATTAGCGAACAGTTCGATTTCTTCCACTGCGACCGGGCAATGCAATCCGTCGAGTTCAAGCAATCGTGCGATCACGCGATTAAGCAGCGGAGAACTGATTGGGCATTCGCGAATGGGAAGAAATTCATGCGAGCCGAAGCGAAAATATCCCAGCGCGAACTCCGGCGCCGTTCGCACCTGGAGCCGCGTGCGATTGCGGTAGCTCCACGGTGGAGAGGCATGCAGGCGAATCTCGGAGCGCAACTCAATTTTTGCAATCCGCTGCAGCGTCTCACGAAGAATGCCGGCTTTGAATTGGAGCTGACGCTCGTAGGGAATGTGCTGGTAATGGCATCCGCCACATTGCCGAAAATAGGGACAGCGAGCTTCGATGCGATCGGGCGATGCTTCGATCAACTGCGTGAGTGAGCCGCGCGCGAAGCCGGGCTTCGCTTGGCTGATCTCGGCCTCAATGCGTTCGCCCGGCAGAACGAAAGGCACAAACACCGCCATGGAACGGCCATCTGCGCTGGGGGGAGTGCGGGCGAGGCCATCGCCGCCGTAGATCAGTTTTTCTATGGTGAGGAGCAAGCTGTAAGTGTAGCGTGGGGCTCTACTCCCTGCGCGGGACTTAGCCTTCCCCGCCAACGGCGAGGCCTTTGAAATCGCCGAGCCGGCGGCAAGCGGACAGGAGTGTCCGCTCCGCACACGCAAATCTAGTGCATGTAGAACAAACTTAGCCGCGGGATGCCGCAACGCTCGAGTAGGCGTTTGTGCACATATTGTTTGTGGAGTTGCTCGAACTGCGCTGCTGTCATGTTGCGACGGTAGGGCGCGATATCATGATCGGCTTCCGCGCGCACATTCACCAGATCTTCATCGGGAGTCGCCGCCACCAACACGGCGAATAGCTTCTCTTCCATCACGGTCAGGCGCCGCTCTAAATCTTCGAGGCGGGGGAGTTTTCCGCTACGCTCGATGCTCTCCGCTATCTCGCGCAGCGTGGCGGCTTCCTCGCGCGCCAGCGCTACGGTCGCGAACCCTGCGCGCTCTGGCAGCTTCGCTTTTTCAAGTTTGGCGGCATTCTCTCGTAGAAACGCTGCGATCTGCGCTGATTCGAATCCTGGCTCTCGCAGAGTTTTGTCTTCGCTCGTGGCGCCGACGGCCGCTTCTTTCATGTCTTCCGCCGCAGCCAGCACGGCCTGCGAGCAATAGGCCAAACTGTTGACCTTTTTTGATTTCGAGGGGCGCTGGTCGTATTTGTCGAATGCGTCGTCTACTCCGCGGAGCACTGCTTCGAGGGGCACGCCCGCGCTTTTCCAGGTTTCGATCAGCGCCCAATCGAGCGTCGAAAGAAGCAGATGAGTTCCGCGCCGCCGCAGGTAGTGCTCTTCGATTTCGGTGAAGTAATTGAAATAATTTTCCACGTTGTTGGGCAGGTCAGAGGTTAGAGGTCAGATTGCAGGGGTGAGACCTCGATTCTAACCTCTGAAATCTGACCTCTGACCTTTTACCTCGTTTTCGGCGCCTTCGGTGAGGGCCACGGTTTCGCATCCGCCCCGAGTGGCTTGGCGGGCGTCGCTGCCCTCGCCGCTCTGGGCGCGGCTTCGCGGCGGAAGGATTGGTTCCGGTCCCAGATAATGCGCAAGCCTTCGAGGGTGAGAAATTCATCCACTTCTTTTATGAAATGCGAGGCCGTGCCAATCAGCGAGCCGAGTCCGCCAGTTGCAATCACGCGGGTTTCCACGCCCAATTCATCGATGAGCCGTTCGAGAATGCCATCGACCAGGCCGAGATAGCCGTAGTAGAGGCCGGACTGCAAACTGCCTACGGTATTGGATCCGATCACGCGCGCGGGCTTGCGAATTTCCACGCGGGGCAGGCGCGCCGTTCGCTGGAACAGAGCGTCCGCCGAAACGCCGATGCCCGGGCAGATCACGCCGCCCATGTATTCGCCCTTTTTCGAAACGCAATCGAAAGTGGTTGCCGTGCCGAAGTCGACTATCACGCAGGGACCACCATATTTTTCAAAGGCCGCCACGGCATTGACGACACGATCCGCACCCACCTCGGCCGGATTATCGTAGAGCACCTGCATGCCGGTTTTCACACCCGGTTCGATGAAAAAGGGCTTGGTGTTGAAATAACGCTCGCACACCTGGCGCAGCACGGGATCGAGCGGCGGCACAACTGACGAAATCACGATGCCTTTTACGTCCGAAACTTCGAGGTGGTCCATCGCGAAAAGGTTGCGGAAGATTACGCCGTATTCGTCGACGGTGCGGTTGAGATGCGAGCCGACGCGCCAGTTTGCGAGCAGGCGCTCATAGCGCTCCGGTTCGCTGGTTACATCTTCGCCGGGACGGTGCGCCAACTGAAAGACGCCGAGCACGGTGTTGGTATTGCCTACATCGATGACTAGAAGCATAGGAGAATCTGTGATTGGTAATTTGTAATGCGCAATCAAAAACGCCGCAACGCCCTTAAATTACAAATTACAAATCACAAATTAGAAATCACCCTCACCGTTCCGCTTACCACGGTTTGCAATCCTTCTTCGGTGCGTACGCGCAGAAAGCCGCGTTCATCCAATCCCTCGGTAATGCCCGCCAGGCTGCCGTTCTCCTCGATGGTGACCTTGCGGCCGCGCACGGACGCCGAGCTTTCCTCGAAGCGGCGCAGAATTGCAGCGCGCGCTCCGGCATCTTGAACCAGGCTGCGATACTCCCGGTCGAGTGATTTTAACAAAGCGGCGCAGAGTTCCACGCGCGACCACTCGGTGCCGGTCTCGATGCGGAGGGATGTGGCAATGTCGCGGAGGTCAGTCGGGAATTTTCCCTGGTTAACATTGATCCCAATTCCCACCACGAGATGACGAACGCGTGTCGCTTCCGCATTCATTTCGGCGAGAATGCCGCAAAACTTCTTGCCGCCGAGAAGAGCATCGTTCGGCCATTTCAGGTCGACCTTAAGCTGGGGAGCGATCTCGGCCACAGCCGCGCGCACAGCCAACCCCGCCGCCAGCGAAAAAATCAGCGCATCGGAAGGCGGCATCGACGGACGCAGGATCACTGAGCAGTAGATGCCTGTCGAACGCGCCGAATGCCAGGTATGGGCGCCGCGTCCGCGTCCAGACAGTTGTTCTTCGGCGAGAAATATGCTGCCCTCGGGGGCGCCTTCGGCGGCGGCGCGCATAGCCTCGGAATTCGTCGACCCGATTTTGTAATAGTGATGGATATGCTTCGCTGCATTTTTGCCGAAAATCGTGCCCTTCAACGACGGCGCCAGCATCTCGGGCAAGAGCAAGTCGGGAACAGCGCGCAGTTGATAGCCTGTGGCAGGATGTCCCGCGACATCGACGCCGAGTTCGCGCAGTTGCTGGATCATTCTCCAAACTTCAGACCGGCTGATGCCAATCTCCTCTGCAATCTTGGTGCCGCTGACGACTACGGTAGCGTGGCTCATGAGAAGGCGCAGGATGCGGCCGAGACGGACATCTGTCGCCGGGTGCACGGACGGCAGGCTGCGAGTTTTGGTGGATGCGGAGATGGAGGGAATTATAGCGATGGGATCGCTGTTCGTCGTTCGCTGTTCGCTTAAATTGCCGCCGGGCTGGTTCTGCGAATAGCGAAAAGCGACCGGCGAATAGCGAACGCTCAGCGAATAGGCCTTACGCTGGTGTTACCCGCAAACTCATATCCGCCACGGTCGCTGATTGCGTCAGCGCTCCGACAGAGATGAAATCGACGCCAGTCTCGGCGTAGGCGCGGACGTTTTCGAGCGTGATGCCGCCAGCGCATTCGAGCGGAATGCGGCGCGAATGGCGTGAACAGATCTCGACGGCCTGGTGGACGTTCTCTACGCTTACGTGATCGAGTAAGATCGCTTCCGCCCCGTGATCAAGAGCCTGGCGCAATTCGTCTAGCGAGCGCACTTCAATTTCGATGGGTTGGCGGCCTCGCCGGTTGTGGATGGCGCGCTCCAGCGCTGGGACTGCGCCCCCCGCCAGCGCCACGTGATTGTTCTTGATGAGGACGCCATCGGACAGGTCGAGGCGGTGATTCTGCCCGCCTCCGCAGCGCACCGCGTACTTGTCGATCACACGAAGTCCGGGAGCGGTTTTGCGTGTATCGAGAATCCGCACGTGCGTTCCCGCTACGGCATCGACAAAGCGGCGCGTGGTGGTTGCGATACCAGACATGCGCTGGAGAAAATTCAGGATCACGCGCTCACACGACAAGATCACCCGCGCGTTGTGCTGGATCACCGCGATCTGTTGCCCGGCGTGCATGCGGATGCCGTCAAAAATCGAAGGGTGGCTGGTGACTTCGTAGTGCGAAGTGACGGCTCCGTCGAGAGCCGCGTAAACGTCGAGGATGCGCGGCACGCAGCCGAGGCCGGCCAGAATACAGTCTTGTTTGGCGATGATCGTGGCGGAAGCGCGCTGGTTGGGGTCGATGCAGGCGTAACTGGTCGCGTCACGCGTCGCCCGGTCTTCGTTGAGCGCGTTCTCGATAATCGCTGTGATGCGTCGTGAATTCCAGTCCATAAAAGCAGCTGTCAGTTGTCAGCTATCAGTAAAAGCTCGCGCTTCGCACCTTTGGCCTGAGGCTCCCGTTTTTCGTTGCTTTGGCAAAAAGCACTGGTGCGCTTCGCACACCTGCCCAGACGCGGGCGTCTGGGCCTACGTGTTTTCTCCTAACTCTTTCAGTTTCGACTGCGCTTTTTCTCGCAGCATTTCTAATTCGTCCGCTCGCGCCTTCAATCCTTCTACTACTTTCGCGGGCGCCTTGGCCAGGAATTGCTCGTTCGAAAGCTGGCGTTGGCCGTTGGCCTGCTCCTTTTCTATTTTCTCCAACTCTTTGGTTAGACGTTCGCGTTCGGCAGCGACGTCAATCTTTTTTTCGTAGATTGCGCGGACGTCGAAGCGCGAAGTGCTACGGGCGCCGGGAACGCTGGCCAGCGAAGTTTCCACGAACGCGATCTTCTCCACATTTGCAGGGCGATCTTGCAGGATCGTGTGGAAATTCTCTTCGAGCATCGCACGAATTGCCGGCTCGTGCGCGAACACTTCTATGGGAACTTTCACCTTGGGTTCGACCTTCAACTCCGCGCGCAGATTGCGGACGCTGACGATGAGATCCTGGAGAATCGCCATTTCTGTTTCCGCCGTGAGATCGATTTGCTTTTCATTCGCAGCCGGATACGCCGCGAGCGCAATCGATTTGAGCGGGGGCTTGCCGTCGTAGATTGCGTGCCAGATTTCCTCGGTGATAAAAGGCATCACGGGATGCAGCAGGCGGAGTGAGGCTTCGAACAGATTGACCAGGTTCGTGCACGCGGCTTGAGCCGCAGCCGTGTCCGCGCCTTCTTCGAAGTTCAGCCGCGGCTTGATGAGTTCGAGGTACCAGTCGCAGAGCTCTCCCCAAAAAAAATCGTAGATGCGATTCGCGGCCTCATCGAAACGATAAGTCTGCAGCGACTCGTTCACGTCGCGCGTCGCGCGATTGAAACGGGAGAGGATCCAGCGGTCTTCCAAGGTCTGTATCTGGAATTGGGTGACTCCCCTGTGGGGCGCTGCGGCGTCCTGGGCGGGGCGGAGTCCCGCCATCACACGGTCCACATTCATAAACATGAAGCGGGCGGCGTTCCATATTTTATTGGCGAAATTTCGATAACCGGCGGTGCGGCTTTCGCTGAACGCGATATCGGTGCCAGGCGCGGCCATGGCGGCCAGCGTAAAGCGCGCCGCATCGGTGCCGTATTGGTTGATGACTTCGATCGGGTCGAGAACGTTGCCTTTAGTCTTCGACATTTTCTGGCGGTCGGCATCACGCACCAGCGCGTGAATGTAGACTTCGCGAAAAGGGACGCTTGCGCGCAACGCGTCCTCATCGGCGGCCCCGTGCTCGCCCGGTTTGTGGGGCGGCATCATGAACCAGCAGCCGAGCATGATCATGCGGGCCACCCAGAAAAACAGGATGTCGAAGCCGGTGATCATCAGCGAATTGGGATAAAAAACTTCCAGATCGCGTGTTGCGTCGGGCCATCCCAAGGTTGTGAAGGGTAAAAGGCCCGACGAAAACCATGTGTCGAGGACGTCCGTGTCTTGTTCGAGCTTCGTGTTGCCGCACTTGCACGCCGACGGCGCCTCGCGCGCCACGACTACTTCGTTGCAATCCTTGTCGGTGCAATACCACGCTGGAATCCGGTGCCCCCACCACAACTGCCGCGAGATGCACCAGTCGTGGATGTTGCGCATCCAGTTCAAATAAATCTGGCCGTAATTTTCGGGCGTGAAGCGGATGAAGCCTTTCTCTACGACTTCGATGGCGCGCTTGGCGAGCGGCGCAATCTTGACGAACCACTGCGTCGACAGACGCGGCTCGACAATCGTTCCCGAGCGATCGCACTTGCCGAGGGCGATCGTGTAATCTTTCGTGCCGACGAGAAAGCCTTGTGTGGTGAGGTCTTCAACGATACGAGCGCGCGCGGCGAAGCGATCCAGGCCCGCGTAGGGACCGGCGTTCGCATTCATCTTGCCGTGCTCGTCGATCACTTCGATCTGCGGCAGGTTGTGGCGCAGTCCGGCCTCGAAGTCATTCGGATCATGCGCCGGCGTGACCTTCACCGCGCCGGTGCCAAACTCAGGCTGCGCCAGTTCGTCGGTGATGATCGGAATCTCGCGATTCATCAGCGGCAGCAACACACGCTTGCCGTGCAGATGCGTGTAGCGTTCGTCGGTCGGATTCACGGCGACGGCCGTGTCGCCGAGCATCGTCTCCGGACGCGTGGTTGCGACCGTTATAAATTCGCTGCCGCCTGCTTTTCCATCGACCACCGGATAGCGAATCTCGTACAGCTTGCCGGGAACGTCTTCGTGCTTAACCTCAAGGTCAGAGATGGCGGTGCCGCAGTCGGAACACCAGTTGACGATGTACTTTCCGCGATAGATCAGGCCGTCTTCATACAGGCGCACGAAGACTTCCTTCACCGCCCGCGACAGGTTGTCGTCCATGGTGAAGTATTCGCGGCCCCAATCGACGGAGTCGCCGAGGCGCTTCATCTGGTCGAGGATCGCGCCGCCATATTCGCGCCGCCATTCCCAGACGCGCTCGATAAATTTCTCGCGCCCCATGGCGCGGCGGTTCTTGCCTTCTTTGGCGAGTTGGCGCTCGACCATCATCTGCGTCGCAATGCCGGCGTGGTCGGTGCCCGGCAGCCAGAGCGCCACGTAGCCGCGCATGCGGTGCCAGCGGACAACGATATCCATTTGCGTCTGGTTGAGCATGTGGCCCATGTGCAGGCGTCCGGTGACATTCGGCGGCGGCAGGAGGAGAGTGAAGACTGGCCGGGGATCGCCAGGGGCAGGCGTGTCTACGTGGAAGAGCTTTTCGGCAACCCAATATTCGGCCCAGCGCGACTCAATCGCGCCCGGTTCGTAAGTTTTCGGCAGTTCGTGCGGCATCTTGTGTGTTTGTCTCCAGCACTCGCGGAAAGCCGAGGGGACTCGACAACTTTTTCCGAAAGAAGGAGGGAATGTTTGATCTTACAGGCGCGAGAAAAGAAGGGTCAAACGTTTGCGGGGGAGAAGGGAAAGAGATGGTCTCAGAGCGCCCCCCTGTCATTAAATGGTAAACAGTGGTATTGGTAGTGTTAAATTTGCTGGGCGCGTTCCTAGCCCATTGGTGCGCGACCGTAGATCTTGACCTCCACCTCGTGAAGGAGGCTCCTGGAATGCGGGGTCAGTGTGCGTTCGATCATTCGAGCGACTCGCTCGTCTGCAACAATGCCCTCTAGGAGACAGGTAATCAAGACCTCCTGAACCAACGAGCTCTTGTTTTCCGCTAGCTCGTCAATAAACGACGCGACGGATTCAATGAACGCAGGATCGTACGATCTCTGAATCACAATTCTGGCAAAGGAGTCATATACAACCGTCGATAGGTCAAAACAGTCTTCGCCCGGACACAGAAACTCACGGACATTAGGGAACCTATCCAACAGTTGGCGCACCAATTCACGATCTGTCATCCTGTGCACAAGAACAAAATCAACTTCCTTATTTTTGTCCGAACTCATACGAAAATCCGCAACTCCTCTCAGGTAGCTAATCGTAACTATATCGGAGGCCTTGTGGAAAGGGCATCCTGTATCGACATCAACAACCAGTAAGTAATCGCGCGATCAGACGCGCCCAGCCTTCCGCTTCGGTATATCCTCAATAGCCGCGTGCGCGACTGCTCCACCTTTATCCAGTGTGATTTCCCCCCCACCTTTTGGCCTGTTTGAATTTCTTCTCGCAATGCAGCCATGCTGCTGCCGTCGCCAACTTGTGCAAATTCACGATAGAGATCATTGATTGCGTTTCTAAGTCCCTTATCTTTAGCTTGTGGCGGGTGGCCCAGCTTTCGCCTGACTTAACCTGAGAAGCGGGTGCCCCATCCTTCGCGTCTTTTTGCGAAGGGTGGGTACCGTCTCGACCCTACCGCGCTAGGCTGAAGTGTGGCAAAGTCCCCTCAGCACTGACGGCTGAGGACTGGCGGCGGAATGCCGCCTTACTTCCCCGAGAGTTTTTTTGCGATCTCTTCCACGATCTTCGGGCGAAGATCGGCCATCACGCTGTCTACGATGCTGGCGATGGTGCTGGCGTCGGGAGCGGCAGCGGAGGCACTCTCTGATGCTGCGGCTGCCATTGCCTTGGGAGATTCGTCTGCGCCGCTTTCGGCCTGTTTGGCCGCTTCTAGAGCGTCGCCATTTGTCGCGCCGCCGTTCGTGGCCGTGCGGATTTGGTGCCAGTTTGATTTTCCCGATTTCGACTTATTGTCTTTAGCCATGGATTCCTCACTCCCAACTTCTGAACTCGATTCCCGATCTTCTTCAGTGGACACAGCGGCTGTGGCGGCATCCGTGTTGCTGATCTGCTGCTCCGCGGGTTGCGCTGCCGACTCGATCTTCAGCTGACTCGTTTCGACCGTCGCGGCCACCGGGGATTGCTCGGCGACTTCCGCTGAAGAATCTTTCGCTTCTTTTTCTGGTGTGCCCGTCTCCGGCTTCGCGGCCTCACTCGATTCTGCCTTAATTTTCTCAGACTCAATTTTCTCGGCGTCAATGTTTGGCGCGCCGATTGGCTCCGGCCGCTGACTGGACTCGCTTGCGTTCGCCTTGGCTGCTTCGGTTGGCGCTTCTACAGTTGCGGGTTCTGGCAAGCGGGCAGACGAGCCTTCCGCTGGTGTTTGCTCGGACGAAGCTTTGGCGCTTGCGGCCAATTCAACCGCTGCGAGCCGGTTCTCAACCGCCGCCTCGATGGCGGACACTCCGGTCATCCGTGACGGTTCGAGCGAAGACAGGGCCGCGGGCGGAACGGTCATGAAGGCCCGGAACATTTCCGCTTCGAGCGAAATCGCTGCGTCTTCCGGAGTCAGCGCTACGGGGAGCGCGAACCAGCGCGGTCCGGATGAAGCGTTGCGAAGCGCCTCTTCGGCGAGTAACTGGCCGGCTGCGATCAAGGTTCCGTGAGATGGTATGGTTGCGGCGTCTGCATTCCCGCCTGCCGGCGTCAGCAGGCGCAAGGCCTGGGCGAGCTCGGCCTCACTCGGCGACAAATCTTCGGCGTCCGCGGTCACTGGCGCAGAAGCCGCCACGGGAGCGGGTTGCGCTGCTTCCGCTTTTAAATCTTGGGTGAATGACTTTTCTGATTGCCCGGCGGCCGCAGGCGCTTCTTCGGTCTTTTTCGACGGCTCGGTTCTGGTTTCCTCGGGCTTGGCGATCGCTATTGCCTCGGCCGTGCTCGCGTCGGTTTTCTCCCGCGACAGCGCCTCCGGCGGTTTCTGTTCAGACTTTTCGTTCGCGTCGGTTGAAGCCTGGTCTGGTGAAGCCTGGTCTAGTGAAGCCCGTTCTGACGTAATCGCGGCCGGCGGAACCGCGATTGCCGCCGAGTTGAACATCGGTTCATCGTTCTGGTCAACCGGCGCGGGATCCTGCGCAAGGAGGCCAGTATTTACGGCCGCTACCGAGAATTCGGCAGGTTGACTCTCGGCCTGTTGAGTGTGCGGCTCTGGAATTGCGGCAGGCGTAGTTTCTGGGTGCGCCGCCTCGGTTGTAGCAGCCTCGGGAACTGGCGCGGCAGAGGCGGCGAGATCGACCTGCGTCGCTGGAGTTTCGGTTTCACTTTTGGCGGCCATCGCCGCTGGTGGCGCATCGACCGATGCTTCAGCGGATTTCGATGCGGCCACCGGCGTTTCAACTTCTATCTTGTCTTCCTTTTGTTTCTCTTCCTTCTGTTTCCTTGCTTCGGCCGATGCCACTATTTCCGCGTAGGTCTTCGGAACCTCGGATGCCACTTCGACTTCTTTGGAGGGTGCATCGACCGCCGGCGCACTGGGTTTTGCTTGGTCCGCCGCGGCTGATGTTGCCGGCGCGGCTTCCGCGAGCGGCACAATATTTTCAGCCGCTGGGATTGGTCCATCCAGTTTTGCGGCAAGTGCGCTGAGCGCGTCTAATTCGTCGGGCGTAATGTCGCGCGGAATATCGGGAACGAGGCCTGGCTCCTGCCCTGGAGGAGCAGGCGCCTTGACCGCGAATGGCGCGTTTGCGCCAGCCTTGCCCTTGGCTTTGCGGAAATCACGGAAGGGCGTTGCCGCTGCGATATCTTCTGGTTCGGGCTCGGCCTCTTCCTTCTTTTTCTTGGAGGGAAAACGCAGCCGGCTCTTCCAGCCCGTATCGGCATCGCCGCCATTTTCGGTTTTCCTGCCGTCGCCGCCGCCAAAACGCTCGACGCCTGACACCGACGGACTGAAGCGGCCGCCATCGGATTGCTGCGGCACCATGCGATCTTCGAGGCGGGTAATTGCGGTCAGCAATTCGCTGGCTTCAAAGGGCTTCACGATATGGCCGTCAGCCCTGACGCGGCGCGCTTCTTCGGGTTTGAAAGGTTCGAGTTTGCCGACCGTCAGCAGCACGGGGATGTGCTCGGTTTCGTCGGCATCTTTAATCCGCTGACAGACTTCCAGCCCGCTGTAGCCGGGCATGTAGACGTCCAGCACGATCAGGTCGGGGCGAACTTCGGTGATCCGCTTGAGGGCGGCTGATCCGTTGTTGACCGTGATGACGTCATACCCGGCGTCGGCCAGGATCTTACGCCCCATGTTCTGGGCAGTCACACTGTCATCGGCAAGCAGTATTTTCCGCGCCAAGAGTCACCCTTCGCCACGAATTAAGGAGGGATAACGCGAAAGTACCTTGTCGCTCCGTCTAAGTCAATGATTCCCGTGAAGGTAACAGGTTACGAGCGTTCCTAGCCTGTTGGGGAGAAGGGGCATTGTTACCGCTCGTACAGCTCAGTTTCCGACAGCACCGGCTCGCCGACGCTGGCGTGGTGCGAGCGGGCTGCGGCTCCGAACAAAGGGCCGCGCGCTGTTACCACGGGCGCGAATTTCATAAAGCCGATGGCTCGGGCACATCATCGTAGATGGCTTCCATGCCGCCGGTCATCAAGTAGGTTTCGTGCCAGAAGCCAGTGCCGTCGGAGTTCCGCAAGAACGACTTCCACCACAGCTGATGCGGGTCCGACCGCGTCCAGGCGAGCAATGACTCCATGTCGCGCCAGTACTGCCTCATCCCAGCATGAGGCGGAAACAGAGAGAAGAGAAAGTTTTCATGCAACAAAAGCCCATCGGGCCGCGCGTCGACGGAGGCAGCGATCTTCGGCCCGAAGCCCAACAGCGTTTTCAACCCCGCCAGCCGGTTGACCCGCATCCCCAGATAAACAACCACCAGGTTTGGATAGTGCGTGAGATCTACAGTCCGGCGATTCACTTTAGTGGGCATGGGATTTGAGATTGTAGATGCCGAAATCTTTGCACCAGTTGCCGATGCCGGAATTCGACGCGCCGAGGGTGGCCGATCCGCCTGGAATGTAACAGCTTGCTGTGAAAAATGTCTCCTATGTGGAGTATACTGTGGAATAGACTCAACACATGCAAATCGTTCAAATCGTGCTGGATAAAAAGCTGTTACAGGCCGCCGACCAAGCGGCGAAGCGCACTAAGCGAAACCGTTCCGCATTGGTGCGCGACGCCCTGCGGGAACATCTCCGCCGCTTGGAAGTGGGAGCCAGCGAAGAGCGCGACCGCCAAGGCTATTCGCGGCAGTCGCAAGCCGAGGCGGAAACGCGGGACTGGGAAGCGGAGGCCACGTGGCCGGAGGAATAGCCCGAGGCGACGTTCGGCTCTACCAGTTTGCCGCACCCGACAAGAAACGCCCGGCCCTCGTGCTCACCCGTAACAGCGCCATCGCGTATTTGTCCACGGTGACGGTTGCCCCTGTCACGTCCACGATTCGCGGCGTGCCATCGGAGGTCGTTCTGAATGAGGAGGACGGCATGAAGTCCCCGTGCGCGGTGAACCTGCACAATGCAGTTACGGTTTCGCAACAGCGCCTGGGGAAACGTGTGGCCCAGCTTAGTTCCGCACGGATGAATGAAGTGTGTGCCGCTCTGCGCTTCTCTCTGGGGTGCGATTCGAACTAGTTAATGCGAGCGTTCCGTCTGTCCTCCGACCATTCGCTTTGTGCGTCCGCTACCCCACTTACCGGCATACGGCAGCACAAACAAGTACAAGCCGGTGAAAAACTGCAAAGCGAGCACGAACACCGCCGAAAGGCCCATCCTGGTGCTATACCTCCCCCGTGCCACGGCGACGCCGTTAGCGATGACGGCCACCGTAAAGACAAGGGACAGCCAGCGGTGGGTCTGCCGAATCCATTTGTTCCAGTTCAATGGGACCTCCCCTGCGATCTTCTCTAACGACTAAGCCGAACAAAGTCGGGCCCGAATAATGACGAGCCCCAAGCGGATCGGGCACAGCTAACTGACTTCGGCGAGAGTGTCCGGCCCGGCGAGCACTCGCTCCAGGCCGGCGAAGAATTTTGTCCAGCCGTATTTTGCGCCTCCATAGGCTGCCTGCTGATCGGGACGGAAGCCGGACTGCTCCATGCGAACGTGCGTGCCGCCTTCCGCTGGAGACAACGTCCAGAGCACAACCCATTGCAGCCCGGATTCGCTTCCCCCAACACCCCAGCTGTAGGAAAGGCGTTGCAATGGGTCAACGATCTTCACCTCGCAGTCGACAACACCATCCCAGTTGGGCATGGGATCGGCGCGGAATTGGAACTTGCGCCCGACCACGGGTTCGAAATCATTTTTCATCATCCATTGCGCGAGGAGCGCGTTCTCGGTGAGCGCTCGCCACAGCTTCTCTGGCGGGTGTGGAAATACCCTCTCGATTACGAGGCTACGGGGATTCTCTGCTGGACTGGTCATTATTGTTATTCCATCCTTTCCAAAAGAGCTTCGAGACGATCAAATCTGTCGCGCCAGAAGGCGCCGTAGAGAACGAGCCAGTCGGCCATCGGCGCCAGTGCATCGGGCCGTGCGCGATAGTGAGTTTCGCGTCCTTCGCGCCGATGTCGCACCAGCTTGGCCCGCTTCAGCACCGTGAGGTGCTTGGAGACAGCCGGCTGAGATACGCCCGCATAGCGAGTCAAGGCGTGGACGGTCTGTTCGCCCTGCCGTGTCAACTCCTCGAAAATGGCCCGGCGAGTCGGGTCGGCTAGGGCGCGGAACACGTGATTGGTATTGGCCAGCGTCACAGATAAAACCATAGCCACATGGTTATGGTTTGTCAAGAGCAAAGTAGCAAAAGCGAAACGAAAAGTTGCCAGGACAATGACCTGCGCTGTGAGATGCCTGGGGTCTTCCTTGGAACTAAAGGTTTGACGTATCAAACTACTACTTTTATTCTGCTTGCTATGTTTGACGCGCAAATACGGCGGCTGTTGGATGCTTATCCTGCAATCTATCTGGCATGCCACCGACGCCATGTTCGTGACGACGAAAGGGGTGCGCTGGTGACCGCGCATCAGGCGAGTGTTCTTGATCATTTGGACATACGAAAGCCGATGACGCTTTCGAACTTGGCAGAACATATGGGCATTGGGCGCTCGGCCATGAGTATCGAGGTGAATCAGTTAGTGCGCAGAGGCTATGTACAACGAAGCGCAGTCCGTGGAGATGGCCGTAAGGTCGGCCTCACGCTAACCGATGCTGGAAACCGGGTCAAAAGGCAAAACACCGTGCTTGACCCAGAGCTCGTCAGAGCCATGTTCGCATCGATGCCCGAATCGGAGCTTACATCCGCCTTAGAAGGCATCGAGCGACTAGCTAAGTATGCCGCGATGCTAACGAGGCGAAGGGCAAGGAGGCGGAACGCATGAAACTGTTGCTGATCGTGCCGGCTACTCTGGTTGCTTTGGTACTGTTAGTGGTTATTATCGGAATGCTGCTGCCGAAAACGCACGTCGCTTCTCGAAGCGCTGTGTTTAAGGCCACGCCGCAGCAGTTGTTCGCGTTGATCGATGGGTCTCAAACGTGGCGCCGCAACATCAAAAAATATGAAACGGTTTCCATAAAGGACGGGCGCCGGCAGTGGCGCGAAACCGATGACCACGGACAGACGATCACTTACGAGGCAGTGGAGCGTCGTCCCCCGACACTTTTAAAAACCCGGATTGTCACCGCGAATCTTCCTTACTCAGGCGTGTGGACGATCAACTTAGAACCGACGAACGGGTCCATTGCGCTGCGAATCACGGAACAGGGCGAAGTGTATAACCCACTGTTCCGATTCATATCACGATTCGTGATCGGCCAGACCCGCACCATTGAGACCTATCTACGCGATCTGGGAACGGCGACAGGGCAGCAAGTTGAAATCCGAGACTAGATGATGGACGGGTTCTGGCAACACGGCGCTAGGACTTGAAAGTCAATCCGCCCCCGCTGTCGCGCTCGCCAGCGCCAAAATCGCGCCGCCAAACAGCAGCGTGTCGGCGAAGTAGTTGATCCCCTCGATTTTCACGCCAGTGTCCGGGTTCATCAGCGAAGCGATCAGGATCGGCCCATAGACAAACAACACCAGCAGCACAATCCATGTTCCGAGATACGTTGCCGCCATGCGCACTTTCTTCCCCAGCAGAATGCTCATCCCGGCAATCAGAAGAATCGCGCCCGTCACATAGCCAATGAGAAAGCGCCCTGGGAGCCACGCCGGCATCACCATTTCAAGCGGCACTCCGGGAACGTTCAGCGGATGCAGAGAATTCTCAACCCCATAAAACACAGCCGCCATCCCAATCAACACACGGCCCACCCTAATAAGGTTCTTCGCCCACCCGCGGCCTCGCTCGCGCAGAGCATTTCCCGCAAGAATCCAGCCCCCGCCCCCGAATGAGCTTTCGCGGAAGACAAATATCCATGAAAACCGGCTTCCGGGGCGGGCGAAAACTCCCGGTATGATCAGCATCGCCACAAAACTAAACATCATGATCCCGAACAGCAGGCCCGACCAGCGCACCTGAATTTTTGTGGCAATGCTCAAAGCCGCGGACAGCAGGGCAAAGCCCACGAGATACGCCCAGAACAATCGCCACGGCATATACTTGGGCACGATCGGCAGGACGAATCCTACCTCCGAAACATGCAGCGCTCCGAACACCGCCAATGGGACGGCGAAGCATAAATTGCTCAAGGCGACGATCTCGTCCAGCCCGCTGGCCCGCGCGATATCGCTCTTAGCAGCCCACAGCGCAACCAGAAAAACCAGGATGCCCGCCCCGCACATCGCAACCACCGTGCGAGAGATCCCAAAAAATGTGACGACAATAGTTGCGTGCATGTGGGTGCCAACCGTAAGCGAGAGTGCTCGATCTGAGTAAGTTTTTCCCGGATCAATACGGCTTCGAATTGTACAACGAAGAATAGGCGGGGATATTTTTCTTGCGAAGCTGGAGAACCAACCTCACAGCACCCGCTCCAGCACACGCCGCCACGTCTTGCCATCACCGATCTCCAGCCGGTCGCCTTCCAGCTTGAATGGACGCGGCTGATCTGTATCGGTAAAGTCCGGCGCCAGGCTTCCCTCCACATGATGAGTCACCACCTGCCGCTCGCCATCCACGGAGACGGAGTAAGTGCCGAAGTAGGCGACATAGGCGGAGTACGCGGCGAGGGCATGCTCGGCCGTCGGCATCTTATCGATGAGGATATTCGCTTCCGGAAAAGGCGTCAGCGGCGGAACCTTCATGATCTGAACATGCATGTGCCCGCTCGCATCGTAAACCAGATATCCCCGCGGAGGCTCGCCATACCTGTGCTGCCACTTGCCATCCTTATCCAGATCGGCAAACTCCACCCACCGCCAGGTCCCAATCAGCGAGTCGCTTCCCCGGGTCGACCGCTGCGCAAAGCCAACTGCAACCGGCAACAGCAAGCAACAAAGTGCATGCGTTATTTTCATATCGTCGCCTCAAGTGAAGGTGAAATTCACACCGATTCTAAGGGAGAAGAGACAGTTGGCGTAAACAGACTTAGCGCGCACGGCAAGGTCAATGAGTGAGATCGCGATGTTACGCCAGGTATCCGGCCCTGATCGCGCTGGCTCCGGCCACGCAAGCAGGATAGCGGGCAGCCCTTTCTTTCAAATGAGACCCTTGCCGATTCTCAGAAGAAAATTCTCGGCGTCGGCACGCGCCCTTTCCATCATCCTCGAATTGTTGCCGTGCTCGAACTCCATTTCATGAAGGGCCAGATCGACAGCAACCTTCGGCGTGTATCCTCGCTTTATGAGCACTCGAGCACGTTCTGCGAAGCCGGTATCAGCATCCAGTTTTGTTTGTTTGGCTGCCGGAGGGCGGATCTCTGCCTCGCACTTGTGCTCCCGAAACTTCACGTCGGCGAGGCGATCGTAAGCAGCTTTAGCCTCTTCTGTGCTGAGCAGCGTGGGGACGGGGAACCTCCATCGACAATTCGAGCATCCCCAGCCGTTTCCGTCGCCTTCACTCCAGATCAAGAAGCGCATCATATCGGCAACGCCAACATGGTACCGCAAGAAACACTGACGGGAGATAGCAGACGAAACCAGGTAAATAGGGGGAGCGTTGCGCTCCCCCTGGTTCGAGCTGAATGAATCCCCGGGCAGGTTCGCCCAGGCAGTCCTCAGTGGTAGTTAAACCAGTAGTAGTAAATTGCAGTTGGGCCGTCTCCTGCCGCGGCCGACAGCAAATTGTTATCGTTTCCGCTGTAGTAATAGTTGTACATCCACATTTCATTGTTGCTGAAACTGCTGTAGTAGTTCCAGTTGAAAGACGACGTCAGCACCTCCGGGTAGCCCATCACGGCAAAGTTATAATCGGAGAGCTGCGCGAACTGGCCACTCACGGTAGGACGCTCCATGATCCACTCGGCGGTGTAGCCGTAGAACCACGTGCCGTTCAGCGCCTGGCCTACAAGCACGCCTTGCCTTTGGGTCAAGTCCCACATATTGAACCAGGCATAAGCGCCATTAGGATCGTATTGATGGTTGGCATCGCCCACCCACGCCAGCGCCCAAAAGCTATCCCCAGCGTTGGGCGAGAGGCTGACATTCTGAGAGTACGGCTGGTTCGGCAACAACTCTTCCCACGCGCTGTAGCCGGTGAAGTTGAAGATCCCCAGGATGTCCGTGCAATCCGCCTCGGTTCCATCTTGCACCAGATCTCCAGACTCATAACCATCGAGACCGACCCAGAACGATGAGTATGTGGTCGTATTCGATTCGCAAGCAACAATGCTCGGAACGTTCCACTGGCCATACACGGCGGTGAAACCGCGGTAGCCGGTCCCATCAACGTAGCCACTCCAATTGGCGTCAGTAGCGAAGCTATTCTGTACGCCCTGCTGTTGCGAATTTCCTTTCTTACTCGAGTGCGCAATATCCGTACGGCTCACCAAATGCGGCGGGACGATGGTGATGGGCTGCGAAATCAGATCAAGCCACTGGGCATAGGCGTCGGGCGCGGTGGCAGCGTCGGGCCGTGGCGGAAAGCCGCGACCGATCAACTCCTCGTCCGAGAGCTGCTCTGCCTCTTGCGCCGACAGTGCGGGCTTCACTTGTGAGCTTTTCGGCGTCGGCATCACAGTCGGCGGTGCTGGCATCTCCGCCGTCGCCGAAGAACTGGCGCGCACATGGATTGGATAGCTCATAGCTTGGCCATTGGCTTGGCAATCAAGCTGCACGTGGACGCCGTCTTCTGATTCCTGTTTGGCGTTGGCATGAATCTTCACGTAACCATCGCCGTTGGCGTAAAACCTAAGCTTGTTGGATGACTCGCCCGCACCCGCAACATGAAGATCGCAAGCCGCATCCGGCATGGTCTTGACCACAATCGGGGTTTGCGTGTGAGGCACCACGGTAAAGCCCTTTTCGGCGGCAATCTTGTAACTTCCCGCTTCCTGGGCTGAGGTTGAAATAGCCACGCCGCCCAGCAAGAGTGCGGCCAGGGACAAGGACAAAGACAGCCGGCGGCTCGCACGAGCGAACGTGCCCGAGGATGATGGCTGGTAAAACTGCGTCTTTCCATTGGTGTTTGTCATATGCGTCTCCTAGAGTGTTTCTCTTTTCAAAATCGATCCGAACCTTCAGTCGAAAAGTTCGTCTCACTCTAGAAACCGCGGACGACCCCAAAAGCGGCTCGCGAAGGGACATCAATTGATCTGAAGCAATATCAACTTATCTGAAGAAGCTAAAGGTGCCTAAAAGCCATCTCGTGATCAGTTCAGGCAGGGCACGGCTTCAGCATGCACGAAAAGGTCAATGAGTGTAATCGGGATTTTGCGCCACTGACTTCCAAGGTGGCGTGCAAGAAGTTGGCCTATCTTCCTGCCGAGAAAGCACGCATAGCTAACTCCGCCCGTATCGACCCAATAAAAACTTTTGGCCTTCGTGTCGTCTTTTACCCGCCGTTTCCGACTTCCTCTGTAGAGGGATCTCTGTTGTGGAGAGAAACCCAGGAGGATGTATGAACCGCACGCACTTTGCCCTGAAAGCCCAGAAGCTGCAGTTCTTGCCGGCGCTCTTGCTGTTTCTGAGTTTGTTTGCGTCGGCGGCGCACGCCCAGATCACGCCACTTGGCGACTCTTACATCAACACCGCCGATCCCACCACCAACTACGGCTCGAAGACATTGCTCGATGTCGATGGCGCCTCCCAGGCTACCTACATTCAATTTAATCTGGCCTCGATTCCCTCCACGGCCAGCGTCAGCCAAGCGACGCTGAAACTGTATGTCAATTCCGTCACGACCGCGGGCAGCTTCAACGTCGATTACGCCAACGGCGCCTGGTCGGAGGGCACGATTGACGCGAGCAATGCGCCGGCGCTGGGAGGAGCGATTGCCTCAAACGTGAGCGTTACGGCGGTGGACAAGAACCAGTACATCCTGGTCAACGTCACCTCGGCGGTGCAGGCGTGGCTGAACGGGAGCGAAACCAACAACGGTCTCGCGCTGGTAGCCAACAGCACGTTCAACGCGACGTTCGACAGCAAAGAGAACACGACGACGAGCCATCCGGCGGAGCTGGATATTGCGTTTGCGGGCGGCGATGGCACGATCACCGGCGTGACGACGGCCAGCGGCAGCGGGCTGACGGGCGGAGGCACGAGCGGCACGCTGAATCTGTCGCTGACGAGTGCGTGCGCGACGAACCAGGTATTGCAGTGGAACGGGAGTGGGTGGGTGTGCTCGGCGGCCGGAACCGGCACGATCACCGGTGTCACTGCGGGCACGGATCTGACCGGCGGCGGCGCTAGCGGCAACGTCACTCTGAACCTGAATACGGCGAACGTACCGCTCTTGGCGGCGAACAATACCTTCACCGGCAACCAGACGGTGAACGGGAACCTGAGCGCGACCGGGAGCTTTAGCGCGGGGCCGATCAGTGCCACGGCGTCAAGCACCACTGCCGCTGTTACAGCAGCCGACGCCTCCAGCGCTGGAGTAGGTGGGGTGGTCGCCAGCAGCACGAACAGCAACGGAGTGTACGGCACCAGCGCCGGCTCCAACACTGCCGGCGTGGCCGGCACCAGCACGAGCGGAGGCGGGTACGGTG
>JBEKXO010000030.1:0-32403 GCA_049511995.1 Terriglobales bacterium
AATCCGGACGATTGAGGATATCGGCGCCCAGGGGCTCCATCCGATCCAAAAGATGTGGATGCAATTCAACGTTCCGCAATGCGGCTACTGCCAGCCAGGGCAGATCATGCAAGCCATCGCCTTATTGAAGAGCAAGCCCAAGCCCTCCGACCAAGACATTGACGACGGCATGGCAGCGAACATCTGTCGTTGCGGCACCTACCAACGGATTCGGGCGGCCATCAAGGCTGCGGCTCAGGAGCCTGTATGAGCGCGATTGAAAATGTGAGTCGGCGGGCTTTTATCAAGGGCATGGCGGCTGCGGGAGCGTTCGTCTTGGGCGCATATTACGCGCCCGAAATATTGTGGGGAGAAACTTCCGCCGACGGGCGCACCGACGCAGACAACGCCACACTGCATCCGAATGTATTTGTAGGTATCGAGACCGACGGAACGGTCTGGATTATTGCTCATCGCTCCGAAATGGGCACCGTGATCCGAACCACTCTGCCCCTCGTGCTGGCCGACGAACTGGACGCCGACTGGAAGCGCGTGAAAATCGATCAGGCAATCGGCGATCCGCGCTATGGCGATCAGAACACCGACGGTTCGCATTCCATTCGGAGTTTTTTTGACGTGGTACGTCTGTCCGGCGCTACTGCCCGGCTCATGCTCATTCAGGCTGCGGCGCAGCAGTGGGGAGTTCCTGCCAGTGAATGTAAGACGGACCTTCATGTGGTGGTTCATTCTTCGTCCGGCCGCCGCCTGGGATACGGCGACCTCGCGACCGCAGCCTCAAAGCTTCCTGTGCCAAAGAAGGACGAAGTTCAGCTGAAATCGAAAAGTGCGTGGCGCTACATCGGCAAGGGAATGACCAGCTACGATCTGACTGAGTTGGTCACGGGCAAGGCAGTGTACGGGATGGACGCGCATATCGATGGCATGGTGTACGCGTCGATCGAGCATCCACCAGTGCTCGGAGGCAAGATCAAGTCGGTCGACAATGCCGAGGCTCTGAAAGTGGCCGGTGTGTCGCAAACCGTCGTCCTCGATCCATTCAAGCCCCCACCTGCATTTCAGCCTTTAGGCGGCGTAGCGGTGTTGGCCAACAGCACTTGGGCTGCGTTTCAGGGGCGTAAGAAGCTGAAGATCGACTGGGACAACGGCCCCAACGAAACCTACGATTCGGATCAATACAAAAAAGAATTGCAGGACACTGCCAGAAAACCAGCGAAGCTGATTCGCGGCCAGGGAGATGTGGACAAGGCGTTCGCTTCGACGGGTCCCACCTTTGAAGCTGAATACTACGTTCCGCTTCTCGCCCACGCCCCGATGGAGCCGTTGGTGGCGCTGGCAGAGTTCAAGGACGGCAAGGTTCACGCGTGGGCGCCCACTCAGAATCCGCAGGCCGTGCAAGCGATCCTCTCCACTGAACTCGGTATTCGCAAAGAAGACGTGATATGCCACGTTACGCTTCTGGGCGGAGGGTTCGGAAGGAAGTCTAAACCGGACTACGTCGCTGAAGCGGCCGTCTTGTCGCACAAGGTTGGGCGTCCGGTGAAGGTTGTCTGGACCCGCGAGGACGACATCAAGTTCGATTACTACAATGCGGTTGCGGCAATGTACATGAAGGCCGCGCTCGATTCCAACGGCAAGCCGACGGCTTGGCTGCAACGCTCGGTGTTTCCTCCGATAACGTCTATCTTCGACGTGAATGCGGTGTACGGAGATCCACCCCATCTGGCGCAAGGCTGGACAGATATGCCGTACGACATCCCCAATTTGCGTATTGAGAACGGCCCGGCGAAGGCACACGTTCGCATCGGCTGGCTGCGGTCGGTGGCGAATATATATCACGGGTTCGCGGTCCAGACCTTTACCGATGAACTCGCGCATCGCGCCAAACGCGATCCCGCTGACTACCTGCTCGACCTGATTGGCCAACCCCGCACGCTGAATTTTACTGGAGTTGAATATCCGAATTATGGAGCATCGTACGAAACCTACCCATGGGAGACGGGCCGTCTGCGGCGTGTGACCGAGATGGTTGTGGAGAAATCGGGGTGGGGGAAGCGCAAGCTGGGCAAGGGAGCCGGCGTGGGCATTGCGGCTCATCGTAGTTTCCTCACCTATGTTGCGACCGTGGTTGAAGTGGAGGTGGATGACGACGGAGACATTCGAATTCCACGCGTTGACATCGTGCTAGACGCGGGGTTGGTCGTCAATCCCGAAGTCACGAAAGCACAGTTCGAAGGCGCGGCCGTGTTTGGCACGAGTGTGGCCAGAAGCGGAGAAATCACAGCCAAAAACGGCGTGATTGAGCAATCGAATTTCGACACCTACCCCGTTGCCCGCATCAACGAGGTCCCCTATCAGACCAATGTCTACATCGTTGAGAGTGATGCACCGCCGGCGGGGGTGGGTGAACCCGGCGTGCCGCCGTTTATTCCGGCGCTCTGCAATGCCATCTATGCTGCGACGGGAAAGCGAATTCGTGAGTTGCCGCTCTCACGAACCGACTTGGGGAAGCAATCCTGACACGGCGCGGGGTTTGCTTTATCGAATTACGGGGACGATGATCTGTTTGCATCTACGGGAGCGTACGTACAATCTAAATTGAAATCTACGAAAAAAATAATTCTGGAGGTTAACGTGAATAATAAAGAAGTTTCTGCAAGGTTGGCTGGAGAAGTTTCATTGGGGCACGAGGTTCCGGTTCATCGTCTGGGCTTCGGGGCGATGCGGCTCACGGGCGAGGGCATCTGGGGTCCTCCAAAGGATCGGAAAGCTGCGCTCGCGGTATTGCGTCGGGCGGTAGAGTTGGAGGTCAACTTCATTGATACGGCGGATTCATACGGTCCTCACGTCAGTGAGGAATTGATTGCCGAAGCCTTGTTTCCTTACCCAAAGGGACTGGTCATTGCCACCAAGGGTGGCTGGAATCGTCCGGGACCAAATCAATGGACTCACGACGCCACGCCCGCTCACCTGCGCGAGGCGATCGAAGGCAGCCTCAAGCGACTGAGACTGGATCGCATCGATGTTTATCAATTGCACGCTCCCGATCCGGTCGTCCCCTTCGAGGCTTCGGTTGAAACTCTGGCCGAATTGCGAAACGAAGGCAAGATTCGGCTGGTCGCATTGTCGAACGTTACCCGGGAGCATATCGAACGCGCGCGAAAAATTGTTCCCATCGCCTCCGTTCAGAACCGTTACAGCTTTGCCGATCGTGAATGGGATTATGTGGTGGATTATTGTGAAAGCCATGGAATAGCCTTCATTCCCTGGTTTCCTCTGGGAGCAGGCAGGGTTGCCGGCGAGGTGCTCAACGAGATTGCGCACGCGCATAAGGCAAGCTCGAAGCAAGTGGCGCTGGCCTGGCTGCTGCGGCGATCTCGGATCATGCTGCCTATCCCGGGAACCAGTTCGGTCGAACATCTCGAGGAGAATGTCGCGGCAGCCTCAGTGCACCTCACCGACGAAGAGTATGAAAGACTCGCTGAAGTTCCTGAGTTAGTCGCATCGCGATGAGAATGGGAGTTCCGGCGGGCGATGCGGAGCTAGCTGCGAGTGTGGAAGTTTTCAGCCTTGAAGGGGGCATTCCATGTCAGGGAAAGTGGCAGACCTTTTGTGGGAGATGCTCGCGAACGCCGGAGTCAAACGCTGCTACGGCATCGTAGGTGACGCGCTGAATCCTGTGATCGACGCGCTTCACCGCAACGGCGAGATCGAATTCGTCCACGTGCGGCATGAAGAATACGGCGTATTCGCCGCGGTCGCCGATGCGTATTTCACCGGCAATCCGGTTGTGGTGTGCGGTACCGCCGGTCCGGGTGTCACGCACCTATTCAATGGGCTGATGGACGCGCGCAAGGAGGGCGCTCCGGTTATCGCCATTGCGGGCGATGTGGAGACGAGCCTGATCGACACAGAGGCACTCGAGGAACTCAATCCTTACAAATTCTTCGACGCCGCATCCCTCTACACCGGGCGCATTGTCAATCCTAAGCAGGCGCGATCGATCATCAGTACCGCGATTCTTACGGCCGTCGTGCAAAAAGGGCCGACGGTGATCTCGATCCCCGGCGACGTTGCGGCGGCTGAAGCGGCCGACCAGTCTTCCGAGATCACGATTCCTAACCAACCCATCCTTCGCCCTTCCGATTCCGACCTGGATCAACTTATCGAGATGATCGAAGATGCGAAGACGATAGCGATCTTCGGGGGCGATGGCTGCAGGGATGCCCGCGATGAGGTGATTCAACTGGCGGACAAGCTGAAGGCGCCGGTCGGCTATTCGTTCCGCGGAAAACAGTGGTTGGAACACGACAATCCTAATGCCGTGGGCATGACTGGTCTGCTTGGTTACGGCGGAGCCTACGGCGCTATTCATGAGGCCGATCTCCTGCTGATGCTCGGCACCGACTTTCCCTTCACAGAATTTCTGCCCGGCCATGGGGTGAAGAAAGTGCAGATCGACAAAAATCCCAAACACATTGGCCGTCGCACGGCCGTTGATCTTGGGCTTGTCGGCGACATCAAGCCAACCGTCAGCGCCTTGCTGAATAGGGTGAGTGAGAAGACCGACACTCGCTTTCTCGACAAACACATCGCGGGCAAGAACTCTTTCCACGATCTTCTGCAGCACTATGTCGAGAAAGGACCTGGGATCAAGCCCATACGTCCGGAATTCCTGGCAGCGACGCTGAGCGATGTTGCCGCCGACGACGCGATGTTTTTCATCGACACAGGCACAGCGTGCATGTGGGGGGCAAGGCACCTCAATGGTGGCAGAAATCGCGGAATCTTCGGATCGTTTACCTGGGCGTCGATGGCCAATGCCGCGGCCAATGCGTTTGGCGCACAGTTGGCGTACCCGGGCCGGCAAACGATCGCTCTGTGCGGCGACGGGGGCTTCACCATGCTCGGGCTCGGCGACCTATTGACGCAAGTGCAGCGAAAGACTCCCGTGGTGCAGATCGTCCTCAATAACGAATCGCTCGACTTCGTCAATATCGAGCAGCAAGAGGCCGGCATAGTTCCTTTTGGCGTCGCCTTCAAGAATCCCAATTTTGCCAAGGTCGCCGAAGCGATGGGCGCAAAGGGAATCCGCCTCGAAGAGCCCGGCGACGTTCGCGATGGGCTCGCTGAAGCCCTCGCTTACAAGGACGGACCTGTCGTCGTCGACGCGGTAGTCGATCCGCTCGCCCTTTCACTGCCGTCGCATGTTCCTTTCCACACGGTCAAAGGTTTCACTCTTAGCATGGCCAAACAGGTATGGAGTGGAAAGATGGACGATGTGATCAAGACGATCGAACGGAACGTAAGATTGGTCTGAGTGTAAATTCCACTGGTCCATCGTGATGGTGTTCAAGCTGCGGGGTCCCAAAACTCTTGAACTTGGCATGAGTGAATAAAAGACTCATCCGCCTCGCGTGATGGGCCGCTCCCGAGTTCGGCGGCTTCCTATCCCAGCCACTGCGGATTCTGGTAGGTGCCGTCGAAATGGTGGCTGGTCTTGTACATTTCGAATTCGCCCGCTTGCGCAGCCTTTACGGTTTTTGCCAGGATTGCGGCCACCTCTCCGTTTGCCATCGGCTGAAAACTGCGCGCGGCGTTTAATGCTTGCTGCAGAATCTCAAGGGAATCGCATCCCGTGATGACCACGCTCGTCGGCAGGTTCATCGCGTAGTGCAGGCACTCAACCGCGGTCACCGTTTTGCTCTGAAGGATGAAGTGATCGCCCATCGGCTTCATGCCCAGCACACCGATGTTCTGTTTCTGTAAAACAGGAAGCACCTTGGCTTCGAAACTATTGAAATGGTGGTCCATCACGTTAAGAGGCATCTGCACGGCGTCAAACGTGAACTGATGAGCGGATGCGGTGGCCAGCATTTTCAAATGGATATCGGGGCTTTTATGACCGGTGAATCCGATATACCGGACCTTCCCGGCTTTTTTTGCTTCCAGAACCGCTTCCAGAGCGCCTCCGGCAGCGAATATGCGGTCGGGGTCGGTATCGCGAATGACCTCGTGAAACTGCAAGAGATCGACGTGATCGGTCTGCAGTCGCTGCAATGAGTCATTGATCTGTTTTGTCGCGGTCGCCTTGTTTCGGCCGTCGATCTTCGTCATCAAGAATGCTTTTTGCCGATAGCCGTCGCGCAGCGCCTTGCCCATGCGGACTTCGCTCTCTCCATCGTTGTAATCCCAGCAGTTGTCGAGGAAGTTGATGCCCTGGTCGAGGCCAGTCCGTACGATGCGGATGCTTTCCTCTAGCTGCACTCCAGGCCTGCCCAGGTGATAGCCGCCAATGCCAACCATCGAGACTCTCTCACCCGTGTGCCCGAGGGTGCGCATGGGAACGTCGCTCTTTGTGTCCCCGCCCCACGCTGGCTTGTCGATTCGAGTACCTATGATGGTTGCCGCAGCAACACCGAGGAACTTTCGTCTCGTAGACATCTCTCACCTCGTCTGTACTTCTCTTGGACGCCTAAACCTGACCTGCATTCGCGATCATTGCAATAAAAATACCAAACTACGTCCCATTGCGCTGCAGGGACGCAACTTGTTGCGCGATTGTGTGTTTACTCAGACAAAAGCCTCGGCTCGGATTGCGTCGGGGATACTGAAAAAGGCTGTGATCAGTGGGAAACCGACGATTCGCGTTTTTGTGTGGAGTCATGCTCGTGCTCGAACTGGCCGGTCCTGCCGCAGCTCAGGACAACGGGACACAACAGCCCTCAGCGCGCGAGCAGCTTCAGCATATCCACACACCACGATCGATCGAGCAGGAACTTGCTCGCCTTACGAAGGATCTGGAATTGACTCCGGAACAGCAGCAGCAGGTCCGGGCCCTGCTTCAGCAGCACCACGGCAAGATTCAGGCGCTGCTCGATAGGAACCCGAAAGCTTCGCGACAGGAGCTAGCTCCGCAGATTCATGCTATCAGCGACGAAACGCACCGCGAAATTCATGGTCTGCTAACGGATCACCAGAAAGAACTGGAAAAAGCGATGCAGGAACGTGAGCACAAGGGTGAAGAAAACAGGCGAGAGGGACCGGCCGCGCCACCATCGCGACAACCGTCCTCTTCGCCGTCTTGATCAATCTGCAGTCCCCGCCCCGTGGCGAGCCCCCAGTCATGGTGTGCTGAAATCCTTGACGGTGCTCTTTACTCCATCGCCAGTGCCATCGGACCCCGTCGAATCGACCGTATAGTAGTATGTCGTCTGCGGTGAGAGGCCCAGGACGCGCACGCGAAAAACCGTGTCGGAATGGCTCCGGTTCAGGTGAATGGGAGATTTCGCCGTCTGGTTAAGTTCGTTGGGATTCGTGCCATAATGCACGATTCCGAAATGCACGTCCGCCCCTCCAGGGTTATTGGTTGTCCACCTGATAATTGCCAAGCTGGCTCGTGCTATTTCCAGCTCTGGCCCTTGCGTGATCTGTACGCGCGCGGCCTTCGGCTCAGGAGGAAGTATCGCCTTGGGACTGTAAGGGTTATCTTGAGCGACGATGGGGTTTGGGAAAAGCAAGCTCCCGATAGCAGCCATCAGCAACAGCTTCCCATGGACTTTATTCATGGCTAGACCTCCTGGAAGAATCACTCGATTTCACGTGCTCACGGAAATCAATCAAGGCGCATGGAGGTGACCCCATGCGCCTTGTTCGTTTTCGCCATCTAGTGCTGCTTCATAAGCTGCTGGAGCTCCTGGGCCGGAATTATTGTGGAGTTCCCTTGCGTTGATGCGTTGCCCCCCGACATACAAGCTCCGGTATAGGTGTTGATGTCAGGGTAAGGCGTGGTGTAGCCATCGTTGAGTGTTTGGAGGAAGGCGACGATCTGATTCTCCTCCGTGTCCGTCAGGCCGAGCATGCCGGTCGTCATATCTACATTCACCGGCACTTCGGGCTCCGGCCAGCAGGTCACCTTTTCGACGGTTCCTGCCGGGCAATTTCCCGACTCAACCGCGAAGGGGTACACGTCCCGCGTGTTGTAGAAGTGGACAAGCTGCTTCAGACTCTTGATGTAGCCATTATGGAAAAACTCTTTCTGGAAGTAGGGGCCCGGCGCCTCGGTGGTGGGACACTGTGGCGGCACCAAAGCCACATCGCGTGCTGTCATCACTTGCATTTGGCCGTCGACAGTTGAGGCATACTGGGTCCAACTCGAGTTGGGATTGGGGGCGGAACCGAAACCGCTTCTGAGGAACGTCCCCAGCCCTAAATCGGTGTAGGTAAAGCCTCCGGGATTGGGCGTAAATCCCAGGGAATCCGGCGTGGTCTCATAATAAAAGGAGTCTCTGGGATTCTTCGGCAGACCTTCATTGGCCGAACCGAAGCAGGTGAAAACTGGCGTTACGTCGGCGGCGACGCCCGTGTCCACAGCGCTCGGGTCCGTTCCATCTGGAGGCGGAGGAGTGGGTGCGGTTGATCTTCCGTCGAGGTGGCAGGAGTTGCAATTTCCTTTGCCATGGAACAGGGCATAGCCGGCGGCTTCGTCGGAGTTCAACTTGTAAGTGCCCTTGAGGAAGGCGTCGAACTTCGAGGTGAAGGGGCTAATGGAAAGGCTGTGCTCGAATGCGCTCAGGGACTGCGCCCAGTGATCGTAATCGTTAGTTGCGAGGGTGCGGTCGCCCGGACTTAAAGTGAGTGGCTGGGTGTTCGAGCCGAACACGGCAGCTCCCTCCGGAGTAGCGCAGACCGACGCAACATTGGACGGCCATGTGATGCTGCTCAACGAGCCGACACCCCATATCTGCTCGAAGAGAGATGCGTATGGCGCCAGGGAAAGCTTGTAGACGATGCACGCCGTGTCAGGGTTGGCCATTTCGTTAGGGTCAACTGGAGGAAACTGTGACTGCTCGCCGTCGGGAGTTCTGGTCAAATATCCGGTTGCACGTGAATCCCAGAAATTTCCGCCGAAGAAAAGGCCCTGGGTCGCGTTGTACTGGAGTGGAGGGAAGTAACTCGAATACGTATACCTCTGTGCGGTTCGCTTACCTGCGCGATAGGGAGCCGATGAGGGATAGGCGATCATCAAAAGATTCACCGACGGAATCGGCCCGCTAAAACCAGCGTAAGGCATGTGGCAGGATGCGCACGCCTTGTTGTTGTTGGGCGAAATCGTCTTGTCGTAATTCATGAGCTTGCCGAGTATTTCTACTGAGGCAACACCGGTGTTTTGAAATATGGGCGGTTGACCGGTTGCTACCAGAGGCGGCAAGGCGTGCCATTGTTTAACCGCTTCAGCTTCAATGGCATCTACCTCGCGCAGCACCCTGGCCAGCTCCGAATTCAAATCGGAAGGAAGGATCCCGGGCGGGTAGGGGTTGTAAACCGGTTCTGCAGGCGGACTCTGGGCCGATACCTTTCTTTCAGACACTGACATGCATAGCGCCACTACACAAAGGACAGCGACTGATATCATCGTCAACCGTCGGCGAGTCATAAGTTACCCCTTTCGTTGGTAATCATTCAGAGTGGATACGATGGGCGGTGGAGTCGAATACGAATAGAGAATCCAGATTCCAGAACACCGACCGTGGATCATTCGTTGCCAAACTCGCCTGGGGGCGAAGCTAGCATTTTCTTGGCCTGAATAATGGACGTACCCGTCCCGCCGTCGGGAGCGATCCGTCCGACGTTGCTAACACCTGTTAGACGCTTCAACGACACCACTACCCCGCTAGGTGTCGTGCCTTATTCTTATCGTTGTCGATACCCACCTCGGCGTGAAGAGAGCAGGATTTATGCGTAAGGGCTTCGCATATACCAGGCTTCTTTAGTAAGAACTCCGTAGAGGACTATTACTTCGCGAGTAAGTGCTCTGCGGAGAAATAAATCGTGAGTAAGTGCATGGCATAGAATTGTTACTTCGTCATCTACTTGTCAATGAGTTTGCGTTAGCAACTCCTGCTATTTGTTAGCGACCGCTGCTACGCCGATCTCTCTGCGTGTTCACTGCGGTAAATGGCGGGCGAAAATCCAAAGCGAGTTTTAAACGCACGCACGAAGCTGGAACTATGCTTATAGCCAGTCGTGTAGGCAATCTCCTTAATTGGCGAGCCGGTCGACTGGAGCAATGAGGCCGCTACTTGGAGGCGGCAATCCAGTCGGTAGTTCTTCAGGTTGGTGCCGACCTCACGTTTAAAGAGATGACTCAGCCTTGACGTGCTGATCTGGCAGCCACTTGCAAGTTCGGGCAGCGTGCGGGATGGGTCTTCTTTGAGCACCTGAATCACTTTTCGAATTCGAAAATCGTCCCGATTCATTTCGCCCCCACCAGTCAGCCCGAATTTGCGCGCGGCAGCGTACGGTCCTCATTTGTTGCGGCACCTTCTTTGATTCTCTATCGCTCCGTCGAGATTCCGCAAACTTCCTGATCGCTTCCGTGAAGTTTTCATTTGTGCTGTCCGGAAAATGTGCGGATATATGCTATGAGCGCATCGATCTGAGCGTCTGACAAACTGTTTTTGAATGGCGGCATGTTGCCTTTTCCATTGGCAATGATCTGGTGCAGATCCGCATCCGTATGGCTCTGGACCGCCGTCGAACCAAGGTCGGGCGCGTTAAGGCTTTTCCCAACCGCGGTCGGAGTACCGTTCCGGCCATGGCAAGACGCGCAAGTGCTGTTGAACACACTCGCTCCAGGCTGCCCCTGCGGCGCCGCTAAGACCGTCGGACACTGAAGCACAAAGAACAGCGCCGCCAGTGCAACCACAATTCTGAAACAAATCGTGTTGCCGTCAGACTTCTTTGGGTTTCGAGTCATCAATCCAACCTCCTTACTTTCTTAATGCACTTGATATTCCATTCCTGCGAGCCCGCTAGCCTGCGGAAACGATGGACGGTACATGCTCGGGGAACAAAGACATAGGCCAAATCTCGACATCGGTGTCCGGCGACCGACACAACTGCTGGTCACGGATTTATGCTCACAGCACTATGTCTCTTAAAAAAGTGCGCTCGCAATAGCAGTTACGCCCGCTCCGAGCCACGAAAGGTTTGGAGAGAATCTTGCTACCTTAGCGTTGACAGGTTAATTGGAGAAATAATTATGAATCAAATCGGTGCAAATAATACCCGGCTTGGCTTCGTAGGGGTTGGTGCGATGGGCAGTCGCATCGTTCGGCGACTCCTGGCAAACGGCTACAAGGTAGCCGTATATGACGTTAATCACGCAAATGCCGATGCGTTGGTCGCCGACGGCGCAACCGTATCGGACAGTCTTGCAGCTCTCACAAACACATCCGATGTGATTTTGTCCTGCCTTACCAACGACGATGCGGTGCGGAGCGTGTACCTGGCCCTGGACGGCATCTTTGCCAATGCTGCGCCGGGGACGGTGGTGGTCGAGATGAGCACAATTCGTCCGCGAACCAGTCGCGACGTCGCTCGCGAGGGCGCACGGCGTGGCATCAGCGTGCTGGATGTGGCGATTTCCGGCAGCACACCTGCGGTGGAACAGGGAACAGTGACGCTGCTTGGTGGTGGCGACCCGAAGATCTTTGCGGCTGTCGAGCCGATCTTCAAGACGATCGCCAAACAGTATTTCCTTCTTGGTCCGAGCGGGTCTGGCACCTCCGCGAAGTTGGTTGTCAACACGCTGCTTGGCGTCGGTATGCAGGCGATCGCCGAAGCCTGCGCATTGGGGGAAAAAGAGGGACTCGATCGTGACCAACTTCTGGCGGTCTTGGCTAAGACTGCGGTCGTTGCTCCGGCCCACGTAGGGAAGCTACCGCGAGCAGCACTCAACGATTACAGTCCGCAATTTCCACTGCGCCTGATGAACAAAGATTTGGGCCTGATTCTCGAAACAGCTTCAAATCTTAACTTAGCGTTGCCGGCGACCGAGGCGGCTTTCCAGGTTAATTCCGAAGCACTCGCTCTTGGCCCTGAACAGGATTTTTCAATCGTGATCCGGGAAATGGAATCGCGGGCGCGGACGGATGCGAAGGAAGCAGTCGAGCGCTAGATCAGAGTACTTGTTGCGCCTGCCTCGAACATTGCGCACGTCCCCGCTCGAGCGCAGGCAGCGGCCCGCCCAGTCGTCTTGGCTGTCCAAAGCGGAAAATTGCAAGCGACAGACAATGCTACTGGAATTGCGACAGCGGCTTCTGCTCCTGCGGTGTTGATCTCGTCGGGCCTGAGGAACGTTGGTGTGAGTTTCGGGAGATTCCCAGCTTCTGCATCTTGTGAATAAGCGTCGTGCGCTTCAGATCAAGTTTCGCAGCCGCTCCTTTTGGGCCGCCGATCACCCAACCCACCGATTCAAGCGTGTTCAAAATCAGATTGCGCTCGGAGTCCTTTAGAGTCGTTGCGGAGGGAGAGGTGCTGGTATCGAAAGTTCCAACCGAGGGCAAAGGATTGGGAAGCACGCCATCATCGGAAAGGATCACGGCACGTTCAATCAGGTTCTGCAGTTCGCGGATGTTGCCTGGCCAGTGATAGGACATGAACGCAGACATCGTGAGTGAAGGAATGTGATCGATCTGGCGACTCATCCGGCGGCCGTAGATCTCGACAAAGTGGGACACCAGGGCTGGAATGTCTCCGCGGCGATCGCGCAAAGGCGGCAACATGACCGGAAATACGTTCAGACGGTAGTAGAGATCGCTGCGAAACTCGCCCCGGTTCGCCATCTCCATCAGATTGCGGTTTGTGGCAGCCACCAGCCTCACGTCTACCTGATGCGTGCGCGTGCTACCCAAGCGTTCGAACTCCTGTTCCTGAAGCACGCGCAGCAACTTCGGCTGCAATGCCGGCGGAATGTCCCCTACTTCATCCAGGAAAAGTGTGCCTTTGTCGGCCAGCTCGAAACGCCCAATCTTTTGCGCGATGGCTCCAGTGAACGCGCCCTTCTCGTGGCCGAAGAGTTCACTCTCCAGCAGATCCAGCGGGATGGCAGCGCAATTCAGCCGTACAAAGGGTCGTCCGCAGCGCGAGCTGAGGTTATGAATCGCATGCGCGATCAGTTCTTTGCCGGTGCCGGTTTCTCCCTGAATAAGAACAGTCGAATCCGTCGGCGCAACCCGTTCCACTTGGTCGAGCACCGATTCTAGAGCAGGACTGTTGCCGATCACCTGCTCGAATCTACGATCCTCCGACCCTTGATCACTACTCACGAATCTTTCGATGGCTCCCACAGAGAACCTCCTGGCGCGCACGTACTTTTACTGGGCTCAATTCTCCAGAGCGGCTCGAACGCTATCGAGCAGCACCTCATCGTCAAACGGTTTGGCCAGGAACTCGACGGCTCCTGCTCTGAGCGCCTGCATGCGCATCTTTGTGTCGCCATGGGCTGTGATGAAGATGGTTGGAATCCTGCAACGTTCGGCATTAAGTTTGGCCTGCAGTTCCAGACCGGACATTCCGGGCATGCGAATATCCGCGATGAGGCATGCAGTCTGTTGGTGCTGGCCGGAATTCAAGAATTCCTCCGCCGACGCAAACGCTTGCGACGGCAATCCGACGGATTTCAGCATGCCCTGCAATGCACTGCGCATCAACTCATCGTCATCAACAATCGCGACCATTTTTCCCCTCTTCTGAATAACCATATTCGCAAGTTAATCGTTTTGCTCGCGACGGGGCAATCATGCTTTGGGAGCGCGCAATCATACTTTGGTATTAGGGCTACGATGGCAACCGAGCAGCGGCTGCGAGTCTCATTCGTGAAGGTCTACTTTAGTGGGAAGGGTGAAGTGAAAGTTTGCTCCGCGCGGCGAGTTGCCCTCAGCCCACAGCCGGCCGCCATGCGATTCCACAATGGATCGGCTGATGCGAAGTCCCATGCCGGTGCCATGAGCTTTGGTGGTAAAGAACGCGTTGAAAATTTGATCTGCCTGCTGCGGCGGGAGCCCCACGCCGGTATCGCTGACCGAAACCATCACTTGGCCGTCTTCGGTTCGCGAGCGAATGATCAGCTCGCGCGGGCCATCTACATCCTTCATCGCTTCAATGCTGTTCATCATGAGATTCATCAGTACCTGTTGCAGTTGGACGCGATCTCCCATGACCTGAGAAAGTTCGGCAGCGAGCTCCGCCCAGACTGATATGGAGTACCGCGCCGCCTCACCGCTCATGAGGACCACCATCTCTCGAACGATCTCGTGCATATCGACCAACTCCCCTTGCGGAGTAGCCTTTTTGAAGAGAAGGCGAGTTCGGCTGATGATCTCCGCCGCACGGGTGGCGTCTTTGACGACTCTCGACGCGGCCTCGCGGGCCTCTTCGAGATCGGGATGGTCGCGATTGAGCCAGCGCAAGCAGGTGTTCGCATCGGTGACGGCAGCGGCAATCGGTTGATTCACTTCATGGGCCAGGGAGGCGGTGAGCTCTCCCATCGTCGTGATGCGGCTGATGCGCGCAAGATCCGCCTGCGCCTGGCGCAAAGCCTCTTCGGCCTGCCTGCGCTCCGTAACGTCGGTGGAGCTGCCGACGAATTGCACTAGATTCCCAGACGCGTTCAAAATAGGATGTCCGACACTCTGTAGGTGTCTTACGGTGCCGCGAGGCAGAAGAATGCGGTATTCAACTTCGTACTCCGACTTGTCACCTATTGCCTGGTCGATAATTTGTTGGCACCTGACTCGATCATCGGGATGAATGCGTTGCAGCCGTTGTTTCCAGGCCGACATGCCCTCTTGTGGATCGAAGCCGTATATGGAATACCATTCTTCGGATAGATGCAATGCGCGTCTTTCAGCCACGTCCCAGACCCAGCTTCCGGTATGTGTGAGCTTCTGCGCTTCCGCTAAATAGGCCTCGCTCTGCCGCAGCTTCTCTTCGGCGCGCTTGCGCTCCGTCACGTCCATCACGGTACCCACGAACTCAACTAGATCGCCGGACGGGTCGAAAACGGGATGAGCTACGACGTGGATGTCTCGGATCTCTCCGTCGGGATGGATGATTCGGTAATCCGTCTCGTAATCGACCTTGTCACGGCTCGCTGCCGCCGATATTTCCCTCACGGAGGCTTGATCGTCGGGATGGACGCGCTGCATGAATGTTTCAAATCGCGGCTGTCCGTCGCGCGGATCAAAACCTAGCACGCGGTAGCATTCTTCGGAGCAGTACCTCAACTCGCCGGTGGCGGGGACTCTTGCCCAACTGCCCGTACGGCTGAGCCTCTGCGCTTCCGCTAAATAGGCCTCGCTCCGCCGCAGCTTCTCTTCGGCGCGCTTGCGTTCGGCGATCTCAAGACTGAGTTCCTCATTGGCGCGAGTCAGTTCTGTTGTTCGCTGTTCGACGCTGACTTCAAGTTCACTGCGTGCCCGGGTTAGCGCGATCATTAGCAGAGCAAAGATCACAAATACCAGATCATAAAGGGCGCTAGACGCCACGCCTCGCTCTGACCAATGGGAGTAACGGAGAAGCGAAGCGAATACCGTTGCGACTATGCCCGGCTTAACGCCGCCATACCAAAACGTAATCGCAATTGCTGATAGAGCAAATGCGGCAAACGGCTGAGGCAAGTGAAAATATAGAAAAATACGCGCAAGGCCCAGAGCTGCGGCGATCGACGCGAAGGCCAATCCATAGCGCAGAGCAGCGGATGCCGCTGGCCGTGTAGTCCGTTTTCCTGTAACGCTATAGGTCATCGGCGAAAGTCTATCTCGCGTCTCCGATACATCGGATCGCTATTTCCTGCCGGTGGGAATCTCAAGCTTAGCCGCCATTCTTACTAATTCAGGGAGTGATCCAGCCTGCATTTTGTGCATCACGTGCGCGCGCTGAATCTTCACCGTCACTTCACTGGTCCCGAGTTCAAAAGCTATTTGCTTATTGAGCATGCCGGAGACCACGAAGCCCATGACCTCGCGCTCACGTACGCTGAGCAACTCGTAGCGCTTTCTCAATTCAAGAAACTCATGTTCTTGTTGGCGCGCCAACCGATCACGGTCCAAAGCCTGGTAAATCGCATCGAGTAAGTCCTGATCGCGGAAGGGCTTGGTCAAGAACTCTACCGCGCCTGATTTCATAGCCTTCACTGTCATCGGAATATCCCCATGACCGGTGATGAAGATGATGGGAATCCGGATGCCCGCGTCCGCCAACTCGCGCTGAAACTCCAGACCGCTGACGCCAGGAAGTCTCACATCGAGAATTAGGCAACTGGGTGCGTCCGGCCGCTTAGCATGCAGGAACTCTCGTGGCGCCGCGAAGGTCTCGGAACGCAAGCCAATCGACTTCAGCATGCCTTGAATGGAGGCACGCACGAGGTCGTCGTCATCGACGACAAATACCGTAGGGCCGGCCCCAGGCGTCATTCAAGCGCCTCGGCTGCTTTAGGCAGAGTAAGGTGAAAGTTGCCGCGAACTGCAAACAGCTGAGGCAAGTCGAAGGACACAAATGTATGCCTCAGGCCGAGAGCTGCTGCGACCGTTCTCTTGAGGGGATATCCCATCGTCAAGTTCTCTCTCGCTCAAAAGTCCGTTAGAGCGACAGGGAATAAGGCCCCTGCAACTCTAGCTCGGGTTTGAGACTATTATCGTTCCTCTTGAGAACAACCTCAAACTTAACGAAAAAAAAGCGGGCCCGGGTTTCTCGAACCTGGGCCCTGACGAGCGAATGACGGGTTCATGCTCAGTTGCCAGCGCCGGCATCAGAGTTCGATCTTGTCGCTTGGCCGGCCACGACAGTTTGTTCTCTGTCCTGAGCCAGTTCCTTCTCCTTCTGCTTCGGATACACGAACTCAAACCCGACTTCACGACCCGGATAAAACCACTTCAGGAGGGCGTCTGGTTGTCCGGTTCCTGGTTCGGCGACTGCGACCACGGTGTCGCCGGTTAACTTCTGGCGCATCGTTGGAATTATCCGAACGGTCGCGTACAGAAGAGTTTTGTCAGCGTTGAAGATCTGCACCAGATTTTCGTCAGAACGGTTGTCTGCCAGCTTGAACAAATATGTACCTGCAGGCAATACCTGCAGAGGGATCTGGATCGCCCGGCTGAAGGTGATTGTGGTGGATTGGTCAAACTCGTCTGCATGAGCAAAAAGCTCCAAGAATAGGGAAAGAGCGATGACTAAGCCCACGGCAATATAAATCTTACTGATTTTCATTTTGATTCATCTCCTTTAACAATTTCATGGCATTTCGACCTCACGTTAGAAAAGGAACTTCACGACCGCTTTTCCGGCCCTGGCGGTACCCTTCGCCGAGGTTTTCGCGGCTTTGTAAGAGTCTTTTCCTGCGACCTTAGCGGAATGGCCAACAACGTCAGCAGAACGGCCGATAACATCGGCTCCAAATGATGGGGCCGACACAGACATAGCAAGAACAGCCAGAATCAGAAGCTTTTTCATATTTCCTCCTTGTCGTTTTCTCGGTATGCGCGGCTGCTTCCTCCCAGCCGAGAATGAAAGCTCGAACCAAGATCCACCACGCAACGCATCAGCACCGAAGCTTTCTCTTCACCTGGGTAAGGCACGGCAGATGCCAAACAAGGCCGGCTATTGGTTCGCCTCAATTAGAAAGACTTACCAGGGCCGAAGGAAGAAGGCGGCACATCGTGACCGTCCAAATAAGGACTCCTTATCCGCCTGCTGACACTTCAGACTTCGTTGAGTTTTGCTGCCGTTGTGCAAGCCCTTGCTGAGCCGCGCGGTAGCGGAAAATTGTGGTTTGGAGATCCGGATGCATGCAGTCAGACGGCGTAGTCACCGAAAGCTGACTAGCAGAGTGAGTTCCCTCAGACTTGCTTGGGGGTCTAGCAAACGGGGCTACGTCCAAGAATCGCAGTGCTGTAGTGACGGGAAGGGACGGAACCAAAATGGCTGATCAAAAGAGCAAGAAGTGCGCGCACCTACCGTGTTTGTGCGATGTAGCGAACGGGGAAGAATACTGCGGAGATGCCTGTCGTGACGCGGGAAGCGAAGATGTGGAGATCGCGTGTCAATGCAGCCATCCGGAATGTCCGCTGACGTTTCAGCAGTTCGCGGGTCGAAGTGCCGAGAGCTTCGTCAGCTAAGAAAAGTGAGGTTGCGGCGCCGCGCCTTAGGTGAGTGAAAGAATCCGCCGGTGATCGCCGACACGACCGGTCAAAGGAGAATCGATTGTGAAATTCATAAAACAGAGTTTGTCGCTTTTTCTCTCATTTTGTCTTCTATTAATCACAGCACCCGGAGGGTTCGCCGCGCCCGCGGATCAATCCCCCGCACAACCGCCGGTTCAAGCTGCGCCGGTTCAAGCCTCGCCTCAGACGCCGCAACAACTCCAGCAACTCGTCGCGCCCATCGCATTGTATCCGGATGCGCTGGTTGCGCAGATCCTCGCGGCGGCTACTTATCCCGACCAAGTTGTAGAAGCAGACCGCTGGTTGCAACAGAACAACAATTTGAAGGGTGAAGAACTCGGTAAAGAGGTAGATAAGCAGCCATGGGATCCAAGCGTCAAGGCTCTTACCGAGTTTCCTTCGGTGCTCGCCAACATGGACAAGAATCTCTCTTGGACCTCATCTCTCGGTGACGCTTATGTCAATCAAGAGAAGGACGTGATGAATGCTGTTCAGCAAATGCGTGAGCGCGCGGAGAAGGCGGGGAACCTGAAGAGCACTTCGCAGGAAAAAGTGAGCAAGGAGGGCAAATCCATTGTGATCGAGCCCGCGGACCCTGAGGTTGTTTACGTGCCTGAATATGATCCTTGGCTCATCTATGGAGACCCCATTGGAATCTGGCCCGGCTGGTATTGGTATCCGGGACTGTTCTTTGACGGTCCTGGGTTTGCGTTTGGCCTCGGCTTTGGAATCGGCTTTTTTGGCGGGTTCGGCTGGGGGTGGGGACACTGGGGATATGACTGGCATCACCACGATATTCGTTTCGACAACCACCACTACGAGTCCCACAGCAGAATTTTCGCCAATCACAACACCGTCCGTCGTGCCGGTGGATTTCATGGTGGCAGCTTTGCCGGCGGTCGGGGGTTCGGAGGGTCGCAGCGCGGATTCGCCGGCACCCATTCCGGAGCTTTCAGCGGCTTCAATCACGGAGGAGTGGCAAGAGGCTTCTCTGCTCGCGGGCAGTCGAGCTTCGGTGGAGGGTTCCATGGCGGAGGTTTTGGAGGCGGAGGGTTCCATGGTGGCGGCGGTCGCCGGTAATTCGATTCACCACTTACCAATGATATGGAGGAAGAACTTATGCGCACAAACAATATGACGCTTGAAACTCTTGAAAGATTTACCGTCAGGCTTGCCTGCGGGTTCGCATCCACGCTTTTTCTCCTGCTGTTCCTGTCGCTGGTCGTAGGTTTCGCATCTACGAGCTTTGCTCAGGAGCCACAAGCAAGAATGTTCTCGTCTCCTGGCGAAGCTAGCGACGCCCTGTTCCAGGCTGCGCAAAAAGAAGACGAAGCTACTTTGGAAGCCATCCTCGGAGCAGGGAAGGGAGTTACTTCCTCGAGCGACGAAGAGGAAGACAAACTCGAGCACGAGCAGTTCAGCAAAAAATACCAGGAGATGCACCGTCTCGTCCAAGAACCGGATGGAACCACGGTTCTGTACATTGGGGCAGAAAACTGGCCCTTCCCCATCCCGCTGGTGTCAAAGAACGGCGAATGGTATTTCGATTCTGCTCGCGGCAAACAGGAGATCCTGTTCCGCCGGGTCGGGGAAAACGAGGCGACGGCAATCGAAGTCTGCAAGCAATTCGCCGTGGCAAAGAATGAAGCCAACGCCCAGGCAACGAGCGAAGACCCAATCACCCAGTTCGTCCAAAGCCTGGTTTCTGGCGCTGCGGAGAAAGCCGACAACAAAGAGTCCAACCTTTTCTACGGGTATCACTTTCGAATCGTGACCAGGAATTCCGCATCGCAGGCAAGTAGCCAAAGCAGCAAGAACGAGGGATGGATTTTGGTAGCGTATCCAGCGGGATACCAGTCCTCAGGTGTCATGACCTTTGTAGTTAGCCGAGGTGGAACCGTGTACGAAAAGGATCTTGGCCCCAGCACAACTACAGTGGCGCCAAAAATAAAGGCCCGGAACGGTTCGGGTTGGCGTCCTGCGGCGTGAAGTGTGAATGCACGGGCGCGATCACTAAAAGAGGTCGTTGTATATACGAAACTGACCTTTCATCGTTGCACATGTCGTAATGCTCGTGCGTGCGGCGGCTGCAGGCGGACGAATGAACGGAGGATATGTGGAGTTGTCGAATCGCAAGATGAGTAAATGCGCCCACATCGCGCTGCTCTTAGCTGCGCCGATACTTTTCACAGTTCTAGCGTGGGCGCAGAACTCTTCTCTTCCGCAACCTCCGCAGGTGGGAGCCAAGCACCACGTTGTATCTCTCAGCCTTCACGCCGTGAATAAAAATGACCGGGACGCTTTTTCGTTCGACGGTGAGATGGTCGCTCCTGTGATCCGCGCTTTCCCAGGCGATGTTCTCAAAATCACCTACTTCAACGAGCTTCCCGCCAAGTCTTCTGAAACTTGCGCGGTCAATCCCTGCATGGACATGACAAACCTTCACTTTCATGGGCTCAGCGTTTCGCCTGAGGCTCCGCAAGATGACGTGTTGACCATGCTGGCTAAGCCCGGGCAGGTCTTGCACTACTCGGTTCGCATTCCGCGCGATCATCCTCCAGGACTGTTCTGGTACCACACTCATCCTCACGGCGAAAGTCACCGTCAAGTGTTGGATGGAATGTCAGGAGCCATCGTCATTGAGGGCATGGAACGTTATGTCCCCGAAGTAGAACATCTCCGTGAGCGGGTGCTTATTGTTCGTGGCCGCTCCATTGAGCATGATCCGAATTCCGCCACACTCCAACGCGAGGTTGAAATCCCAGCCAAAAGATGCGGGGGGAAAGCCGAGCCCGTCGAGGAAGTCTTTACCGTCAACGGAGTTGTACGGCCACAAATCGAGATCGCTCCTAAGGAGCGGCAGTTCTGGCGCATCGTGAACGCGTCGGCGGACCGCTATTTGGACCTGCAACTCGACGGACAAACTTTTGAGATCGTCGCTCTTGACGGGATGCCCCTTGCCTACCGCGATCCCAAACATCCGACCAGAGTCACCGATCACTTGATGGTTGCGCCTGCGGGCCGACTCGAAGCGATCGTCACCGGCCCGTCCGCTGGCACACATAGCGACTTGCGCACGCTTTGCGTAGATACCGGTCCGGTTGGCGATCCCAATCCTGAGATGGTGCTGGCAGATCTTGTGCAACCCGGTTTCGATCAATCCAGTGCGGACTCACCGCCCAGGCAAGTGCATGCCATCGACAAGCATCCACCGGTTTACAAGCCAATTGATGTTGAGTCGTTGAAGAAGACTGCACCCGACTTCACGGTCAACTTTACGGAAGACGAGAACGGTTTCTACATCAATGGCCGCAAATTTACGTCGGATGCACCTCCCATGACAAGCGCTCGTGTCGGTACGTATCAGCATTGGCGTATTGTCAACGAGAGTGCCGAGCTACATCCTTTCCACATTCACCAGGTTCACTTCCTGGCTTATGCACAAAATGATGCGCCGCTCCCCTATCCCGCGTGGCTGGATACCGTGAACGTTCCCTATGCCGGCACCATCGACGTCATTCTTGACTTTACCGATCCCGTCATCAAGGGTATGTCGCTATTTCATTGCCATCTGCTGAATCACGAGGACAAGGGAATGATGGCCAAGGTCCTGTTCAAGTAAAGGAAAAGTGGGCTGTCCGATAAAGGAGCGCGAAGAGAAAACTCACGCGCTCCATCCTTTTACAAATTCCACTAAGCTGCGGAGGGCTATTCCTGACGGACCTTTCGCGATCCAGGCTTTGTTGTCTTCCATCCAAGCGGTGCCGGCGATATCGAGGTGGATCCAGGGAGTATCTTCGGCGAATTCTTTTAGGAACATGGCCGCGAAGATAGCGCCCCCGTAGCGGCTGCCGGCGTTGACCATGTCGGCGATGTTGGATTTGATCAGTTCTTTGTACTCGTCGTCCAACGGCAGGCGCCACATTTTTTCGCCGGTTTGCTGGTTGGCTTTTGCGAAGCGCTCGTACATATCATCGGTGCTGGCGAAGATTCCGGCGTTCACGTATCCAAGGGCTACTACTACTGCGCCGGTTAGAGTAGCAGCGTCGACCAAGTGCGTACAGCCTAGCTGGCGGGCATAGCTTAGGCCATCGGCCAAGATCAGGCGGCCTTCGGCATCTGTGTTGATGATCTCTATCGACTTGCCGGACATGGCAATTTGCACATCTCCGGGCTTTTGCGCTTTGCCGGAAGGCATGTTTTCGGTGGCCAGGATAATCGCCGTCACTTTTACTTTGGGCTTCAGGAGGGCGATGGCGCGCATGGCGCCGATCATGGTTGCAGCTCCAGCCATGTCGTACTTCATTTTCTCCATGCCGTCGGCGGGCTTGATCGAGATGCCGCCAGTGTCGAAAGTGACGCCTTTGCCTACGAGGCCGAGATGGACATCCTTGGTTGCGCCAACTGGGTCGTAGCGCAGGACGATTAGCGCGGGAGGTTCGTCGGAGCCTTGGGCGACTCCCCAGAACGCTCCCATTTTAAGTTGCCTGATCTTATCGGCGCCATAGACTTCGCAGTTCAAGCCGACTTCCGACGCCATCTTCTTGGCGCGCTCGGCGAGAATGGTCGGCGTCATGAGGTTGGAGGGCTCGTTGACCAGGTCGCGAGTGAAGTTCTGCGACTCGGCGACGATGCGACCGGCGTGGAGGGCTGCTTCCAATTCCGAAAATTTATCGTCGGCACTCGCCACGATGGTAACCGTGTCGATCTTCTGGTCCTTTTCCTTGTCTTTGCCGCTCTTGTAGTAGCCGGGATCGAAGTCGCCTATAAACGCACCTTCGACGACGGCACGCACTGCGTCGGGCGCCGAAATGCTGCCATCGGGCGAGGCATTTTCGGCCGTCGAATTCTCCGGTAGAATCAGTGCGAAGTTGCGGACACTTTTGCCTTGTAGAGTGCGGACGGCGGCTCCCGCCAGCTTGCGCAGTTCATTGGCGGAAAAACTCTTCGCCTTGCCTCCGCCCAGCAGGAGAAGACGCTTGGCCTTGAGTCCGGCGGGGCGGTGGAGGAGCGTGGTTTCAAATATCTTCGCGGTAACCTCGCCGCTGGCGATGACATCCTTGGCGGCGTCGCGCACTGCGGCGTCCGCGCACTCAACCGAGACTGAAGGCTTATTTTTTTCACCTTGGTCTTTTTCGCTGCGGTCGAGGACTACGACGACTAGGCAATCGGTTTCCAGTTTTGAGGGGGCGGTGGAAGAGAGATTTGTATTCATGATGGACTGTTTCAGTATCCATGGTGGGAGGGGCAACGCGCAACTGAGCGCCTTTGATTTAGGATGACGACCCAAGTTACTTCTCCGGCATACGATTCGAGATGAAATCGGAGACTGCAATAGCGGCAGGAGGATCCATATTGGCCAGAACGGCGACTACGTAGCCAGGGCCAGGGCAGATTTCCAGATTTCCATTCATGCCAGGAGCGCCGCCGCTGTGGCCAAAGCAGTGGGTGCCGTTAATCGTGTAATCCAGGAAACCGTAGGCGTAGCGGCCGTTTGGCGTATCTACTTTACCGGTGGTCAGTAGTTCGGTGTAATGCGCATTGAGAAGCTTGTTTTGCGCAAGCGCATTCGCAAATTTTAGTAGATCTTCTACCGTCGAATAACCGCCGCCTGCAGATGACCCGCGGTAGGGAAGCGTGTCGACGTTGGTCTGCCAGTCGCCAGCCGGCTCCGTTTTCGTATAGCCAACGCTGCGATCGGTTACGGGGCGATCCTCGGGCTCCGCGCCGGTGGAGTTCATCCCCGCCGGTTCGTAGATGTGGGTGCGAACGTAGTCGTAATAGTTCTCTTTGCTGACATTTTCGATGACAACGCCGAGCAGAATGAAACCGTAATTGCTGTATTCCCACTGGGCGCCTGGGTCGAACTTGAGATCACGGCTGCCGTAGAGGTTCACGTAATCCTGGAGCCTGTGCAGTTGGAGCCGATGAGCATCGAACTGCGGCCCGAAGATGTCTCCGGTACCTCCGGTGTGAGTCAGGAGATGCTGGATCGTGACTTTCGTGGCGACCTCTTTATTAGGATAGTCGGGCAGGTATTTGCCCAGAGGATCGTTGAGTGCAACTTTGCCCGCCTCGACGAGCTGCAGAATCGCCACTGCGGTAAACATCTTGTTCATGGAACCGACGCGGAAGCGGGTTTTTACCGTGTTCGGAATTTTGCGCGCACGGTCGGCCAAGCCGTAGGCCTCTTCAAAGGTCGCCTTGCCATTCTTGGCGATGAGCACGGCGCCAGCGAAACGATCGGCGGCAACATCCTGCTCCACTTTCTTGCGCGTGGCCGCGATCAGTTCGCTATCGCTCATGTGAGGCAGCGCGAAGTCGGCGGGACGGTCGGCGGACGAAACTTCCATGCTGAGGATGTTATGGGGCTCGGCGGCGTCTACTTCGAGCGTGAGCCGCGCGAACTGATCGGAGACGCGCTCCTGCACCAGCACCACCAGTTTGGTGGGTGTGGAGTCAACTACCCTTCTTAGGTCAAAGCCGCCAGTTCGTTCGCGAAAACTCAGATGCTGATCGATGTGATCAGCTCGGGAGGGGAAATCCTTTTGCAGAAAATCAAGGTAAGCCGCGCGATCGCCGCGATTGAAAGCCTCTAGCCATGCGGAAAATTGGTGGGCGGCAGGTGTGTCCGCGAGCTGGGTTTGGCCGGCGGTTTGGCCGACGCAGGTTAAGGCAACGAACAGCAGCAGGGGAAGAAGTTTAGCGAGACGCATGATGGTAAGACCGGTGAGTTCGTCGTTCGTCATTAGTTTAACGCCTCGCCCGCACAGAAGGTCACCTCCTAAAGCAAGCTTGCATTAGTCGACGTGCGGGTCAAGAATCCTGGGTGTCCTCCGATGAGCTACGGAGGGCCAATTCTCTCGGCCCACACTTTCAATGAAAATACTTATGGTGGTTCTGGCGCTGGCGGCGATCACGGGGAATCTTCGTGCCCAGGATATGCGGGCCGATGCCATGCCCGCTCCGGACATAGGCGCGACCGAGACGCGTTATGCTTTTGCGGTGCGTCCGTCCGTGACCAAGCAAGACATGGCGGCTTCGCGTTTCTGGAAGCCGTCGACGATTGCGCTGGTCGCGTTGGACGGAGCGGCGAAAGCGGTTGACTGCTATGCCACACGAAAGAATATGGATGGCGGCGGCAAGGAATATGATCCGCTGGCCCGTCCTTTTGTGCATACCGCTGGAGTGCAGGTGGCATCGATGGCGGCGCTCTTCGGCGCAGAAATGATGGGTGCGTATCTGTTGCACCGAAGGCATCATGAGATGGCGGGGCACGCCATTCTTGCGGGAGGTGCGCTGGTGAACGGGTTTGGCGCGGCCTTTAGCATTAAGCATCGCGTGGCCGATTGGTAGTCCGCTCGCCCGCGGTCTAGTGCGCCGGATAAATCACCTTTCCTTGACGGATTACTTGACGGACTTTAGAAAATGCGGTGATATCGCTCGCCGGATCTCCGTCAAGCACGACGAGGTCCGCGTCCATCCCGTTCGCAATGCGACCACTACGCTTTGAAAATCCGAAGCGGTTGGCGGGATTGGTCGTCAACGACGCCAAAATGTGCGGCATACTCATGCCGGCCCGCGACATCAGAGTGAATTCCTCCGCCGTGTCGTATTGGTCAATGTAACCGATGTCGGTTCCGAACAGGATTTCCCCTCCCGCGTCGGAGTAAGCCTTCAGCTCCTGGACCGCCTGCTTAATCCACATCTCATTTTCTTCCGCGGAAACCTTCGCTTTCTTCGCCTCCACGTCAAACAGGGTAAGCGTTGGAATCAGCGCCATGTGAGCCGACTTCAAGCGCTCAACGAAGGCCGGACTCCAGTCGCCGCTCATAGGAGCGGTATGTGCGAGCACATCGACTCCGCTTTGAATGGCCACCTCTAATCCCTCGGTATTTGAGGGATGCGCGAAGACTGGTTTGCCGGCGCGGTGGGCCTCCAGGACGATGGCTTTTGCTAAATCCATCGGCATTGGCAGAACGCCGTGTTCGGTGATCGCGCCGGCAAAGATTTTGATGCCGTCGGCCCCGTCATTAATCTGCTGGCGAACCCGTTGGACCGCCTGCGGTATGGATTCGACTTCCGCCGATGGGATGTGGTTCGCTTCAAGGAATGCTTTCGCGTAGACCGGCGTTCCGCCTTTGGGATAGAAAGGATCTCCTACGGTGAGAACGCGCGGACCGCGCACCTCTCCGTTTTCTATTCGCCGCCGTATGTTGTTGGTGTTGTCGAGGACAGATGCTATGTCGAACACGGTCGTAAATCCCCAACGGGTGAACATCTGTTCGAGCTGCGAAGAGAGATCGTCCGACGAACGCTTCTCGGCGTGAAGTAAGCCGGGCGTGAGAATGTGAACGTGACTGTTCCAGAATCCGGCGGTTACGACGAAACCCTTGCAATCGAGAACGGTGGCTGATGGGGGAACTTTGACCGCGGTGCCTGGCCCCACTGCATCGATGCGGTCGCCGTGCACAATGATCGTGCCATCAGTTATGGGCGGCTCGGTCGGCGAGGGATAAATCTTGGCGTGAACCAAGGCTAGGTCAGACGCGACACTCGATATGTTCAGGAGCAATATCGCAATGAAAAGGCCGAGAACGTGTCGTGCGCTCATGCCACGAGTATACGGAATTGAGACGAGGGATGGTTGAAGCTGATCGCAAAGCTTCGTCGCTACCAGTTTTTTCTTTCCACCAAGTACGATTTTTTGTAACCCAAATAATTCTCGACGTAGCGGAGAATCGTCTCCTCGTCCGCCTTTTCGAGGCGACGGCGGAATTTGCCTGGGGAACCCATCCAGAGGGAATTGGGCTCAACCACGGTTTTTTCGGGGATCAGGGTGCCGGCAGCGATGATGGAGCCTGACCCGACGACTGCCCCGTTAAGGATGATGGAGCCCATGCCGATCAGACAACGCGCTTCGATGGTGCAGCCATGCAGGATCGCATTGTGGCCCACGGTGACATAGTCGCCGACGTAGACGCCATATTGCTCCTTCATGCCGTGGAGGACCGAGTTGTCCTGAATGTTGGAGTAGTGGCCGACGCGAATCTGGTGGACGTCGCCGCGCAGGACGGCGTTCATCCATATGCTGGAGTGTTCGCCGATAATGACGTCGCCGAGAAGTTGCGCGGAGTCGTCAACATAGGCGGTTTCGGGAATTTGGGGTGTGAGGCCTTTATACGTGCGGATCATAGGTTCGAGACGCTGCTGCTCTGCGAACAGAAAACATATCATGGAGGGATTGCCGATGTCAGGGGCGCCCGCTATCGGCAAGGAACTTCACTAGCGAACAATAAGGTCGCCTAGCGGCTAGAATGTCACTTCCTGCGAAAAACCTTTGCCACCGGGCACAGGGGGACAGAGGGGTAGTCGACAGGAAGATCGCTACATAATTGCTATGTCCGACTTGGTTTGGCTGCAACCTCTAGTCCGGTGTATATCCCAGAAAATCCTGGTGGCCTTCGAACACGGAAGCCAGTTTGGTTATGCGGAAGAGCTCCTGTAGCCGCTCGTTCAGATGGATGAGTTTGAGCGAGCAGTGCTGCCTTTTCGCGGACAGGTATAAGCCCACAATCGCGCCCAAGCCGGAACTATCGAGGTAGCTGACATCGGTCAAATCGAGGACGATGATGTTGCTCTTCGGGATGAGGCCGCGAACCGTGGCCTGCAAATTGCTCACGGTGCTCGAGATGATTCTTCCGCTGCAGTGGACAGTGGTTTCTTCAGCATTCGTCACCACTTCCATATTCAGATCTGAGATTGCGATAGGGTTCGCGGCCATGGGATGCTCCTTGACTAGGATCGTTTGTGCCCCTGAGATTCGGCCCGTTCGGCAGAAATCAAGCTGCCCGCCGAAAGGGCTGGCACAAACGCCAACACAATACTCCATGCGGTGGAAAAGTCAAGTTCAATGGAGTGATGAGAACACGAAATCAGGAGAGCGGTTAAGCTATTCGCCGGTGCTCATCATGACAATCGGCATCGTGGGCGAGGAAGCGCCGGCTTCGTCCTCCACCGTCATCGCAAATGCCTTTGCTATGGTGGCGGCGGGCAACGGCGGATTGATAACGGTGGCGCTGCCATGAGCGTCGGGCTTGAAGAGGCCGGCGGGGATAGGGGCTCCCTGCTCCGGAATCAGCCAAAGCTCATAGGTTTTCTGCGAGGGCAACTTCGGCAGATTGTTCGCTATGAAAATCAGCGAGCCGCGCTTCGGCACATAGATTGCCTTGCCTTGTGGTTGTGGCGGCGCTTTTAACGCCACCAGAGTAAAGTGCTGCCCTTCAGGATTTGTAATGGAATCGACGACGCCTCTCGCCTGTTCTAGTTCGGCTGTTTGCCTGTCAAGTAAACCGTGAATACTGGAGACGTCGCGCTTCAACGCAGCGTTTTCCTTCCACAACGACGCCGCGAACACGATCACGGCCGCCGCCGCTGCCCATCCCAGGAATCCCCACATGGAACGCCGCGGGCGAGTCGACAACGCGACGGGCATACGCGTCTCTTTCGCCACAGCGTCCATTAAGCGCTGCCGCGAACGCTGCGGAGGCTTTGGCCCGACAGTCGAAAGCGCGAGCAAAGCTCCATCTGCCCGTAACTGCTCGAGCTCTCGTCGGCAGGCCGGACATGCGGCGAGATGCTGTTCGAGGGTGACGCGATCTTCGCCCGTTAACGCATTCAGGGCGTAGAGCGCGAGATCTTCGGCGAATTGTTCGTGCACGCTCATGTTGAATACTGCGTTGCAAAAGCCTTTCGCAATGCCATCAATCCGGCGCGAATCCTGGTCTTGATCGTACCTAACGGCTCGCCGGTTTTCGTAGCAATTTCAGAATGGCTCATGCCTTCGAAGTAAGCCATTTCCAGAACGCTGCGTTGCGGCGGCGGCATCGCCCCCAGGACGCCGCGAACCTTTTCCGCTGCGCGCGAGCGGTCGGCTTCGCTGGCCAGATCGGGCGCCACCGCCAACACCACATCTTCAATATCGGTTTCGGGCCGCCGCCGCCGGAGGGAGTCAATGGCGCGGTTGCGAGCAATCACAGCGAGCCAGGCGCCCAGGCTGCCGCGCGCGGCGTCGAAGGCTCCGGGATTTCGCCAAAGCTGCAGAAAGATTTCCTGCAATACATCTTCGGCGGCACCCGTGTCGCCGAGAACCCGCAGCGCAACCGCATAGACGATGCCAGAATAGCGGTCATAGAGCTCCGCCATCGCGCTCTGATCGCCCGATCTCATGGCCGCGACTACGGCCAGGTCAGGCGCGACCCCTCTTGTTTCAGGACTCGACAAACGCGATGTCTCTTCCTTGCTAAAAGTACGTATGCCAACCCGGGTTGGATTGGGTGCCCCGCCGGCATCCGCTCGTTTCGACTTTATCAGTAGAAGCAATCCAAATCAGTAGAAAGCAATCCAATCGCGCGCGTTGCTCGTAATCCATGCAGAGGCCCTCTCAGGCCATGGAGAATAATAACAATGAAACCAAAGACTCTAGTTTTGCAGCGGATGACAAAGGCAGCCGTTGCGCTATTCGCAATAGTTCTGTTTACCGGAACGTTGTTGGCCCAACTCAAGCCCAATCAAACTCAAGGTTATGGCAACGGCGAACTGCTTAAGTTTACCTACACGCAAAATTTCGATTGTATCGACCAACCACAGGATGATTTGAACTACAACGGAATCCCCGCGGAATCTGACCCCGGGGAGATGCAGACACCGATATGCGTGGTCGGCACGCAGCCTTCGATTACCCCGCCGGGCAAGAAGGGCAATCCGGCGGTGACCAGCGAGCCGATCTATGTCCTCGTGCCCATGTTTTCGGTCGACAACGATCAGAATCCCAACGATGCCATCTCGTGCGAAGGAGTAGTTCAGGGAACGATATGCGGGCCGGCCCTTGGCAATACGCTGATCTCGCTTTTTGGAGCGATTCCCGAAGGTTTCAAACAGAAACCGCTTGTCTTCACCCAGTGCCCGGAACCTGGCTCGCAGCCGGGCACCTGCACCATGCACGCTTCGCGATTAGATCTAGGTCCGGTTCTGGCCGCTCTCGGCTTCATTCCGCCTCCGACCTCCAACGTCTTTCTGCCCACCCCCAACCACAGCCATGTGCTGATCAAACAGGACATTAGCCTTCCGGCCATCTGGTGGCAAGTCATTCCGGTGCTAGTGCTAAACCAGAGTGACTGGCCGTCGCAGGACGGCAGCACCGGCATCACTTCGTACAAGGCGATCCAGGCGGCAGAAACGGCGGGTGCGGCAGTGCAGGCGCCGTCGAACTTCTTCCTGTTCTTCTCGTCTATGGTTCCGGGCGGCGGCATGAAAATGTAGTCGGAGCGTTGCTGGCTACGCGCAGTTAACAAAATATTGATCGCAAGAGCAGGCCCGATCGCCCGATCGGGCCTGTTTTTGTTTGCGCGTTAAATCAGTTCTGGCGAGTAGACTCTGTCGAGGTCGGTGTTGCGGCGATGATCGACAGCGAAATTTGTGCCGTGGGCGTTCTAACGCAACCACGTGCGAAAACTCGAACCACGAAGGGCACGAACTGTCACGAGGGTAGGTGAAGGGAGCGATGGGCGATGAAGGCAGCGGATTTTCGACGAATTGCTTTGAGCTTCGAGGGAGCGGCCGAGGGCTCGCATATGGGCGCGGCAGACTTTCGCGTGGGTGGGAGAATCTTTGCCACATTGGCCTCTGAGAAACAGGGTTACGGCAATTTAATGCTCAGTCCGGAGCAGCAGGCTGAATTTGTCAGCGAATTGCCCGACGTTTTTCTGCCGGTCGCCGGCGGCTGGGGGCGGATGGGAGCGACTCATATTCGGCTGGCGCAAGCGAGCGAGGATGTGATGACCGGAGCGTTGCGCGTCGCCTGGAAGTCGCGGGTCGAGAAGAATGCAGGGACTAAGAAAAAGCGGACTGCCAAGCGCAAGTGAAGCCACGAAGCATCGCCCCTTTATTCCGCGGGCGCGTAGAAATAATAATCCGCGGTGTAACTGCTTTTGGTTTCAGAGTCGACTAGAGATTTGTCACATCCCTGGGCGGGCGGCTTGCCGCCGTGAGTGTGGATGCGCTGAATAGTGGTTACGCGTGTCAGCAAGCCTTGACCGGAATGAGTGATGACATCGACCCGCAACCAGGGAATCGAGTTGGGATCGTCCGGCGAGTCGACATGAGCCGAAGCTTTGCCGGTGACCTGGCTTCCATCATTCAGTTTCCACGATGGTCCGGCGAAATGGCTTCCGATAACCTTGCCGCTGTCATCTTTCAGTTCGGCGTCCGGAGCCTTGAGAGTCCAACTAAAACTGCCATCGGTGCCGGGACGGCAAGCATAGATCTGCGACCCGGAGGCATGGGCTACCAGAACGACACCTTCGGCGGGATGTGCGGAGATCGCATCCGGGACTTTGGGTGGAGATATTTTTTCAGCATGGGTCAAGGTGGAACCCAGGATCAGCACGACTAGAACGACGCTGGCGAAAGTGGCTGCGGTTTGCGTGAGCTTGGATTGTGTAGGTCCTCGCATGGCGAGATTCTAGCAGGGGTAGGGTTCGTGCACAGGTCAAATCAGTTACGACGTTAACCTTTAAAGTCACTGCTGTACAATTCCCCGCAATGAAGCGGCGGGAAAAAATCTCGACGAAATTTTACGGCGCGGGTCTTGCCCTACTCTTGGGATGGATTTTTCTCGGGACGGCCTCGTGGGTTTCCGCTGAGCCGATTGCTTCCTTACAACCGCACAACTACGTCAACGATTTTGCCGGCGTGTTGGATACGTCTACCCAGGCGCGGCTGAATGCGCTCTGCCAGGAGGTAGATCAAAAGGCGCACGCGCAGATCTCCGTGGTTACGGTCAAGTCGGTGGATGGCGAAGACGCGGTGACGTATGCCGTCGCGCTTTATCAGAAGTGGGGGATTGGGAAGAAGGGAAGCGACCGCGGGGTGCTAATCCTGCTCGCCACCAACGATCACAAGTATTGGACGAGCGTCGGCTACGGGCTGGAAGGGATTCTTCCCGATGGCAAGGTTGGCGGATTCGGGCGCGAGATGCTGCCCATCCTGCGAACCGGAAATTATGCCGCCGCGGTCACGCTGATCACTACGCGCGTCGCTTCTGTGATTGCGCAGGATGCGGGCGTTACGCTGGATAATCAGCCGCGAGTTGCTGTTCCGCGCCGGCAGCCTGCACCAAGTGCGGGCGCCGTGCTTTTTCTCATTTTCATTATTATTTCCATTATTGTTTCAATTCTGCGGGCGATATTTCGTGGCGGCGGGCCGCGGGGCGGGTCAGGATTCTGGTCCGGATTGTTCTGGGGCATGCTGTTTAGCAACCTCGGCGGCCGGGGCGGATACGGCGGAGGCGGTTTTGGCGGCGGTGGCTTCGGTGGTGGGGGCGGCGGGTTTGGTGGATTTG
>JBEKXO010000031.1:0-31882 GCA_049511995.1 Terriglobales bacterium
GATTCTGCGCGCCGATGCCGGAGTCGCGCAGCTCGAAAACCTCCGTCCCGTGCTCAACGCCGCCGACGTGGTCGAGATACAGCAGGCTGTAACTCAGGTTCATGTCGACGAGTCGCTGATCACTTACCTGCTCAACATAGTGAGTAAGACGCGCGAGTCCGAGTATCTATCTCTAGGAGTTTCTCCGCGAGGCTCGCAGATGCTCTACCGCGCTGCCCAGGCGATGGCGTTCTTAGAAGGCCGCGATTACTGCACCCCCGAAGATTTCAAGCCGCTAGTAGTCTCCGTCTTCGCCCACCGCGTAGTAGTAAGTTCCCTCTACGCTTCTACCCTGAAGAAGTCCGAGCAAGCTGAGCAAGTGCTCCGCGAGATCGTCGAGAGCGTGCCGGTCCCGGTGTAGGGGTTCCCGGTTCTCAGCTACCCCATTCAGCCTTGAGAGTCGTTGCGGCTCACTGCGACGTACGGCAGTGAGATGACAACCAGTACGGCTACAATATCGGCCATGCGCATTCCCCTCTGGCTCAAGGTAGCATGGACGCTCTGGGTGTTTGCGTGGGTACCGCTCTACTTGCGTCAGTACGGGCCGGCGAATTTCCTGTTCTTCTGCGACCTGGGAAACCTGCTTATCATGCTCGCGCTCTGGCAAGAGAGCAGCCTGCTATTTTCCTGGCAAGCCGCCGGGCTACTCCTGTTTCAGACGCTCTATACGATCGATCTTGCCGGCGCCATCTTAACCGGACGGCATTTCGTTGGCGGCACCGAGTACATGTTCGATCCTACCCTGCCTCTACTGATCCGGCTGTTAAGCCTGTTCCATGTCGTGACCCCGCCTTTGCTGCTGTGGGCGGTGCGGCGCCTCGGCTATGATCAGCGCGGATGGATCTGCCAGACGGCTACCGCCTGGGTGGTTGTCCCCATCAATTATTTTTGGCGTCCGGAACTCGACGTAAATTGGGCCCGAGGCCCTTTCTTCCACCAGCAACATGCCGTGCCCGGACTGGTCTACCTGCTCGGTTACCTGGTTGTTGTCCCGCTCGCGGTGTACTTTCCTACTCACCTGTTACTCGCGTGGTGGACGAAGGCCCGGCGAGGTCCGCTCACACCGTGAAACTACCCCGAATCAGGCGTGCTCGGCGATTTTACTCGGAACCGACAACTGGCAACTATTTTCCGGCGCCGGCTGCAAGCTCAGACCGCCGCGAGATAGTCGCCACCATCATCTCCGGAGAGGAACTACGTTGTCGCCACATCGTTGTTGTCGAAAGCGTGCGGCCCGTTCAGAGCTTGCCGCCCTTACTCGTAGGATTGAAGTGCAAGTCGTACGAATATACCAGCAGATCGACGCGCACCGTGTAATCGACGGCGAGAAACAGCACCGTCTGGTCTCCAACAACGGTGCGACGCACCGTCACCTGATTGGGTTCGAGCCGGATATCATGCGTCGCGGCTTTGCGAATGATGATGTTGCGCAAGTCCTCGTCGGAGTTTAGCGGCGTCACTCCCGTGCGCCAGCCGAGCTGTGCCGCCGAATCGCGCAACTCGTCCTGAAACGCTATGTTGGTGATTTGGGGCGCGATGATTCTCCATCCTGCCATACCGACAGCCACGATCACGGCGACCCAGAAGACATACTTCATCGGAAACTCCTGTCCGACGGCGGAAACTCCTTCGCACCGCGCAGCGAGAAGTGTTTCGCGTAGAGACGCGAGCTTTCAAGGCGAGGTTTACTCGCCCGACGCCAGAGGCGGCGTTGGCTGCAAACTGGAGAGCCGCGAAATCGTGGCCACCATCATTCCGGAGAGAAACTGCATAGTCGCCACATCGTTGTTATCGAACGCGCCGGGTGTAGACGACAGCACCTCAAACACTCCCAGGGTCCGCTGGAAATGCCGCAGCGGAGCCGCCAGAATCGACCGCACACCCATACGCCGGCAAGTTGCCCAATCCACCCGCGGATTCGTCTCCGCGTCATTACACAGCAGCACTTCTCCCGTGCGCACGCAATCGGCCGAGAGCCCGCGATCGGTCTGTAGGCGCACGCCAATGTCCGGTGCCGTACGCCCCGTGCGCGCCCGGCAAACAATCTCGTTGCCCCGGCGCAGCGCGATCGCCGCTCCCGTGGCCCCGGTCAGCACCTGCGCCTTTTCCGCAATGATGCTGATGCCCGGTTCGAGGTCGATCTCTCCTGTATTAATCAGCGCATGCGGCACGGCGACCGGCCCATGATGGCGCGGTCTCATGCGGTGGCGAGTGGAAAAAGTTTCCGCGGCCGGCAACTCGCTCCGATTTTCGCTCATGCGATACTCGTCCTCATTTTCATCCGCCTCAGCGACCTGAGGCACGGTATAAAGTAGCGACCGCACCAACCGATCCAACTCGGCGTCCGCGATGAGGTGCGCCGTCTGTTGCCCCTTCAGCGATCCGCCCAACACCCGCGACAGACTCAGCACCGCTCCGCTGCCACAGGCCAGACACCGCGGCGTATTGTTGTCGCTAAGCAATTCGCACTGCACGCAGAATACTGCTCTCTGCAAAGAAACAAAATTAACGTCGTCTGCCCTCATTGACCGCTGCATGGGAGATTCCCTCCGGACCGTGGGGAAGGATGAGCGTAAACAGTCGTGCACGCAGGAGTAAGTGACAGCGCTGGTTCCGCCCTGTGGATAACTTGATGCAGGTTTCAAAGTTTCAAGGTTTCAGAGTTTCAGAAGAAAGTTTTTTCGTCCGTTGCGGAGAGTTCCTCCTCCTTGAAACCTTGAAACCCTGCAACTTGAAACCTGCCTTCGCACACTATAATTCCGCTCATGTCATTTCTGCGTTTCCTGATGCTGTTATCGCTTGTAGTCTGGCTCGGCGGCATAATCTTTCTAGCGTTCGTCGAAGCCCCGACAGCATTCTCTTCCGGCCTTCTCCCCACTCGCCACATGGCCGGATCGATCATAGGGCGCTCGCTTGATTTGCTGCACTACATGGCGATCGTTTCAGGAATTGTCTTTCTATTTGCGTCGATGCTTTACAGCCGCATGTCCACCGGCACTCCGCGGCCGCTGGCGGCGCGGCATCTCCTGATCGCGCTCATGCTGATTCTCACACTGATCTCGCAATTCGCCATTTCGCCGAAGATGCACGCCCTCCGCGCCGAGGTTGGCGTGATCGACAACGTGCCTCTCGACAACCCAATGCGCCGCGAATTCGACCGCCTGCACGTGTGGTCGGAAAAGTTCGAGGAGGCGGTTTTGTTGCTGGGACTAGTGGCAATCTACGTAACCGCGCAAGCGCTTCGGTGATTGAGTCACGGCGAGTAAAAACTCGCTACTGCGCGGGCTTCTCAGAGTCAGCCGCTGGCGGCGGTTTCAGCGCGTCATCAAGGTACGCTAAATACTCAGCAATCAGCTTATAGCTGTCGTAGTAATCGCTCATCTTAATTGCCGCCAACGTATCCGAAGGCGAATGTAGGATTGTCCAGTTTTGGTCAGTCACCGAGTGCAGCGTCACCCGCGGAATGTGGTCGCGAACAAATGACTCCGAATCCGCGCTGGCACCGATGCTGTCCACGTTCTCAGTAGCCAGCGGCAGATGCGCCGATGCGGCAGTCGCGCGCAGATCGTCGAGCAGCGGCTGATCGGCATGGGAAGCCCAAACCTTGGTTGGACCGAGGCCGAGGCTGTCGAAATTCACCATGGCTTCGATGCGCGCGCGCTGCTCAGGGGCAAGATGGGCAACGTAATACTTTGAACCAAGCAAGCCCTTCTCCTCGCTGGAAAACCCGATAAAAATCAAGGTGTGACGGCGTGAATGCGTGCTCAGGCTGTAGATCAAGCTCGGCAACAACACTGCTCCTGTCCAATTGTCGACCACGCCGTCGCCCGCGTCGACCTTATCGGTATGCGCGCCGACCACAATCGTTTCCTTTGTTCGTCCGGGCAACACGCAAATTAAGTTCGGGGGAAGCAAGCCGCCGATCAGTTGCTCGCCGACATTCTTGCACCCAGCTCCGCGCATCCACTTCCGGATCAGTTCCTCGCGTTCGTCATTGCTGGTGGAAAATGCTTTCAGGTGAGCTTCGAGAGCGGCGCGGGTTTGCAACCGGAAATGGCTCTGCGGTGGCGTTTGAGCGGAAGACCACAGAGCACATGCAAAGACAGCAACCAGCCCCAGCCGGCGAACGAGAAGTTGATGGTCGCACGACATTCTTTGAAGCGTAGCATGCTGATGTTCCGACCGTCTCGAAGCAACAACCGAAAACGCGCGGGCTTTCACAAAGTCGATTCCGAGAGGGCGAGATTTTCAACTTCGTGCGCCTTCGTGCCGTTGGTGGTTAAAGATTCTAAGCTGCGAGCGCGTACGCGTATCCAGCACGATGATTTATTCTCTTGATTGAACTGATAGCTGAAAACTGACAGCTGAAAGCTAATCTCATGAAAACTGGCATCATCGGTCTGCCCCAGGTCGGCAAGACCTCTTTATTTCGAATATTGACCAAGCTAAATCTTTCCGACCAGGCCTATTCCAACCCGCGCGAGGCGCACATCGGAGTCGCCAAAGTCCCCGACGACCGCCTCGACAAACTCGCCGCGCTCTACAACCCCAAGAAGCTCACCCACGCTTCCGTCGAATATGTCGACGTCGGCGCCATTGGCCAGGACGCTCTGAAAGAGACCGCCTACATCGGCCACCTGCGCCAGGTCGACGCGCTCATTCACGTGCTGCGAGCGTTCGAGAGTGACGAGATCCCGCACGTTGGCCCCATCGATCCGCTGCGCGACATCAAGAATGTTGAGTTCGATCTCATGGTCAGCGATCTCGGCCAAATCGAAAAACGCCTGGAGCGCCTCGAAAAAGACTTGAAGAAGATGAAGACTCCGGACCTGGAAAAAGAAAACGAGCTTCTCATCAAAGCGAAAGCCCAGATCGAAGCCGAAAAACCGCTGCGCGAAATGGAAATGACACCCGAAGACAAAAAGCGCATCCGCGGCTTCATGTTTCTAAGCGAGAAGCCAATCCTCTACGTGCTCAACATCGGAGAGAGCACTGAACTAGGCAAAGATCTCGAAGCGGCGGTTGCGAAATACAGCCTTACGGAGGTGGCCGCGCGCCCAAATGCCGGTGCCAGCGCGATCTGCGGCAAGGTGGAAGCGGAGTTGGCGGAGATGAGCGACGAAGACGCGGCCGAATTTCTAGGCAGCTATGGGCTGACAGAAAGCGGACTCTCGCGGCTCATCCGCACGAGCTATCACTTGCTGGGACTAATTTCATTTTTCACCGCCGGAGAAGACGAATGCCGCGCCTGGACGATTCCGGTCAATACGCGCGCGCAGAATGCCGCTGGGGCGATTCACTCCGATCTGGAGAAACACTTCATACGCGCGGAAACGATTCGCTGGGATCAACTGCTGGAAGCGGGGTCCGAAGCAAACGCCCGCGCCAAAGGCACGCTGCGCCTGGAAGGCAAGGACTACATCGTGCAGGATGGGGATGTCATGCACATCAGGCACAGCGGATAATAGTACCCAGCGTCAATTTCTGAGCGGTTACTAGCGTCTGCTCGAGTAGTCTCGTTCTAGGTACTAGGTACTAGGTACTGGGTACTGGGTACTGGCCACTAGGTACTGATCACTGCGTTAGTAGCGCCGCTCCTTCACCCAAAGCCTGATCAGTTCCTCTACCGCGAAAGCTTCGTTCGGGTTCTCGGCGAATTTCGCCTCCAGGCTGAACGCCTGCATTTCCAGCGGCACGCTGACGTGGGAGCGCACTCGCAAGAATCCTCTTATGAACAATTCGAAGTACCGTTCAATCCCGAGAACATCGAATTGCGCGGCATGGACAAGCGCGTGAAACAGGCGGCGATCGTTGATTTCTCCGGGGAAAAGGACAACTTCATCGAAGGTCACTGAGGCCATGTGCGCAAACTCAGGCAGGTTCGTGAGGCCAAGAGCCCGCGCCTCGTCATAGAAGGGCGGATTGCTGATGCGCCGCCCCCGCAATTCGACGACACGGATATCCGCCAGCATTGCCGGCGAAAAGAACGACTTCATCTTCGTGTACTGATTCGGAGTGAGCGGTAATCCCTGCGGACGATACTCCTTGCGGCGCTCCTGAATGTATTCGCACATGTTTTCAATCGCCGCAATCACTTTGTCTTCCGGAATCAGGGATGTTCGGGGCGAGGCGATGGCGTTCGCTTCCGAAGCCTGCCGTGCAATGTAGCTGTAGTAATCCTTGAGCGCGGTCGCCGAGGCTACGGCCTTGCGCAATACGTCCCGCTCGCCATAGCGGGCAACATTTTCCGGCGAAAAGCGCAGCCGAAGACGATCCGTCGCGCACTCGGCACTCAGCAACTCGAGTTGCGCGTGCTGCAGTTCCGCATTCATTTTCATAATAGCGACGCGATCGTCGCTTTCACTCCACGAAAACATCTGGTGCACTCCTGGAATCATGAACTCCTCGGGGGGAGGGTGGGGAAGGGGCCCGGCTTGCTAGCAAATAATTTAACGCTGTTAGTTTAACAATGTCAATATAAAAATTAACGCCTTCTTTGAATTTAACGTTATTGCTTTATAATCAGCATTATACGTAATATACTCGTTCTTGATCACGTGTTCCGTATTTAAGACTGTATAGACGTACGTCGTATAGATTCGTTAGCATAAGAGAGCAAGAAATCGCATGCCTCCAATTCCTGATCAGCGCTTGGAAGAGCGCATCTTGACGGCGGCTCGCCGGCTATGGCGCAAGTACGGTGAGCGAGGTCTTACATTGCGAGGCGTAGCGCGCGCCGCTGGCACAACGACGCCCACGGTTTACAAACGATTTCGAAATAAGGAAGCAATCCGGCTAGCCCTGGCGGTGCGCTTTCGAGAAGAAATGCTCGCCGATGCGTTCGTGTCGACATCGGTGGAAGAGATACCGCGGCGCTATCTCGCCTATGCGGAAGCAAATCCGCACGAGTACGACCTCTTGCGTTTATCCTGGCCCCAGTTGTTTGCGCCTGGGCGCCCGCGTCCAGGACGCGCCTTGGCAGTGGCACAAATGGCAGCGCGTTTCGGCGGCGCACCCGAAGACTACGAACTATTTGCCGACGCGATGTTCCTGATTTGTCATGGCGCCGCTACCATGATTACTCTTAGCGGCGATCCCGAGGCCCAGAAAATAATGCGCGAGGTCTGCATCAAGACGTGCGACAAGCTCCTTGAGCACGTTGAAATCTTCCGTTCACGCAGCTAGTGCACGCATCCGGTGGTTGACGTCATCACCCCTCAGTGCACATGAAAAAACCGATCCAGCAAAAACATGCACGCCGCTCCCACAAAGACCAATAGCGCCATCCTCACTCCCGGTTCTTTATTTACCTCGGGAATCAGATCGGACGCGGCTACGTAGATCGTAACGCCTGCGGACAAGGGCAAACCAAAGCTGACCTCATGACGGAAAACGGCCATGGTCATGACTCCGGCCACCGTTGCGACTCCCAGCATCACGGACGCTCCCCACGCGAACGCCCGGCTCCGCCCGCTCGCCAGCATCACCGACGATATGGTGAATCCTTCCGGAACCTTATGCAGAAAAACTGCGATGAAAATAATCCAGCCAAGCGCTGGCGAAACCAGGAAGCCCGAAGTAATCGCAATGCCGTCGAAGAACGTGTGAATCAGCAACCCGATCAGAACCGAGTATCCTTTGTGCGCGTGCACGAACTCGTCGGCGTGGGTCTCTTCTCCAAAATGAAAATGCGGAGTAACCGTGTGCTCGAAGAAATGAACCAGCAAGTATCCGCCGAGAATCAGAAATCCGGCATAGGCGCCGCGCAACTGAATGCTTTCCGGCACCATTTCGACGAGCGCAGTCGCCAGCATGAAACCCGCACCGAGCGCGACAAAATAGCGCAGGTAAGATCGCTCCCAATTCCTCTGCACGATGATGGCGCCGCCGAAAATGTTCGCGCCAGCCGCGGTGAGGCCCAGCAGCACACTCGTGACGATAGGGGACATGAAGGGAAGAGAATAACAGGTTGTCAGAGGCCATTTCCCAGATGTCTGCCCATAGTTGCCGGTGTGCGATATCAGCGGCGCGGCAATCCACTGCTAGAATCCGCCCATGCGGCCGTGGCTCAAAATCATCGGATGGCTGGCTTGCATTGTCTATTCGGCCATCCCCGCGTTCTGGCTGATGATTCATCCGTTCGCTGTGCGATGGCGGACTCGGCATTCTTCTCGTCGTTCGTATGGCACGCCCTATCTGGTGCTCTTGCCCGCGTGGATGGCAATGTGGGCCATCATCTTGCTGGTCACGCGGCCGTGGCGCGAGGTAACTCTCTATCGAGCGGATTGGAGTTGGGCCGCGGCAAGCTTGCTTTTCATGAGCGGACTATACGTTTATTGGCAATCCATGAAGAATTTCAGCGCGCAGCAACTCGGCGGACTGCCGGAAGTCCACAGTTCGAATCTCGACCAGCGCCTCGTGACCGATGGAATCCGTTCGCAAATACGCCATCCGGTGTACCTGGCACATCTATTCGAGATGCTGGCATGGAGCGTCGGCACCGGACTTGCAGTGTGCTGGGGGCTAGGGGCATTCGCCGTGATTGCAGGAGCCGTGATGATCCGTATGGAGGATGCGGAACTGGAGAAGCGGTTTGGCCAAGTGTATCGCGAATATCGGAAGAGTGTTCCGGCGATACTGCCGCGACTTCGCTAGTCGTAACTCGCCGCCGCACGCGCGGCGACTTCTTGCGCACGAGTTACTCGATCAGGTTATAGATCAGCCCGTGCGGATCTTTCATGTAAACCCGCGGAAAGTCAGGTTCGTCCTTCACCACGCGGCAGCCCTTTTTCTTGAGGCGCGCTTTGGCCTCCGGAACGCTCTTGACCGTGACCTCCAGAACCGGCCCCAGCGCCGGGCCGCGCTCAATGAACAGATTGATATGGTTGCCGTGCAGGCTGATCATATTCGGCTTCTTATCCGTAATCTCAAAGCCCAGTTCCTTGACGTAGAAGGTAGCGGCCTTCATCGGGGTTTTGGATTGAATCAGAATGTCAGCACCAAATGAATTTGCCATGGGCACCTCGGGCGGCGTCGAACGCTGAATTATTTGCAGGGTTGCAACGTCGAACTGTACTCGCATTTCAACATTCAAGCAAGATAGCCATCGCGAACCTAGCTGCAACAGTATTTCTCATACTGCTGGTAGATAAAGGGATCGGTCATCCCCGCAATGTAATCGCAGATCACGCGCGCCAGCGGCTCCTCCGCGGCTTTTTCCCGATAGTTGCGCGGCAGGTCGTCAGGTTCTTCCATCCAGTGGGCAAAAAGTTCGCCGGTGATGCGCTCCGCGTCTTCTTTCTCGGCAGCGAGTGCAGGGCTGTAATACAGATTTTCGTATAGGAATTCTTTCAGGCGCCGTCGATCGTCTTCGACCGGCGGACTGAATATGGCCAGCCGCTCATTGTGTGAGCGTACGTCTTCCAGAGAGCGCACGTCCGCCTCTCGCACCCGCTCCGCGGTGTGGCGGATGAGATCGCCGACAAATCCATCGAGCATGCTCTTCAATGCTTCGTTGAAGACGAGTTTCTCGGCGACAGTCGGATAGCGGGCTTTCGCCGCGCGATAATGGCGCGCGAACATGTCGACGCTGTCGGCAATTTGCTCGATCGTCAGCAAATGCGCTTCGTAGCCGTCATCCAGGTCCGCGGTGTTGTAGGCAATTTCGTCGGTCTGATCGATCAGCTGCGCTTCGAGCGGCGGGCGCTGATCGAGCAGATATTCGGCAAGCTCGGGATGGTCCCTGGCGCTGTAATCGTGCGAGTGCTTGATGATGCCTTCGCGAACTTCGAAGGTCAGGTTCAATCCGCGAAAGGCAGCGTAGCGGATTTCGAAATCTTCGACGATGCGCAGAGCGTGCAAATTGTGATCGAAAGAAAGTCCGTGCTGCCGCATGGCGGCGTCGAGGGCCTTTTCGCCGGAGTGTCCAAAAGGCGGATGGCCGAGATCGTGCACCAAAGCAAGCGTCTCCGTCAGATCGCTGTTCAGCCCAAGCTGGCGCGCAATGGTCCGCGAAATCTGCGCGACCTCAATGGTGTGCGTCAGGCGATTGCGGAAGTGGTCGGAGTAGCGGCGGGTGAAAACCTGCGTCTTCGCCTCCAGGCGGCGAAAGGCGCGGGCATTGACGACGCGATCGCGGTCACGCTCAAAATCATTGCGGTAGGGATGCGGCGGCTCGGGATGACGGCGTCCGCGGGAATTTTCTACGCGCACCGCGTAGTCGGCGAGCATTTAGAAAGTTTAGCAGTGATTGTTGCCGCCGAGACGCAGAGATCGCGGAGAAAATCTTTCAATGAATTTAATGAACCTCGTGAAGCGGGCGTATTGGCGGCTGCGCATCTCTGCGGCTAAGCTCGTCGGCTACTTCGCCCCTTCTTCTCTCGCCAACTTCATCTTTGCCGAATCAAGTTTCTTCTGCACCCGCGCCTGATCCGCCGGATCGACCTCGGCGGCAATCGTGCGGTTCCACTCGTTCAAGGCGCGCTCCCAGTTACTCGCAGCCAATTTCAGCCGCCCGGTTTTCTGATAAAGATCGCCGAGGTGATCGAGCACAGTAGGATCGGTGTTGATTTTCTGCGAAGCCTTCAGCAGATTGTCTTCCGCCAATTCATACTTGCCCAGCCGAAAATATGCCCAGCCGAGGGAGTCGAGGTACGCTCCATTCGAAGGATCGAGGTCGACAGCGCGCTTGATGTAGCCGAGCGCCTCATCGAGCTTCATGTTCTGGTCGGCCAGCATGTAGCCCAGATAATTCAGCGCGGAAGTATATTCCGGATCGCTGGCCAATACCTTCTTGAATTGTTCTTCCGCTTCGGCGTAGCGCTTATCCCGCTCAAAAGTAGAGCCGCGTAGAAACCATACGTATTCTTTATCTTCCGTCTTGGTCGAAAGCTGCTCGGCCTTGTCGAGAGCCTGCTCGGCCTCGCCGAAGCGCCGCAAACGCGTATACATCTGCGCCAGCGTGATGTAGACCTGTCGATCGTCGTTAGCGTTTCCGGCGCCGCCTTTCAACATCCCGCGAACATCTTTCAGCGCCTGGTCCGCCTCGCCCATATCCGCCTGCTGCGCTGCCAGCACCATTTTCAAGTCGCGGCTGGCGGGCAGTTTGCGCACGGCTTCTTTGGCCACGTCAGTAGCCTTCTGCCATTCCTTGGCTTCGCGCCAGGTGTCGATGATCTGCTGATATCCGCGCTCGATATTTTCGTCGCCGCCAAGAGCGACAATCTGCCGGAAAGTTTCGATAGCCGCCTGGTTATTTCCCTGATCGCGATAAATGGTGCCCAGCCGCTCGAGAAACACGGCGCGATTGCTCTTTTCGCCGTTGGAATAACTGCCGTCGGCCTTCTCCGACTTCTTCAGCAGGTCGCGCATGATCGGAATCGCTTCGTCGTAGCGCCCCTGCGCCTGGTAGATGGCGGCAATGTTGTAAGGAACTTCCACCGAATCCTGCACCATCGACTCGGCTTTTTTCAGATTTTCAAGCGCGAGGTCAAACTTGCCCTGCTTCCGATAGATCTCCGCGATGCGAACATAAGTCTGCGCATCTTCCGGATTCGCGTCGGCGATTACCTTGTATTGATCGAGAGCGGCGTCGGCCTGCCCATCGTTGAGCAGATTCTGCGCCAGCCCGCGAATCGCATCGAGATTGTCGCGATCCATCTCAATCGCGTGCCGATAAGCGTCGATCGCCTCTTTATATTGTTTCTGCTGCTCATAGGTGTAGCCGAGCGCCGAATAAAGTTTCGCCGAGCGCTCCGCGTTTGGCACCGAGCTCAGCACCTGCGCCGCCCGAGCCGTGTCGCCGAGTTCGTTGTAAAGATAGGCAAGAGTCGTGATCGCTTCTTCGGAGTCGGGCTGGAGCTTGACCGCGGTCTTGAATTCGGCCTCCGCTTTCTGCAGGTCGTTATTCAGACGGTAGAGGCGACCCAGCAGCAGATGGTCGTCCATGCTGTCGGGCTGCAGGCGGACGATCTGTTCATATTGCTCGATCGCGAGCTTGAGCACGCTCTCAGAACCGCTCCCCGACTGCATGTCGCCCAGCGAGCGCAGATAAATCCGCCCCAGCAGACGGCGAGCTTCGAGGTTGTTCGGATTCTTCTTTATGATGTCTTGCGCTTCAACCACCGCATCGCGAATGCGCCCGGTCTTCGCGTAGAGCTCGGCCAATCCCGAGGTCAAATATGCGGAGGTCGGGTCGGCATCGATGGCGGCGCGATATTCTTCGATGGCTTTGTTGGCCAGTTCGCTGCGCCCGTAAGTCGCCACCTGCTCCTCGTACATGTGCGCAAGCGCAAAGTGGTAGTAGGCGGCGGCGCGATCCGGCGTCTTGCCCTTAGCGACGGACTGGGTGGCCGCCGGCTCCGAGGCATGAGCAGCCTGGTCCTTCCCCGTAGAACTCTCCGGGGAGCTCTGTGCCAGCAAGCCCGGGACTAGCAAAGCCTGAGAAAACAAAAAGGTTCCAGCAAGAATTGCGCTACCAATCGACAGCTCTTTTTTCATGAAAAATCCCAAGCCTTTAAGTTGCAGCCTACTCAAAATTGGATGCTGGTTCGGACGCATCCGGACTTCTTATTCTACCCTTGGCACAGACTTTCGACGGCAAGAAAGCATAGGTCGATGTTAAAGCCAGAAGTACAGGGGCTTTGGGAAATTATTGTCAAGAAGAGTAAAGATTATGGGCTTTCGACTAGATTATGGGTCATCGATTTGATGATTAGTGCCGGAAATGCCGCACTCCAGTGAAGACCATGGCTAGGCCAAGGCGGTCGGCCGTATCAATGACCTCCTGGTCGCGCACCGATCCTCCGGGCTGAATAATCGCTGTCGCGCCGGCTTTCGCAATCTCTTCGACGCCGTCGGGAAAGGGGAAGAATGCGTCAGAAGCGGCAACCGTTCCCGTGAGCGGCAACTGCGCCTTCATCGCGCCCAGCTTGCAGGAATCGACGCGGCTCATCTGTCCGGCGCCCACACCTACAGTCTGCCCATCGCGCGCATAAACGATGGCGTTCGACTTAACGTGCTTGCATACCTTCCAAGAGAAAAGTAGCGCGCGCTTTTCCTCGGCTGCCGGTGGGCGTTTCGTAACCACCTGTAAGTCGGCCTCGGTCAGCTTGCGACGATCGTTTTCCTGTAAGAGGACGCCTCCGGAGATATTTTTCAACACCCATTTCGGCTGGCCAGGAGGAACTTCCACCAGCCGCAGATTTTTCTTTGCGGAAAAAACTGCTTTTGCCCCTTCGTCAAATGCCGGAGCGGCAATCACCTCGAGAAAGAGTTTGGCCATTTCACTCGCGGCCGCCTCGTCCACCGCGCGATTCACTCCGATTACTCCGCCAAACGCCGACACCGGATCGCACTCAAGTGCCCGCAAGTAAGCCTCGGCCAGCGTCGCGCCGGTCGCCGTTCCGCAGGGATTCGTATGCTTAATAATGGCGCAAACCGGATCGTCAAATTCCTGCGCCAGATCCCACGCCGCTTGCAGATCGACGATGTTGTTGTAAGAAAGCTCTTTCCCCTGCACCTGTCGTGCGTGGGCGACGCCTGAGCTCGACGCGTCAGCATACATCGCGGCCTTCTGGTGCGGATTCTCTCCGTATCGCAGGTCCATCACTTTGTGAAACATCAGACGCAGGTTTTGCGGCAGGCCTTCCTCTTTTTTTCGCTCGAATCCGCGCCCATCGAAGTCGTCGCCCACCCACTCCAGCGTCGAAGCTATCGCAGAATCGTAAGCCGCAGTCGTGGCGAATGCTTTCTGCGCCAAACGCCACTTGGTTTCTTTGGATAGCGATCCTCCCGACCGCGTCATCTCGGCGGCAATCGCATCGTAGTCGGCAGGAGACGTTACGACCGCCACATCCTGAAAATTCTTGGCCGCGGAACGGATCATCGACGGCCCGCCGATATCGATGTTTTCAATCAGCTCTTCAAAGTGCACGCCCTTCTTGGCAGCGGTCTGCTCGAAGGCATAGAGGTTGACAACCACCATATCGATGGGCTCGATACTATGCTCCGCAACTGCGGCGCGGTGGCCGCTATCTTCGCGGCGATGCAAAATGCCCCCATGCACCTTCGGATGCAGCGTCTTGACACGCCCATCCAGCATTTCAGGGAATCCCGTCAACTCGGAAATGTCTTTCACGGCGATACCAGAGTCGCGCAGGAGCTTGGCGGTGCCTCCGGTAGAAACCAGTTCCACGCCGAGCCCTGCGAGCTTGCGAGCAAAATCTATGAGTCCAGATTTATCAGTAACACTAAGAATGGCGCGCTGGATTTTAGACACACTTCCCTCGGCTGCGGATGATAATGGCGAAAGGAGATTCTAGCAGCTTGGGATGGAGTTCTCAGTCAGTTCTCTGGGTACTGGCAACTGGGTACTGGGTACTAGCTCTTCGCCTTCGCCTTCAGCTTGACCTGTCCGCCCTGCATCTCGATCGAGTATTCGACCGTATCGCAGCCGTGCTGCTTGCGAATCTCGCTGGTTTTCTTTTTCACGAAGCTGGCAAAGGACTCGAGATTGCCCGAAACCTTCTCTCCCGACTTTTTCTTGGCTTCGGCGAGGGCGTTATAGAGGGATTCAACCTGATCGCGCTCAATCGTCGCACCTGAGCATTGCACGGAGAACGGCCGCGCGCTCACAGTTTCGTCGCCAGCCGCGCCGGCACTATCGGGATTGTGGGCGAGCCCGTACACCGGGTTGTGCTTTGCCGCCCGCGATTCCCCGGCGCGCACTCCCTGCACTGAAAGAATTGCGTCCGCCGGCCGGCGGTATCCCTCTTCGCGAATGCGCATCTTCTTGCGCCACAAGTCGCTTTGAATCGCATAGCGCTGCGCCATTTCGTTGTAGCGGAAGCGCTGCGCGAAGCTCAGGCGCGCTCCATCGCTGAACTTGCGGATCAGCGCCAGCACCTTCCATTCAATGTCCGTCGGCGGCCGCTTGGTGGGATTGCTAAAGAAGATCTCGTACTCGATCTTCAGCCGGCGCAACTGCTGATCGAGCAGATTCAGCTCTTCCTCAGTGGTCACAGAGATCCCCCAGCTAACAGCTTAGCGTCGGCCCAGGGCGTTGGCGAGGTTCCCGCCGGACACGTTGGAGATAGTACGAAAGTACTCTGCGTACAGCTGTCGGCCGTCATCTCTCAGCAACTGAAAATTTGGAAGGGCCAATCGGTATCAAAGTCCAGGGAAAGTGTTGGGGATAGATCAGGTGTTACTGAAAGCTGACCGCTGAGAGCTGACAGCTATTTCGAACTCGCCGCCATCTTCTTCACCATCGCCAGCACCAGCTTCCGGTCGCTGTCGTTCAGATTGGCCGAATAGCGCCGCATCTGGCTCAGAAAGCGGACTTCATCGTCGGAGAGCTGCGGCAAACCTTTATGGCCGTTGCTGCCACCTTCAGCAAAAAATTGCGACAACGCCAGATCCATCGCCCCCGCGATTTTGGCCAGCGTGTCCAGCGAAGGGATGGTATGGCCGTTCTCCACGCGCGAAAGGTAACAACGCAACAGGCCGGTACGCTTTTCGATGTCACCCTGAGACATGCTGCGCTGCAGTCGGAAATTGCGGATGGTCTCGCCGATATTCATAAGTACGCGACTAACTCAACCCAGGGTCGAACGTAGAGGTCAAAATGAGATGCGTGCATAGTAACCAGAGCGGTACCTTCTGGCAAGTGGAAATTCCGAAGAGGGTCAGATTGAATTTGCTTTGAAAGGGCACGGCTTCCAGCCGTGCCGTAACTGCCACAAAATCAACAGCGGCTTTAGCCGCTGAGGGGATGTGCGTATCAACTGACCTACTTGCCCGAAATCAAGCCTGGACGTCCCGAGGCAAAAGCGGCGGTCGGAGCCAGAATTCCTAGCCTCCCGTCACTTTTTCAAGTTAGCCGCTAGAAAATCCACCGTGCGTTGCCACGCGTCAGCTGCATCCTCGGGCCGGTATTCCTGCTTATTGTTAGGATTTTCAAAAGCGTGCCCCGCGTCCGGATAGATCTTAATCTCGACTTTTTTGCCCAGTTGTTGGAGCGCCTGTTGAAATTTCTTAACATCGTCGGGAGGGATGCCGCGATCCTGCCCGCCAAAAAGTCCGAGGATCGGAGCATTAATTTTCTTCAACTCGGTGGGATCTGTGGCGAGATGCCCATAATTGATGACCGCAGCGACCAGATGCGGCTCTGCCAGCGCCACATCGAGCGAATACCCTCCCCCCATGCACCATCCGATCGAACCAATGCGATCTTTTTTCACATTCGGCTGCGATCCTAGATAGTCATACGCCGCGCGCAAATCGCGGTTGGCACGATCCTGAGCTAGACCGCGCATCAGTTCGTGCGCCAGATCGGGGTCAGCGGCGACTTTGCCCCGATAGAGGTCGACGGCCAGCGCCACATATCCCTGCCCGGCTAGTTTCTCGGCCTGCTGTTTCACCCAGTCATTCAACCCCCACCACTCGTGAATCACAATGAGCGCGGGAAATGGTCCGTTGCCGGCGGGGGTGTACAGAATTCCATCAACCGTTTCGTCGCCGGACTTGTAGGACACAGTTTTGCCGTCCGTCGCGAATGCCGACACAGACAATGCGAAAGAGGATAAGAGAAGCAACACGAGAAAACGTTTCACGCGACACCTCAGGGGTTTCCGGTTCTCCATGCTAGCAGGAAAAAGTTCGATGCGGCATCGGGGGAAATGGTCGGCACTCCGATTCTCCTCGTCCGCATGAGTGCCGCAACGCCAGATTACATTTCTCGACATGACGCTTCCGCGCAGGACCGCATCTATAAAGCCGATGTCCAGCACGGGTTTTGGGTGCTCTACACAAAAGCAAGCGACAGAGAGCGGCGGCAGTGCGCCGGCGTTCAAGCGGCGGAGTTTGTTCGGCCTCAACGCCATCAACTTCTTTCAGGCCGAGATGGTCGGAGTCGTACTCCCCACGATGGGAGTCTTCCGTCAAGATCAATGCGCGAACGACTATCGACTAGTTGCTTCTTTCCCGCTTCTTGCTTTTTCCTCTGACCTGTCACCTGCTCTCAAGGCGTGCCTTCATACAGCGGCCATAAGCGATCGGCGGTGACGCGGTAGATGGCATAGGCGCTGCCATCGTCGAAGGTGCGGCGGAAGAGCAGTTCACCGCGTCCATCGCCATCGGCATCGACGGCGTCGATGAGTTCCATGCGAGGAAAGACATCCAGATGCCGCGAATCGGTCTGCTCAAAAAATAGCTTTCTCAACTCGCCTTCGAGGTTGGTGCGCGCGATCAGCGTGATCTCCTTGGGCTCGGCGGGAGTTTCCGTCTTGCCGGTCGCGGGCAATTGAGCTTTCGCTGACAGCACCAGCACCGGCTCGTTCGAACTGGATAGATCGAAGATGCGCAGGTTCACCTGGTCGAATGTTGGCGAGGGCAGTTTCGCGGCCGTCTTGCCTGTCGACTTGCCCGCGGATACCTTCTTCGGCGCGGCTGTAGCCGCTTTCGGGGCATTTCCCAGAAGCTGCGTCGCGGCGAGCTCCAGCATCTTGTTGCGGTAGATCGCTTCTTCCACCGGCTTCAGGTCATAAGTATAGGGACGCGGATCGGGTCCGCCCGCATCGGATATCGCGGGAATAAATATTACGGGAGGCGCGGCAGCATCTTTTGGCTGAGCGGCGGATGTTCCAGCGGCCGCGGTCGCCGGCAAAGCAGGCACGGATTCAGTCACAGGTGCGAAGGTGGCAAATGGCTCTTCATGCTGGGTTGTCTCGGGTTTACCGCGTCGCAGTCGAGGCCGGTTGGGATCGCCAATCGGTTCGTCGTCATCGGAAGCAGAAGCCTTCGACGAAGAGGCTGCAGCGGCTGCCTTCGGCTGCTCAGGAGGCGACGGTTTGGCCGTCTCGGTGGACGGTGGAGTGTTTGCCGGCGCAGGCGTAGTCGGCGCGGCAGGCGTAGTCGGCGGCGCAGGAGTAGTCGGCGACGAAGCTGCAGCGGGCGTCGATTTTTGTTGGTCTTTACCGGCCTCGCCACTCTTGTCTTTGTCTTTATCTTTATCCTTGTCCTTAGTCTCCGAGCCGCTATCGGCCTCCGGCGGGGCGCGGCGGTGAAGCACGGGTGGCCCGTTCTTGTCATCGTCGGCAATCACGGGCGCCGCGTATTTCTTGTGTTTTGTGGGATCGATAGCTCCCGCCGGCAGCCATTTCCCCTCCGCAATCCATGTATGGTTTAGCTGTCCGGGCTGCGTAATCGTGAATGTGCCCTGCGACACGCCGGTCACAAATCCTTCGTACACGATGCCAAAGTCGAGGGCCATGGGAACGGGCGCGGCCTTATAGGAGCTGGCGTCGAAGAATTTCCCGTCAATCATAATGGCAATCGGAATGAAGCGGGCCTTGCCTTTCGGCGAAAGTTGCACCAGTCCGAGCGCTCGCGGCCCCTTGTCGACCGCGGCTTTGCGGCCGTACTGCGTGATCGTAGCCTGGGCCAGGAGCAATGAACAGCCAAGCGCAACCACGGCCGCCAAGATGACGGCGAACAGTCCATTGCGATATAACGATGTTCGGCGAGGAAAAAATTCCATGGAAGTCAATGATAAATCCCCAGACTTTAGTACGACGGACGAGAACGGCAAAGAGGTTGCCCTGAAAGATTTTCGCGGCAAAACCGTCGTGCTCTATTTCTATCCCAAGGCCGACACGCCCGGCTGCACCAAAGAGGCCTGCAGCTTCCGCGACAGCTATTCCGCGATCAAGAAAACCGGCGTAGTGCTGCTCGGAATCTCGGCGGATACGGCGTCGTCGCAGAAAAAATTTCAAGACAAGTTCAGCCTGCCGTTCCCGCTGTTGGCCGATCCCGACAAGAAAATCGCAAACCTCTTCGGTGTGGTCAAAGAGAAAAACATGTATGGCAAGAAAGTAAAAGGAATCGCGCGCACAACATTCGTAATCGGTCCCGACGGCAAAATCAAACACGTCTTTAACAATGTCAAGGCAGAGGGCCACGCGGACGAAGTGCTAGCCTATCTAAGAAGCGCCGCCTGAAACGAATTGCAGAGGTCAGAGGTCGGATTGCAGAGGTAAGAACCAATCGGCGTTTCACCTCTGCAATCTGACCTCTGACCTCTAACCTCGAATCATGAAACCGCTGGGTCGAGTAGCTCCTCTCAAGCCCGACTTCTACAACCGCGATCCGCGCCGCGTAGCGCGCGCTCTGCTGGGAAAACTGCTCGTCCGCAAAACACCCTCCGGAATTCTCGCCGGAAGAATCGTCGAAACCGAAGCCTACCTCGGCGAGGATGATGCTGCTGCGCACAGTGCGGCCGGCAAGACCGCGCGCAACTCTGTTCTCTTCGGCCCTCCCGGCCACGCCTACGTCTATTTCATCTACGGCACTCACTACTGCCTGAATGTTTCCTGCCTGCCCGATGGCGTGGCCGGAGGCGTACTGTTTCGAGCACTCGAGCCCGTCGCTGGCATCGAGCAGATGGCCAAAGTGCGAGGAGTCGACCTGCCCGAAGAACCCGAGCTAAGAAAAATTTCTATCCTCAAGAAAATTTCGAGCGGCCCGGGCCGCATGTCCGAAGCGCTGGGAGTTACGCGCCTACGCGACAACGATAAAAACCTGACGAGCCCGCGCTCCGACCTGCGCATAGTCGATGACGACTATCGCGTTCGCCGCGTCACGGTCTCTCCCCGCATCGGAATCGTAAAGGCGGCCAAAGATCTATTGCGCTATTTCATCGCCGGCAATCCATTCGTCTCGTAACAGTCAGCACGGCGGCAACCTGCCCTTGCCTCGCGCGACCTCTTCGGCGAAGATGCTAGACAGATTCCGTGCCCAAGTCCCGCTCCAGGACCGCCTCAAAATCGAAGACCCTCGGCATTTCTGCCGCCGCGGCCAAACTGCGTTTATTGAAAAGACTCCGCTGCACTCTTAATTTTGAAAAGCGTGCCTGGGCCGCGGGCGCACGATACGTCGCGGGAGTGGATGAGGTGGGCCGCGGATCGCTCTTCGGTCCAGTAGTCGCCGCCGCAGTCATTCTTTGTGAGAACGACGACCCCGCCCGCCGCATTCGCGGCTTGCGCGATTCGAAACTCATTCCGGCTGAGAAACGCGAAGAGCTTGACCTTCTGATCCGCCAGCGTGCCATCGCCTGGGCGATAGCGGCGGTCGATTCCGCGCGCATTGATCAAATCAATATTTATCAGGCATCGCGCCTCGCCATGCTGCACGCGGTTCAGCAACTCACGCCCTCTGCGAACCATCTCCTCATCGACGCCGTGCGGCTCGATTGCGAAATCCCCCAACTACCCATCATCCACGGCGACGCGCTCTCCCGCTCCATCGCCGCCGCCTCCATCATCGCCAAGGTCGAACGCGACCGCATGATCTCGGCCTGGGATCCCGTCTTCCCGGTCTATGGTCTGGCCTCGAATAAGGGATACTGCACGCCCCGCCATCTCGCCGCTCTTCGCGAGCACGGCCCTTCGCCACTCCATCGTCAATCGTTCGCGCCGGTGTGGAGCGCACCCATCCCGCAAGAGGTTCTCGGCTTTATGCTGGAAGAAGCCGCGGCGGACGTCGTCGCCGACGACGAAGAACTAGTAGCCGAAATCGCCGAAAGCTGAGAACTTCCGCCCACCAAAACAATTTGTCATCCTGAGCGAACCGGGGTCCCCAGCGCGCCCGCTTTTGGCGCGTCGGGGTGGGGGAGCGAAGGACCTGCTTTCGCTCGCACCGCGTAAGCGTCGATTTTTACTTAGCGCGATAAATCTCCGTGAGTAAGTCGGGCTTCGATTCGTCGCGCACCAGATGCGGAAACTTTTCGCCGCTGTGATAATCAAGTTTGATCACGCGGAAATACTCCGTGTTTTCGACAATAAGATCAATCGATGACCGGCTGGTCTTGGCAGCCGCAATGGCGTCATGCCAAATATCAGGAGAAAAGCTGCGGCCGTTCACAGCGATGATCTTCATTCCCGGGCCGATTCCGGCTTTGGCGCCGACCATTCCTTCGACCGTATCACGAACTGTGCCATCGGCTGCGACCAGTAACCCCACGGAGTAATGCGCGTGGATCGACTTTCCGCTGGGATCACGGGCGCGATCTGCTTCGGACGGATTTTCGTTATAGACGAGTTTCCATCCGCTGGCTTCGATGCCGCCAAGCGGAGCGCCGGGGCCATGATTTGACAGGCGCTCGTTCCAGAATCCAGGCCAGTCGTAAGGAACGATCTGGTTCAGCGCATTGACGATGTCGTCGAACGTGTAAGTCTTCACCATGGGCGGGCCGCTGGGAGCGCCGTAAAACAGTTTGCAGAAATCGTCCAAAGTTTTCGCGCCCTTGCTTTGCTGGCGGATGACGGCGTCGACCCACAGCCAATTGAGGACGTCTTCATCGTAATAATCAACGGGTCGGCGATAATCCTCCCAGGCCTTGGGAGCGGTTTGCATGGTGGGAACGCCGTCGGCTGTGTCCTGCAGATTGCGCCAGACGCGGCCGGAACGATGATCCAACTCTGCCGCCATCAATGCCAGTTCATCACGCGCCAGTGATGGCGTGCGCTCGCCACTGCGGGCTGAGAGCATATCTCCGAGATACGAGGTGAGTCCTTCGTAAACCCATAGCAAGTCTGTCTGCATGGGCTGTTCATAATCGGGCGTCGCGAGATCGGCGGGACGGCGATACTTCCCGTTCCACGAATGCACGTACTCGTGAGGTAGCAGTCCAGAGGCCAGTTTCCTCCCATCCTCTTCGATCAGTGAGCGCTCATCGACCCGGCTGTCGTTCGATTCGTGATGCTCTAATCCGAAATGCGCGACATGATCGCTGAGCGTGAGGAGGAAGTGGTAGTTGGTGTAATGATGCGCGCCAAAAAGAATTCCGGCTTGCTTCACCAGATTGCGGTAATGCTCCCAGACTTCTTCGGGAGCATCGAGCGCCGCCGCACTGTCGGCGGCGACGTCGAGTTCGGCGGGAGGATGCTCGCCTGCCGCCGTTAGCGGCACGACCTTCATATACTCGCCAGTGAGCACCGTCCCATCGACCAGCGTGGTCAGGGAGACCGGCGCAAACTTAATTTCATTATTTTCCTGCGCGGCCACATGCAGCGACGTTCCAAACTTCCAGCCCACGGGCAGTTTCAGGCTTGCCGCATAGGTCAACTGATCGGAAGTGTAGCCGGCGGGATAGAGCAGCAGCGTGTTCCAGCTGAGGATGTACAACTTTTCCGTCGCGGACACCGAGGAACTGTATCCGGGCTCGTCCGACGTGGCAGAGGCGTAGTCGAGATTGGCGACGACTTCGTTTTCGCCGGAAGGAACTTCGACGTGAAAGGTAAATCCGTCGAGCAAATCGCGCCGCCAGTTCAGCGTCTTTCCGCTTGCGGTAAATTTCAGTCCGGTTAAATCCGTGATCGGGCCGGTCGGGCCGTGCTCGCCGGGAATCCATTTCGGATAGTAAAGCGTTAGCGTCCCCGGCTTGGCGGGAATGCGCAATTGCGCGTGGAACATTTTGCGCGGCGCATCCGAGGCATCAACGGAAAGCGTGATGGTTGGGGCATTTGTTGCGAAAACTGAAATCGATAACAATAAGAAAATTACGAGACAGGGAAAAATCCTACTCCTACAGCCTGGGCCCATTCTTCCTCCGCATATTCATTTTCGTCCGCAGCTGTGAAACAAACTGCAAATTGAATATATCAGCCTGCGCGCGTGGCAGAGCGCGCCACGGCGGAGTCGCGCTCGCTTTGATATCCTTATCGGAATCTTCGCTGGGCGTAAGATCTAGGGCATAAAATTCCGCTTCACGGATTGGGCATGTCGACTGGCATTCGAACTAAAGACTTGCGCAAAATCTACACCTCGCCCCCGCCGCTCGCCTCCGGCGGAGGCTTCGGGTTTGGCGCGGCCCGCGGCAAAGGAAATAAACAGCCCAAGCCCCAGATCGTCGCTCTCGAAGGCATCTCTCTCGAAGTCCTACCCGGAGAAATTTTCGGCCTCCTCGGCCCAAACGGCGCGGGCAAATCGACTACCGTCGGAATTCTCACCACGCGTGTGCGCCCCACCGGCGGCCAGGCCTGGATCGGCGAGCACGATGTGTGGGCCGAGCAGGTCGCCGTCAAGCGCCTGATCGGAGTGGTGCAGCAGCGTCCCAACCTTGATTTCACTCTCACCGCTCGCGAAATCCTGCTTTTCCACGGTGCGTATTTTGGCATCGACTCGCGCGAGCGCGCCGAGCGCGCGACGACGCTCCTCGAGCGATTCAAACTCACCGACCGCGCTGACCAGATGGTGCGCGGATTCTCCGGCGGCATGATGCAGCGCCTCGCGATCGCCCGCGCCATGATGCACGACCCGCAAGTCCTCTTCCTCGATGAGCCAAGCGCCGGCCTCGATCCCCAAACTCGCTTGCTGCTCTGGGAGATCATTCGCGAATACAACGAGAACGGCAAAACGATTCTTCTGACCACCCACAACATGGAAGAAGCCGACGCTTTGTGCCAGCGCCTGGCGATCATCGATCATGGAAAGAATATTGCCTTGGGCACGCCTGCGGAGCTGAAGGCGTCGGTTCCGGGCGGCTATCTGCTGCGCTTACGCTTCGGCCAGAACTCTCCGGAGATGCTGCAGCGCCTGCAAAGCCTGGCGGGCGTCAGAGAAGTTCGCCCCACCGCCAACAACGACAACTCCGCCGACGTCTACGCCGATCGCGGAGGCTCGCTGGTCGGCGAGATTGCGAGTCTTGCCTCTGGCGCGTCGGTCGAATTGTGCGACGTCCATATCTCCGAGCCGAGCCTCGAGAATCTTTTCTTGCACCACACGGGAAGGAGCTTGCGCGATTGAACTGGACAACTTTTCTCGCCCTGCTCGCGCGCGACGCTCACGTCGCTCGCCGCAACTTTGTTCCTCTGATACTGCAAACTTTCCTGCAGCCGATGATGTTCGTGTTTATTTTTGGCCGCGTGATGGTCTCGAGCGGCTACATGCCCGCCGCCTACAAAAGTTTGCTCCTACCCGGCATCATGGCCATCAGTATGGTGTTCACGGGTGTGTGGGCGGTCGCAATGCCCTTGATCGCAGAATTTCAGTTCACGCGCGAGATCGAAGACCGCCTTCTGGCGCCGATCGAAATCTCATGGCTGGCAATCGAAAAAGTTATCTTCGGCGCGCTCCAAGCCCTGGTCGCCGGATTGGCGGTCATCCCGATGGCGTGGCTGTTGCTGCGCCCGGGAGTGGAATTTAACTTGAGTTCTCCGTTGCGCTTCGCCTGCGTCACGCTGCTGGTCGCGCTGTTTTCAGCCTGCGGCGGCCTGGCGCTAGGCTGTAGCGTCAATCAAACCCACATCGGATTAATGTTCAGCATGGTTCTAACTCCGATGATCTTTTTTGGCTGCACTTATTATCCATGGAGCGCGCTAGCGCACTTTCCGATCCTGCAAAAAGTAGTTCTCATCAATCCGCTCGTCTACGCGAGCGAGGGCTTGCGCGGAACGCTCGTCCCCCAGTTTCCGCACCTTCCCGTGCTGGCGGTGCTGATCGTACTAACGCTCTTTGACGCGCTTTTTCTGGCAGTCGGACTGCGTCAGTTTCATGCCAAGTCGATAAGCTAATACTGCAAATACCCAATCCCGACTCGCATATGGTGCAGCAGGCTGTCAGGCACAACTACGGCAAGGGCCAATCCCAGCATCGCATGCACGATTGCGATCGGGTAGAGGCTTCGATAGCGGCGGAACACCTCGCAGAAAAAGAGCGCCCCAATAAGCGTCGCCGTGGTGAGAATGGGGCTCGGCAAATGCGCGGACGCAAACAGTGATGCAGCGATCCAGACCGCCGGCGAGCTTCCATAAAGCTCTTCGAAGCGGTTAAAGAAAAATGATTGCAGTATAAATTCCTGCATCAGCGCCCATAGCGCGTATCCCGCTGCCGATCGCAAAGTGGGAATCCACGTCGGCGTTGCAGGAATCTGCCCGCCCGCCCACCGGTCCAGTACAACCATCAAAACCAGCGCCGCAAAACCGATGCCCAGCACCACGCCCGCGCCAAACACTTTCGGCAATCCAAGGCCGAGACGGTCGAACGCCGACCGCGGCGACGGATCAAAATATGTATCCATGAAGATGAAAACAAGCAGCGCGACCACGGTAACGGCGGCCCAGCGGTTTCGCATGTCGGTAGTCCGCGCCCAAAGCGCGAACTCGAGCAACACAAAAACGGCAACGATCTGGACCCACATAAAGAAGCGGCGTGGGGCCGTGATCTCGGCCGGAAAAGGTTTTGACCTCAAGGGCATCGCAACTATCTTTACATTTTCATCTCCGCGTCTGCGAGCTAAAACCAGGCCGAAAGACAAGGAGTACGGCTTAGCTGCTTCTTTCGCCGGATCACAGAGTCGCTGAGAGAACCGTAAAGGCGCTACGGAAGCAAAGGGTTTTGTCCGTTGGACTTTCTCCGTGCTCTGTGTCTCCGTGGTGAAAGCAGTACGCTTAAAACCAGAATGACCAGATCGCGTCGACGCTGGCGTGAGTAATGGCCGACGCCGGCACCCGGCGCTGTTCGCGCCATGCCCGCCCGTAGAAAATTCCGGCGATGCTCGCCAGGATGACATAGCGCCAGTTGAAGTGCGTCGAGCGTTTATTGAAATGCGATAGCCCGAACAACACCGCCGTGATCGCGAGCGCGGCCCGGCGCCCCACGCGCCGTTCCAGCAGATTCTGCACCCATGCGCGAAAGTAAAGTTCTTCCGGAACGGCGATGAAAACGAAAATATAGATCCACTTGAGGATCATCGAGAGCTGCAGCGCGCCGCGATGCGGCTGGAGAAATCCGAGCGCCAAGCCCAAGCCGATGACAAGCGGTGCGAAGAAAACCAGTTCGCGCAAGCCAGTTTTCCAATCGCTCCAGCGAAAGTGAAAGTCGAAGCCGGTTCCGCTGAGCCGGCGAATCGCTACGAATCCATACAGCGCCGCATCGACTACCAGCAACTTCCCCAGGCCCGCGAGACCGCTGGGCCAGGCTCGCTCGAACCAGCGCAAATCAATCGCCAGCCCGAGCGCGAGAAGAATGAGAGCATCTCGCCAATTGCCGCGCTGCTCGGGATCGGCGGCCGATGCCTGTCCCAGAAGCCACGCGATCGCCACCGGCATGGCGGCGTAAAGAGCGCACCACTTCCATAAGAACATCTGGTGCGATAAAGCAATGACCGCGTAAGGCAGCGTGCAGACTAATGGCAGGAAAGTGCGGAACGATGTCGGCCACCGCGCGCACGCACGCCCAATGCGCTCCCCGGCAAGTCCAAACAAAGCGGCAGGCGCGAGTTCCAGCGCAAGCACGGCAATCGCCACCGGCGTGGCGTTCTGCATCCGCCTATTCTAATTTGCGAGTAAATTTGGCGGCGGGGAGCCGCACGTTCGGGCACAGTCTCGCGCCCCTTCAAAGCCGACGATCATTCCTCTTCGGCGGGAGCAAAAAACACCAGCACTTCCAACTCCTCCTCGATGCCGTAGAAGCGGTGCTCCAACTGCGCCTCAACAAAAATCACGGAACCGGCGCGAACCTCGTAGTCCTCGGAGCCCACTTGCATCCGGCCAATTCCACGCACGACGTAATACATCTCATCTTCGCGATGCGGTTTCTGCGCGTCCGTCCCACCCTTCGGCAAAACATAAACGCCCGCGCTCATCGCCGGGATGCGCAAAAACTCAAAGTAGGATTTGTTTCTCTCCGCCTGCAGCCGCGAAAGATCGTCGATGTGAAATAGCCGGGGCATGAAGAATAGTTCTTAGTTCCTGATTCTCAGTTCTCAGTCACCCCTGACGAAAGCGGCCAGTTCCTCCGCTGGGACTGAGAACTGGGAACCGAGAACTCGTCGCTACCCCACCGCTCCATGAAAAAAAATATCCGTATATTGCCGCACCAACTCCTCACCCGTCAGCGGACCATCCGGCTTGTACCACTGGTAAATCCAGTTGATCATTCCGACCAGCGCCAGCGCGGCAGCGCGCGGCGTCACCGATGACTGCGAATTGCGCTTGCGCTGCACGTCGGTGATGAGGTGCTCGACAAAGTGCAGATAATCTTTTTTGCGCGCATTGATCTTGCGCCGCAGCGCGGTCGGCAGCGGATGATTCTCATGCAGCATCACGGTAATCTCTCGGTCCTCAGGACTAAGCACAACCTCGATGTGCAGCCGGATCAGCGTGCGCAGCCGCTCTTCGGTCACATCAACTCTGGCTCCGTCGCTGCCCGTGCCGTCGACGCGTCGCACTACGTTGATGACCCGCGCCTCGGTGATATCCATGGCATGCGACATGATGTGAAACAGAATTTCGTCCTTCGACTGAAAGTGGTGATAGAGGCCGCCCTTCGAGAGTTTGAGCGCCGCCGCCACATCGTTCATCGAAGTCGCGTCGTATCCCTGTTGCTGAAACAGCCGAGCCGCCGCGCGCAGAATTTCCTGCCGCGGCTCCAGCCGAGGTTCGTGCCGTGAATCAACCGTAGCTTCGCGAAGCATCACAGAGATGGTATCGCGGAATCAGGTTTTCGCTCCACTAGCTGGAAGTGTGGGTAGTGACTCGGTTCAACTCGGTTCTGAAAGGGCACGGCTGCAGCGGTGCCGTACACATCGCATTTTAATTTCGGCCTTAGCCACTGAGGGAACGCATCTTTCAAACTGAGCCACTACCGAAGCGTGGCTTCACCCCTTAAAACCTCGTCCCACGAAGGACGCTGAATTTCGTGAAGGCTTTCTCGTAACTACTTCCTTCGTGAACCTTCGTGCCCTCAGTGGTTAACGTTTTCGCAAGTTGGCGCAACCCGGTCCAGCGTCAATCGCTGTGACGTTGCGAGCCCGGTCACTTGAGAAGGTTCCCGCACCCAGCCGCAGAATTCTCCGCCCGGTTTCCTCCGCCGCTCCGACCGGTGGAACCCTGCGCCCGTCATAAAATCTCGCGACATCAAAATAGTCAAAGCGAACTCTCTGCAATTCGTCTCTGTGCTGATGCGCTGCAGAACCGCAGTTGCTCCGCATTCGCTCGATCCGCGACGCGGCGCGGTCGATGACGCGGGCCAGTTCTGAACCGAATTCTGGCGCACGATCTTTGAGCAGCCGCTGCTTCGCGTTTTCCGCGGAAAACCACGTCGGCTTGCGGTTCGCCTCCTGCGGCGCCTCCCGCCGAGTCACTGCGCAAAGACAGCAAAGACAGGCAGCGACGGCCGGCTCCGAAACGCCCGTGTCTGGCGTCTGGCGAAAGTAGCGAGCGAACGGAATTTCCTCGATCCGTCCATGCACACCCGCTTCTTCCAAAGCCTCGAGAGCGGCAGACTGCGCGAGCGTGAGCCCCGGTTCAACCCCGCCTTTCGGAAAAATCCAGCGTCCGCCGCGCGTCTGCACCAGCAGAAATTCAATCCCGCGTCGCCCAATCCGGTAACAAACGGCGGCAACCTGCTGCCGTTGTTTCTGACTCTGTAGCGCTCGCAGGACTTTTGCCGATGGCCCCGATCCCATGGCAGTAGAGTGCGTGACGCCATGAGCTTCTGCCTAGAGCAAGCTTGGTTCGCGCAGGGTCCCTGGCCTCCAGCGGGAATCCTGTTACGCACTTGTGCGCAGCCCCCGCCTCCGAGAAAGTAACGTGAGCAATTACTGTTTCCGACAGGACGAGAATTTTGGACAGCCTGTATTGTCTGCGTTGCAACCGCGAGCTCGAATCCGGGCGAAAATCCGTCGCCGTCTATCTCTTCGCCCAAACGGTCGGAGTGAGGCCGCGGCAGAAATCCTCGGCGCAACGCATCTGTTTCTGTCCGCAGTGCTCGGTGTCGCTGGCCATGGGGCCCGCACCCGAGGGCGCCCTCAATCTCGCCGCCTGGCAGATGATTCGCGACATAGTCGGCGCCGACCCCGCACTCACCGAGGCCGCGTGGGAAAGCCTGCACGGAGTGGATGAAGGTCTGCTCCCCTCTTCAGAATTGGCCACTGGAACCAACGGCAACGCGCATCCCGCGCGCACCGGAGGCTACTTCGAGTTCTGACAGCGGTTGACAGCGTTACTCGACCTGCGTAGCATTTCTGAAACCGACTGATCGGTCGGTTTCTGGCCCGCGACACAATTTTCACCCCAGCCAGCTTATTTAACAGCTAGTTATTAACAGATCTACATACCACCCCATAAGGAGTTTTTCGTGGCCACAGTCTTTTATCAAAACGATGCCAATCCTGCCGCGCTGCAGGACAAAACGATTGCCGTCTTCGGTTATGGATCGCAGGGACACGCGCAGGCGCAGAATCTGCGCGATAGCGGATACGACGTCATCATCGGTCTCGATCCCGAGCGCGGCTCGGCCAAGCAGGCGCGCGCTGACGGCATGACCGTCGTCGCCCCGGCCGAAGCCGCCAAGCGCGCAGACTGGATTCAGATCCTCACGCCCGACGAGACCCAGGCCGAATTCTACGAATCCGCCATTAAGCCGCATCTGCGCAAAGGAAAAATTCTCGGCTTCTCCCACGGCTTCTCGATTCATTTCAAAACCATCAAGCCTCCGAAGGATGTCGACGTAGTGATGATCGCGCCAAAGAGTCCGGGCCATCTGCTGCGCCGCGTCTATTCGCAGGGCGGAGGCGTGCCTTCGCTGCTCGCCATCCATCAGGATGCCAGCGGGCGCGCGCGCGAATTCGCGCTGAGCTATGCCCACGGCATTGGCTCGACCCGCGCCGGTGTGTTGCAGACTACGTTCAAAGAAGAAACCGAGAGCGACCTCTTCGGTGAACAAGCCGTGCTCTGCGGCGGCCTGACTTCACTGATGCAGAAAGGTTTTGAAACGTTGGTGGCGGCCGGCTACGCTCCCGAGATCGCCTACTTCGAATGCGTGCACGAGATGAAGCTGATCGTTGACCTCATCTACGAAGGTGGCCTGAGCCGTATGCGCTATTCGATTTCGAACACAGCCGAGTATGGCGACCTCACGCGCGGTGAGATGGTCGTCGGAGATGAAACACGGAAGGCGATGAAGAAAGTTTTGAAACAAATCCAGAGCGGCAAGTTCGCCGAGGAGTGGATCAAAGAAAATAAAAAAGGCGGCAAAAAGTTTGCTAAGCTGCGCGAGGCCGCGAAGCAGCATCCAGTCGAAAAAGTAGGCGAGCAGTTGCGCGCCATGATGTCATGGCTTCCAACCGACAAGAAGAAGAGCACCGAAGCGGCGAAGCCCGCAGGACCGAAAGTGGTGAATGCCTAAAAAGCAGTTCCCGGTTCTCAGTTCTCGGAAAAATCAAGGTGTTCCACCGAGAACTGAGAACCGGGAACTGAGAACCCTGCTTTAAACTGTCCGCATCACTCCCATGACTACCGACCTCAAGCATCGCAGTCGCTACATCACTGACGGGCGCGACCAGGCTCCGGCGCGCGCTATGTATAAGGCGATCGGCTTCACCGATGCCGACCTCGCGAAGCCGCTGATCGCCGTCGCCAATACCTGGATCGAGACGATGCCTTGCAACTTTCACCTGCGCCGCCTTTCGGCGAAGGTGAAAGAAGGCATTCGCGCTGCCGGCGGCACACCGATGGAATTCAACACCATCGCCATCTCCGACGGCGAGACCATGGGCACCGAGGGCATGAAGGCATCGCTCGTGAGCCGCGAAGTGATTGCCGATTCGATCGAGTTAGTCTGTCGCGGTCAGCTCTTCGACGCGGCCGTATGCATTGTGGGTTGCGACAAGACGATTCCCGCCGCGGCCATGGCGCTCGCCCGCATGAATCTGCCGGGCCTCGTACTCTACGGAGGAACGATCGCGGCGGGCAAGTATCAAGGCAAGGACGTCACCATTCAAGATGTGTTCGAGGCGGTAGGCGCGAACGCCGCGGGCAATATGAGCGATGCTGATCTGCTCGCGCTCGAAAACGTCGCCTGTCCCGGAGCCGGCGCCTGTGGCGGCCAATACACCGCGAACACCATGTCGACGGTGATGGAACTGATCGGCCTTTCGCCCATGGGGTTCAACAGCATTCCCGCGATGGATCCGCGCAAGGACGAAGTTGCCTTCCGCTGCGGCGAAGTGGTGATGAATGTTTTGAAAAAAAATATTCGCCCGAGCGATATTCTGACCCATACGGCCTTCGAGAATGCGATCGCAGGCGTAGCCACGACGGGCGGCTCGACCAATGCTGTTCTTCATCTATTGGCGATTTCGCGCGAGATGGGACTGCCGCTCGACATCGACGACTTTCAGCGGGTAAGCGAGCGCACTCCGCTGCTAGCCGATCTGAAGCCGGCGGGAAAATATGTTGCGGCCGACGTGGATGCTGCCGGAGGTATTCAATTGATTGCCAAGCGCCTGCTCGACGGCAAATACGTAGACGGCTCGGCAATGACGGTCACCGGAAAGACATTTGCCGACGAGGCGAACGCCGCCAAAGAAACGGCTGGGCAAATGGTGATCGCTCCACTGAGCAAGCCGCTGAAGGCGACTGGCGGACTCGTGATCTTGAAAGGCAACCTGGCTCCCGGCGGCGGCGTGGTGAAGATGAGCGGGCATGAACGCGGCTCGCAAACCGGCCCCGCGCGCGTCTTCGATTCCGAAGAGGCGGCCATGCACGCGGTGACCAGCAAACAGATCAAGGCCGGAGACGTAGTAGTGATCCGCTACGAAGGGCCGAAGGGCGGGCCGGGCATGCGCGAGATGCTGAGCGTGACGGCGGCCATTGTAGGCGAGGGCCTGGGCGAGAGCGTGGCCCTGCTAACCGACGGCCGCTTCAGCGGCGCGACGCGCGGTCTGATGGTCGGCCACGTCGCTCCGGAAGCGGCGCTAGGCGGCCCAATCACGGCCATCCGCGAAGGCGACAAAATTACCATTGACACGAAGGCACGGAAGCTGGAACTGGAAATTTCGGAC
>JBEKXO010000032.1:0-31352 GCA_049511995.1 Terriglobales bacterium
GGCAGCAGCCACACCATTAATGCGATCAGCCAGCCCGCGAAAATCGCGCGCATCAGCACCGTCCCGAACCCCGCTCCGAGATGCGCCACGCCGATGCTGGTCAAGGTTTCTTGTGTGTGCGCATCGAAGATATGGATTTTCCCGATGCAGAGTGCGAACAAAAACGTTCCCACGAGATTTGCCGTCAGTACGACTGCCCATAGGCGCAGCATACGCAATAACGTCGAAAGGTCTTTCCTCACCAGAAGGGGGAGCACAACCGTGAGGGTGTTTTCGGTAAAGAGCTGCTGCCGCCCGAGGATGACGATGAGAAAGCCTATACAGTATCCGGCGCGGGAAATCAGCGGACGCCATGGCTCATCGGGCAGATGACTGCTCAGGAGCGCCTCGGCTACGAACGAAAAGCCCATCGACAGCCCGGCGGCCAGCGCCGACCAGGCCAGCGCCGAGGCCGTGCGCGCCAGTTCTTCTTCGCCCTCGCGCCGTATGGTTTCATAAACTACCTGCGGGCCAATGGCCAGCCGCTCCTCGACCTGTTTTCTCTCGGCGCGGGTCGAGATGGTGGATTCCAGCGCGGGAGGACTCATTTTAACGATCTTTTTGTTCACCGATCCTCTTTATCTGACGAGAACTTATCTGACGAGAGATGCACAGGCCCGATGAAGGCGTCTGTCCAAGGATTGTGCTCATTCCTCAGATGAAAAAATCGGATGCGGCGACCGGCCGATCTGTAAGTCGTCGCTGAAGTGGGAAAGTATCTACAGGGTTTTCCCGAGGGCAATAGACAGATCACCGGATGGCAGAAGAAGTTCTTAGTTGATTATTCTGGCAAAACACTTGCGAGAAGCGCTGAGGAGAGTCACGATGCGATTGACAGTGGGGAAGGTTTTTGCCGCGGCTGGCTTGTTCCTGGTTGGATATGCGATTCTGACGTCGTTACCCGACATGGTTCGCTACATAAAAATCAGCACCATGTAAGTGTTTCTGCTGGGCTGACGTTTTATCGTGCGCGACCGTTTATTTTGACTTTTTGTAAACTCCGCTTCCTCCCCCGCGGAGACCTTTCAACGTTCCTTCCCATCGTCTACCCCGAGTTCAATCTAACGAGACCGCGCCCAACTCAGCAAGCCTTCGTGCGAGAGTGTTGACGGGTTCAGGGCTGAGCTAGAAAGGATTAGAGTCGCGGCGGGTAAGGATAACCTGATCGAGACTGAGTTCGTTGCCCACGAAAATAAAATTGTAGCAGGAGCCATTCAGCAGCTCACCAAGCACGTCGCGCGCCGGAGCGGGGCCGAGATCGGCCGCCACTTCTTCCTGCTCCGCTCCCGCCGGAATCGCGATGTCAGCCCGCGTCTGGCGCTGCACTTCGAATAACACCTGCGCAAGCGTAGCCTTCTCTGCATGAATCTGCAGCAATCCGTCAATAAAACTTACAGAAACGGGCGGCTGCACGGGAATAACACGGGCAGGCGCCGCGCCTATAGCTTGTGCCGGGGCGGTCGTCCGCGGAGCGGCCGCAGGAGCCGACGGAACAACGACACTGGCGCGCGCAGCGAGCGAAGTATTCTGAAGTTCGGCCACGGCTTGCGCGGGCGCGCTGGCAGGCTGGGTTCCAACGGCGGTAACCAGAGTTGGCTTATTCGCCGGCGTCGCGGGATTCGAATTCACCGCACTCAACTGCGCCGAACCAAGCTTAGCCGAACTTAGCTTAGCCGAACTTAATTTAACGACAACCGCATTCTGACCCGTCGAAATCTGATAGGGCTGCGGCCCGGTCAGATCGAGCACGACACGAGTGATGGGAGGATTGTCGAAAAATAATCCCGCGCGAATTCCCTTCAGTGCTCCGCGGTTCACCTTTAGGGCGCGCAAATCGGAGGCAGGAAGCGCTCCGGGAAAATCCACGACGATGCGGTCTGGTCCGGTGATCGCCTGACTGTCGGGCGCAACCGGCGCTCCGGATGTTTGTATCTCGACCTCCAGGCCAGCATCAGTTTCGTGCATGGCAATGTGCTGCACGCGAGCGGCAGCCCGTGTGGCCGTCTGCGCGGAAACTGATACGGACAGTAACGCCGCCAAGCCCAGGCGGGCTCCGAAATAGAAAAAGCGTAGCATTGATGCTCTGAGGAAAGTCTAGCAGTTAGAAAGGTACCCATCCGCACCAGAAGTCGTAGTACTAGTGGATAGGCAGGTGACAGGTGCGAGGGGACAGGTCAAGGCGTCAGCTTGAACACAGTCCCGTAGCCGTCGTCCCCGCCACGGGATGTGGTGCCATACAGGCTGCCCTGCGCATCCATCGCCAGCCCTGCGTAGGGTACTGCGCCGTCGCCATTCTTCCCCTTGAAGCTGTGGAGCACGGTTTCATTGCCGGTCGCATCCACCTTGAAAACCGTTCCCAAACCGTAAGCGCCGCCACGTGTGGTGGTGCCGTAGAGATTGCCCTGCGCGTCCAGCACCAAGTCTCCGTAGGGCGCTAAGCCGCTCTTGCCAGTGAAGCTGTAAAGCACGGTCTCCGTGCCGGAGGCATCCAGCTTGAACACCGTCCCGTCGCCGTATGCCCCACCCCTCCAGGTCGTGCCATACAGGTTGCCCTGCGCGTCCAGCACCAAACGGGCCAGGGGATTCGCGCCATCCGGCCTCGCTCCGAACCTATAGAGCACGGTTTCATTCCAGGTCGTATCCACCGCGAAAACCGTCCCATAGCCGCTGGGACAGCGGCAGCCACCAAGCTCGGTGGTGCCATACAAGCTTCCCTGCGCGCTCCACACCAATCCAGCGTGGGGCGAGTCGCCGACGCCGCTAAACTCATTGAAGCTGAAGAGCGCCGTTTCATTCCCAGTCGTGTCTACCGTGAAGACCGTCCCTGTTCCGTGGGCGCCGCCGCGGAAAGTGGTGCCATAGACATTGCCCTGCGCATCAAGCAGTAAGTCTGCCCGGGGAAACGCGCCGTCCGCCCCAGCGACGTGGAAGCTGTCGAGCACGGTTTCATTGCCGGTCGTGTCCACCTTGAACACCGTCCCGCAACCTCCCGTGCGGCATGAAGGATCTCCGCCATTTACGGTAGTACCGTATAGGTTGCCCTGCGCGTCGAGCACTAAACCTGCGTACGGATTTGCACCGTCCCCTCCACCAACTCCAGCGAAGTTGTGAAGAACGGTCTCTTTGCCTGTCGTATCTATCTTGAACACCGTGCCGTAGCCGGCGGTTCCACCAGCGTAGGTGGTGCCATACAGGTTGCCCTGCGGGTCCAAGAGTGTGCCAGCGGTAGGATCTGAACCGTCGTTCGGAGTACCCGCAAACGAATACACGACACTGTAGGTGTACGTCTGCGCCTGCGCTCCTTGGTGTGCGACCATCGGCATCAACAGCAGCCCCGCAAAAACCAAACAAGCGCTTATTAATCGCCAGCGAAGTCCAGAAACAGATCTCTCATATGGCATGGCATTCAGTGTTGTTAATCATTGAAGCGTCAGCTCGAACACCGTTCCTTGGTTATGCATAAGACCTGACACCGTCACTCAGTTTTGATCGCCACGACAGGAACTGGGAAAAGCGCTTTGTGGCTGCCATCGCAGAACGGCTTATTAGCAGATGCGCCACAGCGGCATAGAGAAAACGCTGGCTTCCCCGTCGTGTCATACTTCTTGCCTTCGGTGTCCACGATTTCAACCAAACCATTGGGATCGTCTATGCGCAAAGGACCATTAGGCCGCACCGTAATCGTAACTTGAGCCATGAAACCTCCGAGTTTCAAACTATCGCAATATAAAAAAAGTTGCCAGTACTCAGTACCCACTACTCAGTAAATGCAACGACCCGTAAAGCGCGCCGGCAGCGGATTTTGAACTGGGTACTGGGTACTAGGTACTTCTTACCGCCACCGATCCACCGCCTCCCACCACATTAATTTCAACCACTCATCGAGAGTGACCTTGGCCCATTCGCGGTTCGTCCACCATGCGTTGCCAAAACGCGAAGGATCGCGAGCGGCCGCGACATTGAACTGGTATTGCGGCAGGCGATGGCGAAAGATTACCCGAGCGCGACGGGTGTGATAATCCGAGGTGACGATGAGCACGCGATGCGCTCCGAGCGACTGCAGGCATCGGCCCACATCGTCGACCTCAGCGTTGGTCGAAAAACCAGCGATCGGGCAAACCGAAATCCGGCCTCCCTCCCCTAGATCGTTTACATATCTCTGCGCAATGTCCGTCAGCCGCTGGTCGTAGATCATGTCTCGCGTCTCAGCATCCAAGAAAATGCGCGGCGCGACGCCTTGGCGCAGCAGTTCAAGACCGCGCTCAGGGCGAACCTTCGTCTCTCCCGCCAGCACAACGATAGCGTCGGATTTTTCCGGTTGGTCGACCACGAGAAAGCGCGCCGCCTGGCTGGCGAGCGCAACCACAATCAAGATCACAATCAGAAGTCGTAAGAATCGCATCGGGGCGTAAACTGAGCGCACTCCGATGTTACTAAGGAAACCAGCCCGCGCAAAACTCGATTACCGGAGTAATCAAGGTGGGCAGCTGCCTTGACCGACAGCATGAAAATAGCGTGAAAATCATAGATTAAGCTCAGCTTACGTGGCCTAACTGTGACCTTCCGATGCTAGAATTAACCGTTGCTTATGACTACTCAACTCACCGCTTCTTCGCTATTTACCGACTTGCAGAGCCGCATCAACGCTCGCCAGGCTAAGGTCGGAATTATTGGTCTCGGCTACGTAGGATTGCCGCTCGCCCTGCTCTATAGCGAGCAGAAATTTCCCGTTACCGGATTCGATATCGATCAGCGAAAAATCGACACGCTCGCCAGCGGCGGCACTTATATTTTCCGTATTACTCCCGAAGGGATCGCCGCGGCCAAGTCCAATGGCTTTAAAGCTACCGCCAATTATTCGCAGATCACCGCCATGGACGCCATCATCATCTGCGTCCCCACTCCCCTGAATGAATATCACGAGCCCGATCTCAGCTATATAACGAACACGGCGCATGCCGTTGCGCCCCATCTGCGCGCCGGCCAGATCGTCATACTCGAGAGCACCACCTACCCGGGCACGACCGAAGAGGTTTTGATTCCGATCCTCGAAAACGAAAATAAGGCTGGCCTCAAAGCTTCGCGAAATGGCACAGCCGGCGACAACGATTTCTGGGTCGCCTTCTCGCCCGAGCGCGAGGATCCCGGCAACACGCAGGTCGCGCGTCACGATATTCCCAAGGTCATTGGCGGGCTTGATCCCCAAGCCAGCGCCATTGCCGCCGTGCTTTATGGTTCGATCTTCCGCCGCACTGTTCCGGTGTCTTCGCCCGCTGCCGCGGAGATGACGAAGCTCCTCGAAAATATTTATCGCTGCGTCAACATCGCCCTGGTCAACGAACTCAAGATGCTCTGCCTGCGCATGGACCTCAATATCTGGGAGATCATCGATGCCGCCGCCACCAAGCCGTTCGGCTTCCATCCCTTTTATCCCGGCCCCGGTCTGGGCGGCCACTGCATTCCTGTCGATCCCTTTTATCTTTCGTGGAAGGCGAAGGAGTTCGACTTCCGCACGCGCTTCATCGAACTGGCCGGCGAAATCAACGTGGCCATGCCCTACAACGTAATTGCCTCCACCATCTCCGCTCTCAATCGCCGCAAAAAAGCGATCAATGGTTCGAGGATTCTGGTGCTTGGCGTTGCCTATAAGAAAGACATTGACGACCTGCGCGAATCGCCCGCCCTGACCATCATCGAGCTACTGCAAAAGGAGGGCGCCACGGTCAGCTATAACGATCCGTACTTCCCCTTCGTCGGTCGCGGCCGCAAATATGACCTGCAGATGAAGTGCTCGCCGCTCGACAATCTTGGCCAGTATGACTGCGTGCTCATCGTCACCGATCACTCCGACTACGACTACAAGAAGATCGTCAACGATGCCCAACTGGTAGTCGATTCACGCAACGCCACGCGCGGCATCAAGAGCGATAAAATCGTCCACTGCTAAGTGCCCGTGTGGCGCGGACACTCCTGTCCGCGGCCTTTGTTAGAAAACCGACCGTTCGGATGGCACGCCAGTCGTGCCTTTTTTTTGTCGCCGAATTTGTGCTCTACGGCACGAAGGATACGGCGTCGGCTATGCTAGTATTTCGCGTTGAGCCGGAGCAGCATCCGCGGGGATTGCTGCATCCTAGCTATGCCGATGAAAGACACGCTCGGAATCTTGCTCGCGGGAGGCGCTGGCGAACGGCTTTACCCGCTGACTCGCGATCGTGCCAAACCGGCGGTGACCTTCGGCGGCATCTACCGCATCATCGACATCACGCTTTCCAACTGCGTCAACTCCGGCCTGCGCCGCGTTTTTATCCTCACGCAATATAAGGCGCTTTCCCTTAACCGCCAGATCCGCGAGGGCTGGAATATCTTCGGCCGCGAGATAGGCGAGTTCATCGAAATCCTGCCGCCCATGAAACGCGTCAGCGAAAACTGGTATATGGGGACGGCCGACGCGGTCTACCAGAATATTTATTCCATCGGCTCCGAGCAGCCGAAGTACGTGATCATTCTTTCCGGCGATCACATCTACAAAATGAACTACGAGCGCATGCTCAAGCAGCATGTCGACGCCGCCGCCGACGTCACCGTCGCGACCTTAACCACCGACCCCTCGGAAAGCCGCCATTTTGGCGTGGTTGACATCGATCGCGAAAATCGCATCGTCGGATTTCTTGAGAAACCGCGCCAGACCGACATACGATCGCCCTATGATCCGACGAAAATTTCGGCATCGATGGGCATCTATATTTTCAACACCGATGTGCTCATTCCCGTCTTGCTAAAAGATGCTGAGGACCCTGATTCGAGTCACGATTTCGGCAAGAATATTCTGCCTAAGATGCTGGGCGACTATCGCGTCTATTCGTTCAATTTTGTCGACGAAAACAAGAAAGAAGCCCTGTATTGGCGCGACGTGGGCACGCTCGATGCTTATTACGAAGCCAACATGGACCTGGTTTCCGTTTCTCCGGTCTTCAATCTTTACGACGAACAATGGCCCATTCGTACCCACCAGCGCCAGTATCCACCGGCAAAGTTCGTCTTTGCCGAGAGCGGACGCATGGGCCACGCCCTCGACTCGCTGATTTCTTCCGGCTGTATTATTTCCGGCGGCCTGGTTCAGAGCTGCGTGCTCTCGCCCGACGTTCGCATCAATTCTTATAGCGAAATCGAGAACAGCATCCTGTTCTCGCACGTGAATGTGGGCCGCAGTTGCCGCATCCGCAAAGCCATCATCGACCGCGACGTCCACATTCCCGAAGGTACCACGATTGGGTACGACATAGAAGCCGACCGCGAGCGCTACTTCGTCACTGACAGTGGAATCACGGTAGTGACACGCGATTACTCGCTGTTCGAAAATCCGGTGACGGTGGATTACTTCACGAGCGAATAAGCGGAGAGGTAGGAGGCAGGTCGCAGGTGACAGGAAAAGCGATGAATCCTGTGGCTTGCGACAGATTTTCCTGCGACCTGTCACCCGCCACCTGTCACCGTCTCTACCGCTTCAGCAAATCCTCCGCCAGCAAACGCGCCTTTTCTGCCAGCGTGCTCGCTCGCCGTACATCGCCCTCCTGTAGCGCCGAGCGCGCACCCAACATGTAGTTGCGGATCTGGCTCACCGTCTCCTGCTGGCTGCTGTCCGGCAGTATGGACAATTGCTGCATCTGATCGCCGGTGGTTCGCAGCCACTGTTCGGCGTTCTGGCGCTCGCGGGCCGCTTCGGCGGGAGTTATGCCGGGCGCAATCTGTGTCGCAGGCTCTTTTGCACCACCCTTGCGAACGACGATCTTGCGCGGACCACTAGCCGGCGTCGTTGAACGCTGCGTTCGCTTCGTGGCTCCATTCGAGGAACTTGCAGCGGCGGCGTCCTTGGCGACTGAGCCGGTCTTTGTTGAATCCGATGTTGAATCGGATCTTTCCAAATCTGTCTTCCCCGGGCTGGTTTTTCCCACATCAATCTTTTCCGAGTCACCACCGGTCGAATTGGTGGTCACTGAATCACTGTCCGTCTTGCCTTTAGCGTCACTTTCTGGCGCCTTCTTGTCTGGCTCCGGCACTTTTGTCTCCGGCTGTGGGTGGGTGTCGGGAGGCGGAGGGGTGGCAAGCGGATCTGGTGCTTGTTCGACCGGCCCGGACTCCGTCTGCGACTTCGACGGAGCAGGCGGAGCCGCCGCTTGCCCGTTGACCTCCGTCGAGCCAGCCTTGTCTTGTTGCCGGGCAACCGATCCCGGAACAAGTAAACCGATCGCAAGCGCAACCGTGAATGGAAAGACAACCCGCATAGAGGTGACAACAGGATTGTTCCCCAGCCTCGCTGAGAACGCAAGCCCGTTGGCTCCGAGTACAAAAAAAAACGGGGAGCGTTTCCGCTCCCCGGCTCGTGTTGCGGTTTATCTAAGTTTCTACTCGCTGCTGCCGGCCTCCGCAGTCGCGCTGATCGATTCGTTTTCCGGTTGCAGGATCACGCCGTCAAACGGAGTTGCACCGACAAGACGCCCGCCGATGACGCTGACCCGGCGCAGCGGGAATCCCGAGTCCGGACCACGCTGCCACGAACGTCCACCGTCGCGGCTTTCGAAGATCACGCCGGTCGCGTCGCTGGTAGCCAGCAAGCGATGATGGCTGGAATCGAAGCTGACAGACGTGATGTCCTTGCCCGGCAGCCCGTTCACCACATGCTCCCACCTCGCGCCGCCATCTTCGCTGCGGTATGCGCCTTCACGCGCCGCAATCATCACCTGACCATCGGAAGCGAGCGCCACGCTGCGGATGCCAACCAGATACGTTGGCAGCCCGTTCGCCTGTTGCCACACCAACCCATGATCCTTCGAAACGAGCACGCGCGAGCGCGTCGCTGCGACGATCATCGAACCCTCGGCGCGAACAGAGACAAAATCCTGCTGCCCGAGCACCGGTCCGCCCTTCCACGTCTTACCCTGATCGGTACTGATGTAGATACCGCCGGCTGTAGCCGCCAGCCAGCGCACCGGGCCGAGTTCAAGATCATTGACCCGCGCCACCAATTCCTTCTTCTCGATGGCTGTTTTTGTGACCGGCTTGCCTCCGCCTTTACGCGCGACCTTCGACGTATGCTCGATCACGATCACGTTCATCGAATGCCATTGGCTGGCACTGTGTTCGAGGTAATAGATGCCGTGGTTGGTGCCGGCAACGAGCATTCCGGTAGGAGCCTGCTTCAACGCGAACACATCTTTTCCGCCGAGACCAGCCGCCTTCTGCAACCAGTGCTGCCCGGCATCGCTGGAGTGGAAGACGCCGCCGTACTCGCGGTCATTGACCACGCCAACATAAAGAGTGCTCGCATCTTTGTTATCGGCCAGGATCGCCGACACATAGCGGTGAGCGTAGCCTTTGTTCGAGGTGGCCCATGTCGAAGCGCCGTCCGTCGAAGCCATCACGCCGCTGCGATCGGTTGCGAGCAGCACACGATTCGAATCCCGCGGATCGACAAGCACGTCGTTGACTACCACTTCAGGATCGCTCACACGCTTCCACGATTTGCCCAGGTCCGTCGTCTTCCACAAGCCTTCCGTGGTTCCGGCGTAGACGATATTTTCGTTGGTCGGATCCTGCTTCAACACACGCGTCCGGCGCGCCGAAAACGGAATCCCCTGAATCTTCGAGAACAGGTTGCCGGCGCTCTCGCTCTTATAAATTCCAGAGCAGGCGCTGGCAAATACGACCGAAGGATTGTCATGGTCGACGATAACCGAAAACACGTCGGAGTCGTCGATCATACCCTTGTTAATATGCTGCCAGCTCGCGCCGCCATCGGCCGTCTTCCAGGCCAGGTGCCAGGTTCCGGCATAAACGGTATTGGGATCTTTCGGATCGATAGCGATCGATTCGATATTCTTGATCTCGGCGGAGTTCGCGGGCGATAGACGCTCCCACGTATCCCCGCCGTCCTTGCTGCGGAAGACGCCGTCGAGCGCGCCCGCAACCATTATGCGGGAATCGCCCTTATACATCGCCAGCGCGCGGATCGACTTGCCGTGCATCGCGGGCAACGTTTGCCAGTTGGCGCCACCATCGTGGGTGCGGAAGATTTCGCCGATCTGCTGGCTCGACACGCTCCAGGCAGATACGTAAATCCGCCGGGAATCCTGCGGATCGATGGAGATATGGTCGAGCACGTAGTCGTCGCCGCCCAGGCGCGCCAGGCGCGACCATGTGCGCCCGCCATCGTTCGAAGCAAACATCTGGCCGGTGCTAGTGCCAAGCAATATGTGATCGGGATTGCGTGCGTCATAAGCCAGGCTGCGGGCATCCCCGCCGTCCGGACCTAATACCTGCCAGGGCCCCGAGGCCAGCAGCGCAGTGCTCAAAAAGGTGATAGCGAGTAGCAAGAAACCGGTGCGGAGAACTTTCTGGTGCCCTGTTAATTCCATGCGCGTAGGTTGACCCCTGCGAACGATATTCGCCTGCGCCCAACATTGACAGGCTAGCACGACTCCGGCAAGGTTACCGAAGAACGAAAAATAGAAAGGCCGATAGGGTGAACCCTACCGGCCTTTCGTGCTAAATAGGCCAAAAGCCTGCTATTCGGCCTTTTTCGCCTTCTTGGCTACCGGCTTTGGATGGTCCGGAATCGCCTTTACCTTCGACTCGTCGACCGGGGTCGTGCTGTCGGCGTTGGGGAAGGTCGCGCCAGACGGAACAATCCACTGTTCCGAGGTCGCGGTGCCAGCGTTTCCAGTGCGGGCCTCGATGCGGCTGGGATCGATGTTCTGTTTCGCCTCGCCGCCCGAAATGTAGGCCTTCACGTTCAGCGCGCGCTCAGCCGCCAGGTTCTTATGCTTGGACTTGGCCATTTCGCTCGGATCAGCGTTCCCGACGACGACCAGCTTGGCATCCGGATCCTGCTGCAACTTCAGGGCAACATCGTCCAGTTCAGCCTTGCAGGTGTTATCGACGCGCCAGAGTTTCTTTTCGTTCGGATACGCGCATTCGTTCACCTTCGTGGCCTGCGGCGCCGGCGGCGGCGGATTTTCCACCGTCACCGAGCTCGAAGACGACGCGGTCAGCCCGCGCGAATCGGTACAGGTAGCGCTGATCGTGATTGGCCCTGATGCAGCGCCAGTGGTGCCGAGCGTGGCGGAGCTTCCGTTGCCGGAGATGCTGCCGCCGGTTGCCGTCCATCCACCAACCGTTACCGGGACATTATCCGGGCTGGTGCAGGTGCAGGTTATCGTTGCCGTCTGGCCCGCCTGAACCATTGACGGGCTTGCCGAGCAGGAGAGCTGCGGCGGGTTCTTCGGCGGTTCCTTCACGGTGAAGTTCGCGGTGCAGCTGGCGGTATTGTTCTTCTTCGCCTTGGGATCGCTAACGGTCGCCGTGGCGGTGTAGCTGCCGCCACTGACGCCGTTGGTGTCGATGGAGGCGGAGGTATCCTTGCCTTCGATCTTTCCCCCGCTGCTCGACCAGCTATAAGTCAAGGTGTGCTTGGGGTTGAAGTTGCTGGCAGTGACGGTGGCGTGCACCGGCTCGCCCACCATGACTTCGGTCGGCTGCACAGAGCAGGACGCCGCTACAGGAAGTTCGGCCGGTTCGCCGCCAAAGTTAAATACGAGACCGGTCCGCAGCAGAGCTCCATCATAGTTTGGACGGCGCAATGAAGAATTGTCCGGCGGCACGACATTACCAAAATTCTGGTGCGACCACTGGAAATCGGCTTCAAACACGCGAATCGAGATCGACCGCCAGAGTTTGAGATCCATACCGCCGCCCAGAAGTGCGGCGACACCCGTGCTGGTCGAGGCAGTTGGAGCGTGCAGGCGTTCCGCCCCAATCAGCGCGTGTACAAAGAAGTCCACGCCCTCGCCTCGATAGGTCGCTTTCGGACCCGCGGTGAAGGTGTTGACGCTGTAATTGCTGCTATCCGAGTTTCCGCCGTAACTGACTTCGCCGGCAAAATACTTGGTGAAGTTGTAGGAGAGACTCGTGCCGAAGCCTTTCGACAAAGAAGGCATCTGGACGGCGTTCGGTGGAGAACTTGAATCGGGAACGTTGCCCCCGGGGTTCAACCATTGATAGCCGACGAATAAGTCCCACTTGGGAAAAGCGTCATCCGACGAAACGGGTGCTGGCTTAGGCGGGGGCGCAGTTTGTGCATTCGCCATTATTGGCAACGCAATCAGAGCCATGACCAGAACGAGCGCGACACTCGCGCATCTTCGGTATGTTCGGTTACAGAGCGACATGGAATCCCTCCAAATCAAATGCACAGCAAAACTATTGAAATAGAACCGGAATCAATAAACCCTTACTGCACGCTCAGGTAGGCTGCACCGGGAAACACCGAATTTTACAGCAAATGGACATTTTTGCAAAAAGTTTAAGAGTGTTTATGGAACATTTTTCGAGGCGCAGCTGCTGCTTTCGACGACTCGCACATCGCAGACTCGCACGACTGAAACCCGCAATCTGTTCCTTTTTGCTCATTCGAAGCAGGTACTATGCGGGTGCGGAGCGTTGCCCGGTCTCGTGTGTGACCCGCCAAGTCCCCGAATGAGGTCGCGCCGAACTAATCTCAAATTGATATCAATTCGGTCGGCCGGGTTGCGGGGCGCAGCACTTCCCTGAATAATGCTGAATAGCTATGACGACCTATGACTAGAGGAATATGACCCAGGAACGAGTGCTGATTGTAGAAGACGAAGAGAACGAACGAACCGGCCTCGCCGAACTTGTCTCCGGTTGGGGCTATCGCACCGACACCGCGGCCGACGGCGTCGAAGCCCTGGAAAAAATACCCGCCTTTGCTCCCTCCATCGTAATCACCGACGTGAAAATGCCTCGCATGGGCGGCATGGAGTTAGTAGAACGCCTCGCCGACCTCGCGCAGTCAATCGCTGTGATCATGGTAACCGCGCAAAAGGCAACCGAAACCGCCTTCCACGCCGGCCGCCTCGGCGTACAAGACTACATCGAAAAGCCGATCGACTTCCGCCGCCTGCGTTCTATTCTCACCAACATTGGCGAAATCCTGAACGCGCGCGTCGAAAACGAGTCGCTGCGCCGCCGCCTCCGCGATAAAGGAGCGCTGGGAAGCCTGGTCGGCGCCTCCGCAAAAATGCAGGAAATTTTCCACCTGATCGAGCAAGTCGCTCCGAGCACCGCATCAGTGCTAATCACCGGAGCCAGCGGTACCGGTAAGGAACTGGTGGCGCGCACCATCCATGATTTAAGCCCGAGACGCACCAAACCTTTTGTCCCCATAAATTGCGCTGCCATTCCCGAGACACTGATCGAGAGCGAAATTTTCGGCCACGAAAAGGGCGCATTCACCGGCGCCATGGAACGGCGCACCGGTTGCTTCGAACTTGCCGAGGGCGGGACGCTGTTGCTCGACGAGATCGGCGAAATGCCTGTGGGCACGCAAGCAAAGCTGCTGCGCGTCCTGGAAGACCACAAACTACGCCGCCTCGGCAGCAAGGTCGAAACATCGGTGGACGTGCGCGTGCTCGCCGCTACCAACAAAGTCCCAGACGACGCCGTAGCCAACGGCGAACTGCGCCAGGACCTCTATTACCGCCTCAACGTCTTCAATATTCATATGCCCGCGCTGCGCGAGCATAAGGACGATATACGCGACTTAGTCAAAAGCCTGCTCGCCGACATGAATCAGAAGCACGATCGCAAAGTGGCGGATGTAAGTGAAGCCGTGCTCAACGTTTTTCAGAGTTACTCATGGCCGGGCAACGTGCGAGAGTTACGCAACACCCTGGAGCGCGCCGTAATCGTCTGCGAAGGCGGCCTGATCGAAACCAAACATCTGCCTCCAGGTTTTGGCCAGACCGTGCGTCCGGTGGTCAACGATCCTGATGCGGTGCACCTCGGTGTGGGGACGACAGTTGAAGAAGCGGAAAAGTTGCTTATCCTTAAGACTCTTCAAGCAACTAATAACAATAAAACCAGGGCCGCCGAGATGCTGGGCATCAGCCTGAAGACCCTGCACAACAAACTGAAGGAATACGGCCGCCCGCAGGATGCAGTAATGGCTGAGGAAGAGTAAAAGATCAGGTCGCAGGATGACAGGTGCGAGCAAAACCGGTACCACAGGAAAAAATTGGTTCTGCTCTTCCTAGGACCTGTCACCTAAGACCTCGCCACCTGCTTTTAGATGACGCGCAAATTTATCATCGTGCTCGTGATCACCACGCTGTTCACGGCGCTGGTCGTCTTCTTTTCCTGGTTTTACCTCTCGCAATTGTTGCGCCAGCGCTTGCTCTGGGCCGATGAGACCGCTTCTCAACTCACCAATCAACTGGAATATGCCGCCTCTAAAGCGGTGCCCGATCTGACTAGCACGCGCGTGAACACCGAAAATCCCAAGGCGATGCGGGTCGCCATTACGAACTATCTGCAGACCGACCCCAACCTCAACGACATGTTGGAATCGGTGGTCGGCAATTCGCGCATCATCTATGATGCCGCCATCATCGATCCGGACGGCGTGGCCGTTCTCGACACGAACCCTGCGTTGAACGGCCACCCCGTCCCGAATCGCCCGCCTCTGAGCGTATTGCGTGACGCCGGCTTCCGCCGCCAGTTGCGCTTGCTCTACGCTCCCGGCAAAGTCTATGACGTAAGCATTGGCGTCGAACTCGACGGGCAGGCTTTTGGCAGCGTTCGCGTCGGCGTCTCGACGGTTTTTCTGCGTAACGAGCTCACGCCGAAATTGCAGCAGGCAGCTTTCTTTTCGGTCCTCGCAATCTTTTGTTCACTAGTGCTGGCGGCGGTGCTATCGAATGTGGCGCTAGGACCGTTGAAGGCCATCAGCCGCACTCTCGACAGTGCCAGCGCCGGCGATCTCTTGCCGGAAGAAGGATCCGGCTCGGAAGATGAAGTCGGCCTCGTCTCACTCAAGATCGCTCACCTCGGCCGGCAGATTCGCGATACCAACCAGATTTTCTCCGCATTGCGAGACAACGTCGAGCAGGTCATGACCAAACTGCAGGACGGCCTCATGCTTTTCACCCGCGATTCGCGCGTGGTGCTGGTAAGCGCTTCCGCGGAAAAGTTCCTCGGACGTCCGCGCCGTGAAATCCTGGGCCGCACCGCCGAGGAAATTTTTTCCGACGGAACCGTCCTCGGCGCAGTCGTATTGCCCGCGTTCCAAAAGCAGCGCCCGCTGGTGCAATACGAATTTGAAGCAGTCGACGGCCGGCGCGTGCAGGTCTCGCTCGACTTCATTCAGGAAAAAGGCACGCCAATCGGAGCGCTGCTCACCATGCGCGATGCCGAATCGGTGCGCCGCATCGAAGACGAAATTGAAATTTCACGCCGCCTTTCTGCCAGCGGCCGCCTGACGCGCGGCGTGGCCCACGAAGTAAAAAACCCAATCAACGCCATCGTGCTGCACCTGCAATTGCTGCAAAATAAAATGCACGAGGACGATCCCGACACGCGCCGCCACATGGATATCATCGGCAATGAAATCCATCGCCTCGACCGAGTGGTACAAATTCTCGTCGACTTCACACGCCCGCGCGATTTGCGCCTCGATGACGTTGACCTGCGCAAGCTGCTCGAAGATGTATCGGTGCTTGCCGCCCCCGACGCCGCCCGGCTCGATGTGCGTATAGTGCTCGAGCTGCCAAGCCATGAATCGCTCAACCAAGACTCGCCCGGCGAAGATGATCTGCTCCTGGTGCGCGTCGATACCGATTTGATAAAACAGGCGATTCTGAATCTGGTACTCAATGGTGTGCAATCCATGACGGAGGGAGGAACGCTGACTATCAAGGCGCGGCGCGATGACGACATGATTCTCGCCGAAATCATCGATCAGGGCTCTGGCATTCCGCCCGAAGCGCAGGAAAAAATTTTCGAACTTTACTTCACCACCAAGGGTGACAAAGGAGGCAGCGGAATCGGCCTCGCGCAAACCTACCAGATCATGCAATGGCACTACGGTTCGGTGGACTTCGACACCATCGTTGGGACCGGAACAACCTTCCGCTTGCGACTGCCCGCCGCCGCAGCCAGGCCCGACCGTGAACAGGATCGGGAGATGACCGCCTGAACGCGCCGAGAAATTTGTTCTTGACTACAGCGATCGTCGCCGCAGTCGTGGCTACAATTATTTTGTCGCCTTTCACGGCGTATTCACAAACCCGCGCCGCTGCACCGGCCGGGTATATGGGCTTTGACCGGAACGATTATCCCGGCGATGCAAACCTCAAAATTCTGCGCCAGACCTTTTCTTACTCCGGCTACTGGCTGAATAATCCGCCGGGTGCCAGGACAAATTCCTGGATTGGCAAGCGCAAGGCCATCCAATCTGCAGGTTTCGGCTTCCTCGTTCTTTTTAATGGCCGTACCTACGCCGAGATCAAATCGGCCGGAGACGCAACCAAACTAGGCCGGTCCGACGCAGCGGCTGCGGTCAATGCTGCGCGCGCCGAGGGATTTCAAGCCGAAACGATAATTTTTCTCGACCAGGAACAAGGCGGCCGCTTGCTTCCCGAACAGCGCGCCTATCTTCACGCCTGGGTCGATGGCGTGACCGCCGCTCAGTTTGGCGCCGGCGTGTATTGCTCCGGCATCGCGGCGAGAGAAGGCTCCGGCATTTCAGTCGTGACCGCGAAGGATATCCGCGACCACGCCGAAGGACGAAAAATTAAATATTGGGTCGTCAATGATTCCTGTCCGCCGTCGCCGGGATGCACCGTTTCAAACCATCTCGATCCTGCATCGAGCGGCATTGCTTTCGCCGATGTCTGGCAATTCTCGCAATCGCCGAAGCGGCCCGATTTCGCCAGCGGCTGCCACGCCACCTATAACAAGGATGGAAATTGCTATCCGCCTGACGTTTCTTCCGCTCTGAAATTGCACGTCGACCTCAACGTTGCCGCCTCAAGCGATCCTTCTCAAGGCAGAACCCCGGAATAACAATGGCCAAGACGCAACCTGCATCCTAAGCATCTATTATCAGCCGCCGCTAAGTGCGCGGCCGGTGGAAAGGAACACATTGCAGACGCGAAGTTCACCGCGGCTGCGGCAACGATCTTTACTTCTGCAATCTGATCTCATAGCTCTGCAATCTACATCAGGCAGCGCGATTTTGCGCTATAGGAGCGGGATTGAGCGCCCGCTTGAGCGCACATAAAAAATGTCAGTTCTAGTTGTAAGTTGATGGCAACAAATTCAAGCTGTCATCCTTGAGCAAAGCGAAGGACCTATGCGTTCAGCCGCCACGCACAGGCCTTCCGCTTTACTGCAAGATAACAACCGCGACTAACGAGACTTATTTCGGAGGCCTTCCTGCCGGCCGCGCCGGCTGTATTCTCTGCTGCATTTGCTGCGTCTGCTGCGTATGCTTCTGCTGCAGTTGTTGCGTCTGCTGCGCATGCTGCTGCTCCTGCTGCTGCCTTTGCGCCTCAGAAGCGTTTTGCTTGGTCAACTTCTGATCTTCCTTCTCTTGTTGCTGCGCTACTTTCTGCCGCTCTTTCTGTTGCTGGTCATAAAGCTTCTGCTGCTGCTTCTGGTATTTCTGATCCTGCTTCGCGTCCCCTGTGTTCGGAGCCGCCGGCCGTTCCGCGGGCGGAAGCTCACGGACATGGGTGTATTGGTTCGTCCGCCCAGCGTTATTCTCCGCGCCCGGAGCTCCAGCCTCGGGTCGAGCATTATTCTCCGGTCGCGCATTGTTCCCACTCGCCTGATTTCCGCGATTCGGTGGAGGCGTGTAACGTCCACCGGCCTCTCTCGCCGCCACTACACCGCCTTTGAAATCGCCGGGCCGCGACGTGGCTGCGATGGCTGGCCGCCCCTGGTTCGCAGAAGCGCGCAGCTCCGGATTGGATCGCGCCGCCTGCACGTGTTGAGTTTGTGCCGCGACTGGCCCGACATGCCGCTCGCGCGCGGCCGCATCTTCCTCAGCAGTTGGCCGCCGGTCAATCCCGCCATTGCCGCCGTTATACGCAACGCGGGTATTGTTGTTGACTACTACATTCGTGTTGTAGACGTTGTGAATTTCGGTGACATTCACGTTCATCACGGCGCGGTTATAGAAAAAGTGTCCGCCATCCCAACGTCCGCCCTGAAAGCCGACTCCGAAATAGCCAAAACCGTAATTGATGCCACCGTAAAAACCTACCACCGGGCCCCAATAGCCTTCATTCCAAAAAAAACCGGCATCCCGCCATCCCCACCAGCCCGGCGTCCAGAGGAATCCGACTTCTGGAGCCAATATCCATGTGCCGGGAACCCAGTAATAGTCGTCATAGTCGTAGTCCCAAGCCCAGTAACCCGGTGTCCAGAGGTAGCCATCGCCCGGACAAATCGGTTGGTCGTAGACGGGGATCGCAGGCGGACCGAAGGTGATTGCCACACCAATTTCCGCGAATGACGGTGCCGAAATCGCCAACATGATCGTTAGCCCTGCCAGCGCTAACAACAACGTACGTATGAAACGCTTTTGCATTGTGATTCCTCTGGCCCACCATCCCTCGTTTGCCCGGTATTGCTCTGCTGCTGCGGGTTTCGTGGATTGAGTGAGCGAGACGTGCCGGCCGGCAACGTTGGAGGTCAACCTGAAAACGTCTGTCCTGTACACAAGCTGATCTCACGTCCAGGGCACGACAACAGACTCTACAGTAACGCACTTGGCGCGGTCTCGCCGGAACAACCAGGGCTCGACTGCACCGAAGATGATATGAAATTTTAGACTCCGCTCTTACTCCTTTTGCACATAAATTTAACTGCCGAAAAACCTCTCACCCGAGACTCAATCGCCGGCCAGTTCATGCGAAGGGGTGAGCGCCGCTGCCTCATTCACGACGAAGTTTTCGGCGCGCGTTGCGGGAACCCGAACGAAAAATTCACCAATCTCTAAAAACCATTGCATGAAGAGCACGGCCAGCGCTGTCATTCCGAAAGTCGCGACAGTGATGATCACCACCGCAAACATCGTCGCCGCATAATCCGAGAGCATCCCCTACCTCCACCAGTTTTCGAAGCGGTTAAAGAGCCAATGCCATCGCTGACAATTCGGTTCGAACGCCGCACTAAGATGCCAATGGTCGGCGTGCGGCGGGTTACTCCTTGATAGAATGCAAAAAAAATCGCCGTGTCGCTCTACATAGGTCCATGTAGGCGGCAATCCTTAACGGTGTAGAGAGGAGGTACGTCGCGCAATTGCGGCGGGCGGGATATTTCCTGGATGATGCGGTTTTCCCGTCACTGCAAATCTACCGCCTGCGCCAGACGAAAGTTGAGACGCCGGTCGAGCCCGAAAATAACGTCTTGGTTCATATCGTTATTCTGAAGTCCACTGGGAGCCATGCCGGTTGCCGGCCGTCGTTCCTCGCGCGCTCCACCTTTACCGAAAATGCTTGAAGTCTCGATGCCGACTGGCTTGCCCTTAACTTTCAAACTCACAAGCACAATGCGCAGATACCCAGGCTCGAGCGAACTTTCATTCGGATTTTCGCGAGAGGCAGCCTTTGCCTCGAGCACGCGCCCCATCACGGGTGTGCCCCGGGCGATCACTGTCTGCCCATCGATCTCAACCGGCTCGTCGACGCTCGCGTAGAAACTGTCACCCGCGTGCGTTGAGGCGCTCGAAAGCGCGCTTTGCAGACGAACTGGGATGGGTGTTCCCTCCGGCAGTTTCGTCCCCGACGGCACGAGCGTCTGGCTCGGCGATATGCCGGTCGAATGCGGCTCGCGGTCGAAAGGCAGGTTTTGCGCGTTGGAACTGGAAGCACTCCCCGCCGGCGGCCGCCCGCAGGCGCAGATAAGAACCAGCGTCAACAGAATGGCGGCAAGGCGAATGGCTTGGGACGGCATGTTTGTCCCCATCAGATTCTGAGGGAGACACGGCGACCCGCGTCTCCGCCCACATCCATCATAGCCAATCCGAGAGCCCAGTATTTATCAACTCTTCACGCCGCCGAATTCTGGCGCCCCCGCCCACTGCCGAAAACCTTAACCATTTCGCGGTTGAAGGCAGGAATATCGTCCGGCTTCCGGCTCGACACCAGGTTTCCGTCCACCACCACTTCCTCATCCACCCATTTCGCCCCGGCGTTGCGCAGATCACTTTTCACCGAAGGCCACGAAGTGATTTTCTTTCCACTCGCCGCCCCGGCCTCGATTACCGTCCAAGGGCCATGGCAGATCGCCGCCACTGGCTTATTGGCGTCAAAAAAAGCCTTGACGAACGCAACCGCCTTAGGCTCCATGCGCAGCTTATCCGGATTCATCACGCCGCCCGGCAACAACAGCGCCTCGAAATCCTGAACTCGAGCTTCGTCCAGGGTTACATCAACCGGATACTCCGCGCTCCATTCCGTGAAACTCCACGAGCGCACACTCGAACTCTTGGGAGAAACAATGCGCGTCTCCGCTCCCGCCTCATCCAGCGCTCGCCGCGGTTTTACCATTTCCACTTCTTCGAAACCATCTGTAATCAAGATTGCGACTTTTAGTCCTTCAAGGTTTTTCAAGATGGAATTCTCCCCGTTTGGCTGTTGCCGCTCTTAGGATGCCGATTGCGCGGAGAGCGTAAATCGCTTTGAGGAATCTTGTTTTGTTTGGTCCCTTTTCATGATGACTTTTGGTCATAACATGACGATAGGGACAGCGGTTCAATCGCCGACCGTCGCTGTGCACTACTTTCTACGTCTTACCGAAGAATTGATTTGACGAATCGTTTGGGCTTGTTTCAGACTTGCTTACGCTCCTATGCCCCCCAGATGGAGCGCGGGACGCGGGGTTTCAGCTTTTCGATGGCAAAACGCTGGCCCGGTTACGCGCCCGCACCGGTTTCGCCAGGGCCGTTACGCCTGGTAGTTCAGCAAAAAAGGTCATCGATGAAGTCCTTCGCCAAGGCTCCGCTGTTGCTCGTTCTGTCCTCGACTCTTCTCGCGCAATCCAAAACTCTCTCTCTGAAGGCGCCATCTTTCCCTCCACAAATCACGCACGTTGTCGTGATCGTCCAGGAGAACCGGACGCCCGACAATCTCTTCCACTATTTAAGCCCGCTCTGCGCCATTCCCAACGGTGCCAGCGGCTTAAACGCGTGCTCACCCAACCCTGTAACAACGAGTTGCTACAACATCTCGCCCTGCGGACTTTCGAATCGATCGGGGGACGTGGTGCCGGTTACGTTGACGAGCCTTCCAATGCAGGGCAGCACCGATCCGGATCACTCCCATAAGGCATTTTCGCAGATGTGTGACCCGGACGCGGCGAATGGATACTCCTGCCGCAACGACGGCGCCTGGCAGATCAAACAGAATGTGAAAGGGCAAAATTCTTATCGCTACGTCCTCAACGAGTCAGTCACCAATTATGACGGCAAACCCGGCTACCTTCTCGATCCCTACCTGACCTATGCCGAGCAATATGGGTGGGCGAACTTCATGTACCAGACCAATCAGGGACCCAGCTATCCGGCCCATCAATTTCTTTTCAGTGGAACCTCGGCGCGCTCTTTTGCCGAGGATGCCAACTCCACTTTCGTATCAGAGAACTTTTCTCCGTCCGAGACAAACGCTGGCTGCCTGGCTCCGAAAAAAGCCACGAACTGGCTGCTTTCTCCCCAGCTCGGCGGTCTCGGCGAGGGCTGCCTTCCCTATGACGATGAGTCCGTGCAGGAATGCCAGTTAACCAATACCGCCCTGGTCTTCCCCACCAACCCGGTGGGCAGTTTTTGCGACAATAAAGCGACCATGGGCAGTGTGCTGGATGCGCAATCCGTCACCTGGAAGTATTACGCTCCCTCCGCCGGTGACATATGGACTGCCCCGAATTCCATTCAAGACATTTGCGTGCCGAAATTCAAAAGTAAGACGAGCTCGGCCTTGGAGTGTACCGGCGCCGAATGGAAGGGTAACGTCGACCTCAACCTCAAAGGCGCGGACGTTTTAAATGACATCACCAACTGCAACCTTCCCAGCGTGAGCTGGGTAATTCCCGACGGCAACTGGTCCGACCATGCTGGCAGCGGAACGAACAACTACTATGGCCCTTCCTGGGTGGCGGCGGTCATCAATGCCATTGGCATGAATCCCGCGTGCGCGGCGGGAACAACGGATGCCGGACAGACGTTCTGGAACAACACCGCAATCATCGTCACTTGGGACGATTGGGGAGGCTGGTCAGATCATCAACCCGCGCCCAGCCTGGCAGGTCTGCCGTGCACGTCAGTCAATTGCCCCGGCGACTATCAACTCGGTTTCCGAGTTCCGCTTATCGTCGTTTCCGCCTACACGCCACAGGGCTACATCGACAACGCTAACTACGATTTCGGGAGTATTCTCCGCACCATCGAATCTATCTATGGCATCACTGAAGGCGCGCTAGGAGTCGCCGACGCCCGCGCCACGACCGATCTGAGCAGCTTCTTCACCGGCGCATTTCGTCCCTACACGCCGGTTCCGGCGCTGGTGGATGCAAGCTACTTCCTCGGACAAGAGGCGCAAAAAGGCCCGCCGACCCCGCCCGACAACGATGGCGATGACGACTAAGCTAGATCGTGGGAATGGAGAGTTCGGGTGAACAATCGAGGGTCCCATCCAGTTTCGGATCGGACCCTCGTAAAGAAAGCAGCGTTTCTGCTATCGAATGTTCACCGTCACCGGCGCGGAAGCCAGTCCATTCACCACCACCTGCAAATTGCTGAGGCCGGTCTCAGTCTTGCTGGAGACCACGAAATTCGTAGAGGCAACGCCGGTGTAGGCGATACCCATCGTGCTCGGGTTAGATGTGCGAGCGTAATACACATTTCCCGTGACCCGATTGGTGAGACGCACCAGCGGATAATTCGTTGCCGCTTGCGTGTCGTCTCCGTAGGCAGCGCCCTGCGTGAAGCCGTTCAGGTTATACCCCGACACCACGTATGACTTTTCCCGGCTTACGGTTGTGGGGGCAGAGGTGATTTGTGGCAGCCACGACGGGTTTGGGCTTCCTTTCGGCCTATATACCCAGACATTGCCGAAATCCGTAAAGAGTACTTCGCCCGTCGGCAGCACCAGCATATTCCCGTAGAAAGAAGATATGTTGGGCGCGTCCGTATTGCCCTTCGTGACATCGGTAAAGCTTGTTCCATCCCATTCGAGGAATACGCCGCCCAGATTAAAGATGCCCGGGCTGGTCAGCATCAGCACGTTGCCATTGGGCAGTATCGAAGCCGGACCATCGGCGATATCTAGGTCGCCGGGAAAATCAGGGCCGGCCGTCCAGGTCTTGGTGTTGGTGTCGTAGATGGCAGTGTGTCCCGGCTCTCCGGGCGCGCCATTGGCTCCGGTATAGAAAACCGTGCCGTCATATCGCAGAACGGCCGGGCCAACTTCATGGGATGAATGTTGCGCATCCGGATACGAATCCCAGAGTTGAACGATGGTTCCGCTCTTCGATCCGCTTCTCCACGAACCGGTTGCCGGATTGTAGATTTCGTAATTCTTCCCGGTCGAGTTCTTCTTGAAGACGTACGCATCGACAGTGAGCACCGTGCCATCGGGCAAAAGATTCCAGCCTTCTTCATCATTGACGTCGGCCTTCCCTTTGCCGGTGATCGTCCATGTCAGGGTTGACGCATCGAGGAGCGCCTGCTCGGTATCGCAGCAATTCGCCTGCATGTAAGTGCCATTTGGCAAGATGACCGATTGCGCGTCGCCAATGCTCTCCCAACCAGTCGGCGGTGTGATCGATGTCCACTCGTCCTTGATCGGATCGTAGATCGCACCCAGAGTCGTCCAAACTCCCTGGCAACTGCTTGGCCCGTTGGGCGCGTTGTATTCGCCGCCCTCCATCACCACTCGCCCATCAGGCAACACAGCCGATCCGAAGTAAAGAGGAGCGTAACCTTTCGGCAGCGACGCGGTGCGCGTCCACGTGCCATTTACGTAGCTGCCAAACTGGTCGGGCGTCAGCTTGTACCACGAACTTCCGCAATACTCGTGCAGAATTACAGTCCCATCTGTCAGCAACAAAGGATTGCTCAGCGAGAGGAGATCATTTGGTTGGTTGACCAACGGAATCCACGACTGGGAATAAGCCATCGTGGCCGCAAAAAAACACAGAACCAGAGCTACCGCAACGAACCGCAGTTTCATAGTGCCTCCAGCCGAATTTTCAGAATTGGAATTTTTGACCGCTGCCTTGGCGCTAACGAACTCCCCCACCAGAGCTCGTCTCGAAGCTTAAAAAAGGCAGCGGAATTATACATCGGGTGGAACGCGCATCGCCGCGCGAAAATAAAACGAGTGAAAAGATTTGCAGTCCGAGACACGGCCGCAGTCATGGAGATTAAGACAGTGCCACCCAAAAATGTATCCTGTGAATCTTGACGCGGAATGGTCACCGGACTAGCTTGATTTCAGGATTTACCGACCTGCCGGTGGAGGGCGCTATGAATTTCCTGTCCGCATGGTTGCTTCTTTTCGGTATTCCGATGGCGCAGGCTGCGGAGAACCCTGGCATTAAGATGACGATCGAGCGCGGGGCGGTGGGAATGCCAACGCGGCAGACCATTTATTTCCAGGCCGACCGAAAGCGTTTCGCATATCAAAATTCTTTCGGGCAGCGGCAGGGGGATGGTTCTGAGCGGCCGATCTTCGGACCGCGTCTTGTTTCCATCACGCGCTGCGATTTGGGACAGTCTTTTGAGTTGAATCTAGATACGCACGAATACACATCACACCCGTATCCTCCGAGGCAAGTAACGAAGGAGGAAATGGAGAAACGCGGAATGCGGAGCCCCTTGACTTATGTCTCGGATAAGCCCACGTTGCGAATCGAGACAACGACCACTGACACAGGCGAGCGGAAAGAATTTTTTGGGCAGACGGCGCGGCATGTTATTACGACAAGAAAGCAGACGCCGCTCGAAGGCTCTGTCTCTCAGGAGCGGGAATCGGTAACGGATGCCTGGTATATCGACTCGACGGCGCCCGATTCGGATATCGATCTCTCGCAGCGATTGTCATGCGACCGGAAGTGGCCTAAGAAGAGTCGAGCACGTATACGCGCGGTCCTTGGAAATCAGCCGACGGATCGGGCTGAGTTCGTCGACATCGGCGAGCCTGAGACCGGATTTGCTGTGGAGTCGGTAACGACAGTCAAGGGCGCTTACGGGCTCCATGATGGGACCGAGAGGCAGTTGGATTCGAAGAATGAAATGCGAGTGATAGAGATCGAGAGAGCGTCGTTGAATCCCGCGCTGTTCGAAATTCCAGAGGGATTCAAACTTGTGGATCGCATAGAGCGTAACCCGCCGCAATCGGCCTTTCTCAGTCCACCGAAGAATCTGTGGCAACGAGTCTGGGGAAGCGTGGCAAGTCTCTTCCGCTAGATGCCTATTTCGCGTATTACTGCTCTGCCAATTCTTCCTGAAGTGAATTTGTGACCGGCGTTGGGATGGGCTTTCTGGCGCGTGTAGTCGTAATCACGATCACGCTGACGAGCACGAGCAGTGTTCCAACAATCGTCCTCGGACCGACCGTTTCCCCACCGAGAAAGTAGCCGACGGTCACGGCTACCACCGGGTTCACATACGCATAGGTGCCGACTTTGGTGGGCGATTGATGATGGATGAGCCAGACGTAGGCGGTGAACCCGACGATGGATCCGGCCACGATCAGATAGATGAGCGCAAACCAGGCGCCGCGCGACATGGTTTGAATGTGAAATTCGCGAAAGTTACCGACAGCCGCCGCTACCAGTGCAAGCATGACTCCTCCAGTCAGCATCTGCGCCGCGGCGCTCATTGCCTTGGATTCGGGCAGGGGGAGCTTGCGCGTAAGCGACGACGCGATCGACCAACTGATGGAGGCGATGACCAGAGCGAAGGCACCGGCGGGATCGATCGGGGCTTCGCCGAAGCTCACGCTGTGGCTTACCAGCACGCCCACGCCCCCTAGTCCCACGAGCAGAGCGAATGCCAGACGCGCCGTGAGCTTTTGCGTGCGCAGGATGAGGATTTCCGAGAGCGCCATGAAGACGGGGATGGTCGCGAGCATGACGGCTGCAATGCCTGACGGCACGCGCTGTTCGGCCCAGAACAAACATCCATAATCGAGCACAAAGATGCAGACAGCGAGCAGCGTGGCGGCGACCCACTCGCGAAGCGACGGGTTTGGCGTGCCTTTGAGTCGCATCCACGCATAGAGCGCGATGCCAGCGATGAAGAAGCGCATGGCGGCGAAGAGAAACGGCGGAACCTCATGCACGCCGACGCGAATCGCGAGAAAGGTCGAGCCCCAGACAAAATAGATGATGGCGAAGGCCAGAGCGGTCTTCCACACTGGCGGCCGAACGGATGCTTCCATAGGAAATAGATTGTTGAGAGAAGAGCGTGGACGCAGAGATTTTCAGCGATCAATAGTCAGCCTATTGAAGTTGGCGGACAACGAGCGATTTGGCGAGTTCAAGGGCATGGACGGCTGCTTCTCGGGTCACAGTGGGGAAATCATCAAGAAATGCATTCAGCGTTTGCCCGCCCTCCAAATAGTCCAACAAAGCCTGAAAAGGTACGCGCGTACCTCTAAAGACGGGCGTCCCTCCAAGAATTTCTGGATCTTTGATTAGTATTTCATTTTGTCGGTTGAGCACGGATCCAAGTCTACTCTCCAACTCAGGGTCTTCAGATTACCAAAAGAGACAATTACTAGTTTTCTCACGAACTCCCAATCCAAATCCCGACTATAAACACAAGCACTCCTCCCACTACCACCTGGAAGGCTGCCGACAGCAGCGGAGTATCCATGTAGCGATTTCTGATCCACGCGATGGTGGCCAACTCCAGCGCGACGATAATCACCGCTGCCGTAAACGCTGCGTGGAAATTGCTTAGCAAGAAAGGAAGCGTGTGGCCAATGCCGCCCGCTGCGGTCATTAATCCTGTAACCGCGCCGCGCAGCATGGGACGCCCGCGGCCGGTCATCGATCCGTCGTCGGAGAGCGCTTCGGCGAATGCCATCGAAATGCCGGCTCCAATCGATGCTGCCAGTCCGACAACGAATGCGTCGTGGCTGCTTTTGGTCGCGAATGCCGCCGCGAAAACCGGCGCGAGGGTCGAGACTGATCCGTCCATCAGGCCGGCGAGGCCGGGCTGAACGATCTGTAGAACAAACAGGCGCCGCTGGGCGACGTCTTCGGCGCTTTTATCCGCGGGCGTGATGCTTTCCGACATCGCCTCGGCTGCGACCTGATGCTTGCGCTCGACCTCCTCCAGATCTCCGAGGAGCTTCCGGATTCCAGCATCGGTGACCTGGCGCATCGCTTTTTGGTAGAAGCGACGTGTTTCCAGTTCCATCAGTTCGGCTTGTTTTCGCGCGTCGGCGATCTTCAAAGGGCGCGTGAGCCACATGGGTCGCCGCTGCACAAAGCCCTTTACGTCCTGGCGACGGAGTAGAGGAATGTGTTCACCGAAGCGCGTGCGATAGGTTTCGAACAGGGATGCGCGATGGCCCGACTCCTCCACGGCCATGTCCGCGAAGAGCTTAGCCGTTGCCGGATAGGACTCGCGCAGGCCGTCGGCGAAATCGGCGTAGACGCGGCCATCTTCTTCTTCGAGGGAAATGGCGAGCGCCAGAATTTCGCGCTCCGTAAGATCTTTAAAGTTTCGTGCCATGCGATTAAGTTTACTTTTTCCGGCTTCGGTTTCAAACGCTCGCTTTTGATAAAGTCCTAACCGTCTGGATACCTTCGTGACACTCCTGATTTCGCCTAATCCATCACCGCCGAAAGTTTCCTTGCCAAGCCGAGGTTCAGTCGCGCGCGGCACTGTTTGCCTCACAGAGCCTGCAGAGTTTGCCGACCTGCTGCCCCTTCCGGCACTACGACTAGAGCTAAGAACCTGCAATCGTCACAAAATACTCAGCGAAATTTCCTTGGCCCTGCCCCAGCGCGAATGGAATCGGGCGTGCCTTAGCCTCACCAAGGTTCAACAGGAATTTCGCCGGCAGCCGACCTCCAGCTTCCGCTGCTAGCCGGCGACTTTCCTGCGGAACGCTACTTCAATTCACAGCGAGGGCATCCATGTCTATTTCCGCGATTCTCAGCAGCGCCTACAACCAACCACAGATCGGCACCAGCACCAGTCCGTACCAACAGAGCATCCAGCAACTGGGAAAAGACTTGCAGTCGGGCAATCTATCCGCCGCACAATCGGATTTCGCCAGCCTCCAGGCGGCTTTTGCTCAACCATCAACTACGACTGGACCGAGTGCCACAACGACTGCGTCTACGGCCAGCCCCATTGCGCAGGCCTTCAACCAGCTTGGCGGCGACTTGCAATCGGGCAATCTGTCGGCGGCGCAAAAAGATTTTTCTACGGTTCAACAGGATCTGCAGAGTCGCGGAAGAGCGCTTCCATTTCACGGGTACCGGATCAGTGTAGGCCCAGACACTGGCGTGCAGAATACGCTGTTGCAAAGCCTTAATCAGATTGGCCAGAGCCTGTCATCGACGAGTCTTAGCAGTGCGCAGCAGGCCTATGCCAGCCTGCAGCAGGAACTGCAAGATTTCTCGCTGGGCGGAGGCGCCACTGAGGCACTGAATAACCTGCCGCTGTCGTTGGCCGCTTGATATTGCAGATGACTTGGCTAAGGCACGAGTCGTTCGTGCGTTCTCTTTTGGCCAGGATTGCTTCGGTGGTTGAGAAGATGCTCCGGAGAAGACTAGCCGCCTTGCTTCAGTTCGGTCAGGACCTGGCGGGCGATTTCTTTTAGTGTTTCGAACACGCCGACGCCCTGGAAGGCAACCGCTTCAACTACGGGCTCGTTCTTCTTGCGCAGTTCTTTCGACAGGGCGTCGATGGGCAGAACGTTCGGCAAGTCCCGTTTGTTTAATTGCAGGACGTAAGGAATTTTGTTGAAGTCGTAGCCGTGCTCTTTCAGGTTATCCATCAGGTTGTCGAGCGCTTCGACGTTGGCGTCCTGGCGTTCCTGCTGGGAATCGGCCACAAAGACGATGCCGTCCACGCCCCGCAGAATCAGCTTGCGGCTGGCGTCGTAAAAAACCTGTCCTGGAACGGTGTAAAGGTGAATGCGTGTCTTAAAGCCGCGCACCGAGCCCAAATCCAGCGGAAGGAAGTCGAAGAACAGGGTTCGATCGGTCTCGGTGGCGAGCGAGATCATCTTGCCCTTCTGCTGTTCGGCTGTTTTTTGGAAGATGAACTGCAAATTCGTCGTTTTGCCGCCCAATCCGGCGCCATAATAGACGATCTTACAGTTAATCTCGCGTGCTGCGAAGTTGATGAAACTCAAAAGGTTTCCTCAAAAACATCGGCGAAACGATACTCGCGAAACACTCCCTCAATCCGCGAGGCGCTTTCTACTGATCTCGCTCCAAATCCGCCTGACTATAATATCGGTTACTGCTGGTTTTTATACCACACTGGAAGGCTGGGGCGCAGGTTACCCATGTTACTAAGGGCAGTTGCCAGGGATCGGCTGCTGGGCGGACGCACTCCTGCACACGCTTATTGAGGCGTAGGCAGAGGATAATATCCCGCCTTGGCGTAAACCTTTACGTTGGAACGGCGCACGCGCACCTCGATCTCGCGGTAGCCTCCGATGCCAGCCCTGGGCGAATAACCAAGCGTGTACCGATTGCGCGCGCCTCCGATGGCTTGGTTATAGGCACGTTCAATCGAGGCCTCGGTCATCTCGCCAAGCACGGTGCCGCCGCCGGTCGCAGAAACGTATTTCGGAAGAATATCGCTGTAGCCCAAAAGTTTGGTTGTTTTCGGCAGGTGAATCCGCTGTAGGCGGTCGTAGATGGGAATGCCAGCGCTCTCCAGGCCGAGCGCGTACACGGTGATGTTCTGGGTGAGCAGTACCTTCAGCGTGTCTTTATAACTGGCAGTGGAATTCAACTCGCGTCCGTCGCTGATGATGAAAATGATTTTGCGGCGCGTTTTGTCCCGCTTCGTGAGATCGCGTGCCGCCCGCAGGATGGCGTCATTTAAAACACGCGCTTCCCGGGGAGGGGTGTAAACCGGCGGCGCCGGAACATCAACCTGGTTCCCATTGATGATCGGTCCGCCGGGACCGAGCGGCCCGCTGACCACCGGAGGGCCATTGTTGGTGCCTTTGAAGGTTTTCACTTCATTCATCGCTACCGTCAACGGCTGACCTACGGTGGAGAAATCGGCGATCTGGCTGACAGTGCTGCTGTAGCTGTAGACGGCGACCTCATCGAACTGGCTGAAGGCGCCCTGCAACGCTGACAACGTCTCCTGAACTTTTTTTAAACCGACATCGGGCATTCCGGTATCGAAGATCACGGCTGCCGAGAGGGCATAAGGATCGCTGGTGAAAAACTTCAATGGCTGCCTCTTGCCGCCTTCGAGGACGTAAAAGTCGTCGGGACGCAGGCCGCCGATCAAATGCCCGTCGTGATCGGTTACGGTAACTGGAACCAATACAAGGGTGGAGTAACCTCTGATGGTATAGATATCCTGCCCCGTGTCCGCATCTTTGGGGACGCTGCCCGCGGGCACAGTCTTGATCGGAGGCATCGGCGGAGGAGGCGGGACGGACGAATCCGAATCACTGCGGGGAAGTTCGGTGGATCCGCTGGTGACGCTGGAACTCTCGCCGGTAGAAGCATCGGGTTGCGACTCGGCTCCAGCGCGCGCGCTAGGCGGCGGTATGGGACGCGTCGCCGACGGGGCATCCGGAACGTTTTCCGGGTTCTGTTGAGCCGTCAACCAGCCCGCCCACAGCAAGGTTAGCCCCATTATCAGTGCCGCGCCGATTTTCGTGGTCATCCCCGAACCCTCTATCTTTCTGGCCATTTTTTCTTATCCCACTTTAACGCGCCGCTTTGATCGCGCCTTCCGGCCGCGACCGTTTTTTCACTAATGAGATGCCTAAGCCCACGCCTCCGCTGCATCTAACCGTTACAGACTATTACAGGATAGACTAGCAAAATCCAGGGATAAAAACTCTAATGCCAAAAGTACATTGCAAACGTCGGATAAGCGTGAACTTGCCCGTTCTTGCCGGGTTGGTCGTGGTCGCGGTTTTTCTGGCCATGTTGTCGCTGCCGACTCACGCGCAGAATGCTCCGGCGACCGCGTCGACGCCTCCGGCCGACTCGGCCCAAGCACCCGCGGGGGATCAAACCCAAGACCAGTCGAGCGAAACGCTAAAGGTCAACGTCGAAGTCGTGCAGTTATTTTTCAACGTCAAAGACAAGCGCGGCGCTCTCATCCCCAACCTCGCCAAGGACAACTTCGACATCTTCGAAGATGGCAAACAGCAGACCATCAAATATTTCAAAGCGGAGTCGGATCTGCCGCTAACGCTCGGCATTCTCATCGATTCGAG
>JBEKXO010000033.1:0-31111 GCA_049511995.1 Terriglobales bacterium
TATCACGGCCCAGAACAGGTCGTGAATGCGGCGGCTGCCGGTAAGTAATGATTTCTTCGGCCGCGGGCCCACCCGTTCCAAAACAACGGGGAGGGGTGGGACTTGCGGTTTAAGTTCTAGATTTCTTGGAGGTACTGGTATGAGACGCGCCACGCTTCGTTACTTGTCCCCTGGTTTGCTGACTTTAATCGTTCTGACGATCGTCGCCGCCTCTACGGGCTGCGCTGGAACCTCAGGAGGAGGCGGCGGCGGTAACCCGCCACCGCCTCCGCCACCCAATCTGAGTTCGATCAAGCACATCATCTTCCTGGCCGAAGAAAACCGCAGTTTCGACCATTATTTCGGCAAATTGAACGACTATCGCACCGCGCCGCCGTTTAATCTAGCGGCCGACGTCAATGGTCTGCCGGAGGATTGCAGCCCCTCCACCGGTGGCGCGACGCCGTGGACTACGCCATGCACCGCCATGAACCAGTCCCCGAACGCTCAAGGCGTGCCTACGACTCCGATCTATTCCTTTCACCTGATAACCGCCTGCATTGATGGCCTCAGTCCCGACTGGATTGTTGGGCATTGGGATTTCAATTTGGAGAACCCGAGTTCCAACAGCCCGGGCACTTTGGGCCTCCCAACACCTGGTTCGGATGGCTTCGTCGTAAGTGCTGCCAGTGCCGCTATCGCTAATGGCGAAAATGATGTGCAAGGCATCCGTGCCATGGGCTACTACACCGGCTCGGATCTCCCCTACCACTACTGGTTGGCGACGAACTTCGCCACCTCCGACAACTGGTTTGCGCCCGCCCCAACTCGCACCCAACCCAATCGTTATTATTTGATGGGCGCGACCTCAGGCGGCTACGCCTATCCTTATGTGGGTGGAATCGAACCTGCGATCCAATCGAAGACTATTTTTGATTCCCTGCAAACCGCCGGCGTTTCGTGGAAGATCTACACCGAACTACCCGAAGGATACACCTACGCGTCTGTGTTCTCCGGCTTCATGGATCGTTACGGCAGCACGAATGTGGTCAACGATCCGTCGCTTTCCCAGTTTTTGTCGGATGCACAAAGCGGCAATCTCGCCTCGGTTACCTTCATCGACAAGCCCGACGCGGACGAGAAACCCGACGGGACGGCCGCCAACATACAAGACGGCGTGGCTGAGACGGAACAGCTGATCAATGCGGTGATGAATGGCCCGGAGTGGTCATCGACCGTACTGATTTTTACCTTCGACGAAGCCGGAGGTCTCTACGACCACGTCGTTCCTCCAACCAATGTTCCCAGTCCGGATGGCATCAAGCCGGTGGACCTTTGCACCAGCGCTACTGATCCCGGTTGCACTTTCGCGGCGCTCACGCACAGCACGCCGCCCTACGACCCTCCTGGCGATTTCACCCGCTACGGCTTTCGTGTCCCCGTAGTCGTGGTCTCGCCGTTCACCAAAGCGGGTTATGTTTCGCACGTCCAGACCGATTCCTCCGCTTGGCTCAAGCTGGTCGAGGAGCGCTTCAACCTCCAACCCTTGAATGCCCGCGATGGCTGGAGTGGCACCAGCGACATGACCGACTTTTTCGATTTCGCCAATCCCCCGTGGACGACGCCGCCGCAAAATCCGCCTAGCGACGGGACCGGGAATTGTTATGACACTTTGCCGTAGAAACGTCGTTCGTCGATAGTCGCTGGCCGTTAGTCGTCGACGTTTGCAGATGGCGGATCATTCATGGTTAACCATGTAACCGCGAACGACTAACGACTAACGGCTGCTCAACAACATCGTACGGTCGCATCATCTCGTTGTCCTCGTGCTCGAGAATGTGGCAGTGCCACACATAGCGGCCGGTAAATCCTTCGAAACGAATAATGATGCGCGTCACCATGCCATGGTCGGCGCGCACCGTGTCCTTCCAGCCAGCCTCTGCCGGATCAGGTGCCACCGCTGGCCCGAGATATTTCAATTCGCCGGTGGTCGAGTAGTCATTAACGTTGAACGGTCTACGGTCAAGAATCTGAAACTTCACCAGGTGCAGGTGAATGGGATGATCATCATTCGTAAGGTTGATGAAATTCCATATCTCCACCGAATCGAGCACCGGATTCTCGGTGACCGGCATGCTCCAGTGAGCGCTATTTAGGAGCGACCTTACCGGCCGCTTCCTGGCATCGTCAACTTCCATCAACGTCAACATACGAGTCTTGACCGCGGCTGTTTCGGCCGTCCTCGGAACCGGCCTCAACGTCTGGGGCAAAGCGCTTTCGTCGCGCGCGCCTTTCGCGGCCACGCGAAACTGCATCATGTTGAAGTTGTCATTCCTGACGACAAGATTGCTTCCGGCATACTCCGAGAAATCAAAGACTAGGTCCGCGCGCTCGCCCGGCGACAATCGCACGCGCGTCAAGTCAACCGGCGCCGCCAGCAGCCCCTGATCGCTGCCAATCTGATGAAACTTCGGAAACCATTGCGTCTGACTGCCGCTGAACGTCAAATGTATGGCGCGGCCATTCGATCCATTCAACACGCGAAAGCGATACTTCCGCGGCTCGACGTCGAGGTAAGGAAAAATCTTGCCGTTCACGAGGACTGCGTCGCCATAAACTTCCGGCACCCACGGCGACTTCGGATCGCTCGACACCGGATAATTCAGTTGTCCATCGAGATCGAAGAGCCGGTCATAAATGATCAGAGGGATCTCGAACTTGCCGCGAGGCAGACGCAACGAGTCTTCAACTTCGTCGCGCACAAAAAACGCGCCCAGCAGTCCCGCGAAAATGTTCAAACGGTTTATGCCCAGCGCGTGATCGTGGTACCAAAGCATCGCCGCGTCCTGCCGATTGGGATAGTGACAAACGGCTGACTTGCCCGGCGCAAACCAACTCTCCGGATACCCGTCGCTCTTCGGCCCCGCCTTCGCGCCATGCAGGTGCACAACCGTCCGCACTTCAGGTTTATCCGCCTCGGCGCCATGAATGCTGTGATCGATTGGCAAAAAGTGCTTTTCCGGCAACTCATTCACCCACTCCACCAGCAAGCCTTGGCCACTGCGCGTCTCCAAAATCGGCCCGGGCGTTGCCGACGCGTACCCCCATTGCCGACTCGGCGGCAAATCGCGATGCACCTTCGCCTCAAACTGCCGCATCGCGACGCGATAATAAGGAAGCTGAACGGCGGGATTATCCGGGCTAGGCCGATGCCCGACAGGCTGAATCGTCTGCGGCAGCGGCAGCGGGTCGACAAATTGCGCCAGCGAACTGGCATTTAGCTGTTTGCGAAGCGTAGCGGGAGCGGGATGAGAGATCCCCTGGCCCGTGTTTTGGCCCGCACCAGGTGCGGGTGCCCCATCCTTCCGCGCACTTTGCGGAAGGGTGGGAGTCGCGCTCTGACCCATTCCGCGGCGCAAGGCCAGCGTCATCGAAATCAGTCCGCCTTGCGCAAGAAATCCTCGTCGCGTAATCGTCAGGTCGTCAACTCCAGCGCGTACGGGAAAAGAATGGAGCCGACGATCAGACTTGAACTGATGACCTGCCGATTACGAATCGGCTGCTCTACCAACTGAGCTACGTCGGCCTGCTTCCGATTCTAAGGTCAGCCTCAAATTCCTGCAATGATTCCTCTATTTCAAATGACTCTCGCAACAACGAGGACCCACTATGCGGCCTCTGCCAGCGCCTTGTACTCGTCATCGGATTGCGCTGGCAGCAGCACCCACAGCGTGTAGATTCCGAGCGCCGTTCCCAGCGGGATGCGCAACAGCGCCACGAAGCCCGCGACCAACGCAAAGGTTCGCGCCCACGACTCGCGTTGCAGCAGGCCCCAGCCGGTGAAGAAGCCAGTCGAAGCGATCGCCAGAATCAACCATCCGACACAGGTCATAAGAGGCCGCAGCCAGACCGTAACCTCGGGCGATGGGCCGTTGTGAAAATGGAACGCGCCGCCGAAGATCACCTGCGCCACAATCAGCACCACAACTCCGGCGACGGCGTACAGCGCCGAGTAGGCCATCCAGAGAATGCCCAGCAGACGTACGTGCTCGCGAACCCGGCTGCGCCGAAGCTCGATGAGCCCGAGAACAGTTTTGCCGCAGCGTGCACAGCGCGACGCTCCGCCCACCAACTGCGCCCCACATTGATCGCAAAACATAGCATCTCCTTGCGAACTCACACTGTCACCTGGAGTATTGTACGAACGGAAAGCCGGAAGAGTTCAGATAGTTCTCAGCGAGCAAGGCACGACCTCTGCTTTCACTGAGAATTGATCTAAGAAACGAAAAGGCCACCCGGCAACTTGGGCGGCCTTTTCTTCAAGGGAGAATAGTTCCAACGGAGGTTTCACCCATCAGAACTTTCTGCGGGAATCTTATGAGCCTTAAAACCACAGTGTCAAGCAAAATTTGTGACTTAAATAGTCCTGTTTTCAATGATTTACAGCGTACGTCCACAAATCGGCAAACTACTCCAAAATGGCCTTAAATCGCTTCTTTTCGACGCTAACGACCTTGAATTGAGGCACTTACCGCTCCCTGGGTAGCGGCTTCGGCTCCTCTTCGAGATGCAGCGAGATGAATTCCATGGCCTCGCGCCGGTCGAAGATCGAGTCGGGAAAAATCCGTTTTATGAGCAATCGCAAGCCCCCAAACGCGATGCCCGCAACCAGCGCCAACCCGACAACGATGCCGCAAAGAACAATCGCGTTGAACAGGAAATTTGCCAGGTTATCCTTCTTGCTCACATAAGTATTTTCATTCCACGTGACATCGGCCTCATAACTGACCGCCGACATAAGCGCGCGGGCTTCGCTTTTCGAAAGCGGCCCGGCGGCAATCACAATAATCGGACCCGTGCGAGTGTCGAAGAACGGACCAATATCGAGGATTGGCGTCACTCCCGGCGGCTGCGTCGTAACCTGATGCGCGGCATCGATCTGCCGCAATCGATCCGCCGCAATTTGCGGCGTCGGATATTCAATCAGCATCAATGTCGAGTCGCCCGCATTCACTGCATACTTGCCCATCACCACTTCCGCACCCGACTTGAAATCCACCATCAAGCCCGGCAGCGGCGATCCAATTCGGTCAAGCGCAACTGGACCCAGAATGTATTTCGTCGTATTTTTTTCAAGTGGTCTTTCCTGCGTCGACTTCGGAAGTCGCGAGGGCAGTGAAGGCAATTTGCCCTTGTTGTCGGCCACTTCCGGTAACAGTCCTGCCAGTTGCCGCAGCTGCGCTGCCGACATCACGCTCATTTTGTCGAAGACCGCATCGACCAGCACGTTTCCCTGATAAAAAAGCACGCGGTTATTCTGAAACGCCGCCTGCCCGCCGATCGTCTCGCCCCCCATCTCCTCGGAGCAGTAATAAGTGAACGCGCCAAAAGCGCCGCTGGCATCTTCAAACACGGCGGCTTTAATGGTCAGATTGCGCCCGTCGTCACGCGTATACGCAGCCTTCTCCGTCCGCACGAAGCCATACTCTTTGAGGACAGCCGCATCCGTTTGGTCGGCGACCGCAGGATCGGAGCTACGCGACACCGCTCCCTTCATCTGCCAACCCGAAAACTCAGGGGGCAGTACCGCGGAGGAGGCTCCAGCCGATGCAGCCGCCGTAGAAGCCGAAGAAGGTGAGCTCGCGGAAACCGCAACCGGCTTGGCCGGTTCGGCGGCAAAAACCGCCGCACAGCAAAGCAAAGAAGCTAGAACAACGGAAAAATATCGCAAGAATTTCATCCCAGAAAGGCGCACCACACTACTTAATTAGACTACCGGCAGCCCGGGAAAGTTTCCAGCGCAGAGAGATCTCTGCAATGCAGGTCGATAAGTTGTCGCGCAGGTGGGGTCGAGAGAAGCAATACGGACAATCGCAATCTACTTCTTCAGCAGGCTGGTATGGCTGGCCACGCACAACCACTTGCCGTCCTGGGAAACCCACGTATCGGTGAAGCGTCCGAAATGCTCATAGGGTTTGCCACCGTACGTCCCCTTTGTATGATAATTGCCGATCACGACGGCGGTCGCCCCATATATTTCCACTTTCACGTCATCGATGCTCATGATGCTCGGCTGAAACTTGGGGTCGGCGAAATCCGCCAGGAACCTTCCCCGATCGGTGACCTCGCCATCCCATTCCGTATTCACGAACTTGTCGCCGATCATGCTCGCGATCGCATCCGCATCGCGAATCACCTGCGCCTGGTTCCACAGGCGCTCAAGCGCTACCAATTTCGCGCTATCCCCCGAAGAGGTCGTCTTGGAAGTTTGGGCCACCGCGACCACAGTCAGCAGACAGCAAGCCGCTGCCTTCATCAAGGTACATGCAATCCGCAACCAGCCGTTTGCGCGCATATTCGATCGTCTAAAGATAGACTGCGCCACAATAGCGTGGATCGCCGCTTTCCACCTACTGAAAACAGTGTGGGAACGTTACGAATGTCACGGAAGGAAGCTCAGTCACCTCGGAAGAAGGCGTCACTGTCCCTCGGGTTTGTCGATCTTGCTGGCGACTTTCACCCCGCTCAACCCGCTCGCGTACTTCGACACGCCCCGATAGAGCGACTCGGCGATGCGCTGGCGGTGCTCCGCAGTCTCCATCTTGCGCTCATCGGTGGGATTCGAAACGAAGGAAATTTCCGCCAGTATCGAAGGCATGTTTGCGCCGATCAGCACGATGAATGGAGCCTTCTTGGTGCCGCGGTTGCGTACGCCGGCATTATCCAAAGCGAGGCCGCCGTAGAGCGACTGCTGCACGTCCCCCGCGAACTCGCGCGATTCCTCAATCTTTTCCTTGAGCGCAATCTTCTTCACCAGATCCTGCAACTCGTGAATCGATTTCTCCGAAACCGCATTTTCGCGCGCCGCAACTTCCAGCGCCTCCGGCGACGAGGTGAAGTTCAAGTAATAAGTTTCCACGCCCCGGGCATCCGAATCGCGGCTTGAATTCGCGTGAATCGAGATAAACAGATCCGCGCGCTCGCGGTTCGCGATCGCGGTGCGCGTCTCCAGCGGGATAAACGTGTCATCCCTCCGCGTGTAAATCACTTCGGCCCCGAGCCGCGTTTCTAGCAATCGGCCAAGGCGCTTGGCGACATCGAGGACCACGTCTTTCTCCAGCAGTCCATTCGGACCAATCGTGCCCGTGTCGTGCCCGCCATGCCCCGGGTCAATAACGATCTTGCCAATCTTCAGCCCGAGAGCGCGAATCAGAGACCGATCGCCGGCAGCGGTCGGTCGCGCCTCGCGAGTCGTTTCCCGTACATCCGCCTGAAGGTCCGCCGTATCAGAGGCCGCCGCCGCGCCACGTAGCTTTTTCCTATGCGAAGAAGATACGGAGGTAACGGACGACGATGAAGGGGTCGCTAATGACGAATGCGATTTCGGCGGTGTCGCCTCATCGCCGTCGTCAATATCCCTTTCCGCGTCCTTCTTCGCTTCCGGACGAATTTTTTCCGGCTTGAGCGTCGCTACCGCCGTCGGAGCCCGGTCATCCGCCTCGACAATCGTCTTCGGAATCTTCCGGTCCGTTCCCTTGACCGCGACCTGCGTCTTCACCACCCCTATACCACTCACCGGCTTTGAAGGATCAGATGTCTGGGAATCAGCATTGGCATTTTCGGGAGGTATATCAGTCTCAACCAGCCCCGGTTTCGTAAAACCGATAACAACCTTCCCTGACTGCTGTTGCGCCTTCCGCTGAACCGGCTTCGACTCCCGAACCGACGTAGGTGCGGGCTCAACTGCAGCATCATCCGCCTCCGGCGAGGCCGTCGCGTCCTCCGTCTCCAGTGCGGAGTAACTTTTCACATCATCCGTATTCTTCGCAAGCATTGTCGCCCGCTTCTGTTTGCCGTGAATATCAATGATCAGCCGGTATGGATCGGGCAAGAGGAAAGCGTCGTAGCTCGCGAGATCGTCCACTTCCAGCACAATCCGCGTCCGTCCCGGCTGAAATTCGGCGACCCGAATCTTCTTGAGAAAGCCATCGTCAACATCAAAGGTTTTGCCGACGAGCGTGGAGGCGAGTTTGGTGTCGCGCAGGTCGAAGAAGATGCGGTCGGGATGCAGGATGCGCTGCGAATCGAACTTCACTTCCTGTTCGACGTCGATGGCGACTCGCGTGTAATCAGGAGTCGACCAGTGTCGAACACCAGTAACGCGCGGCAGCGCGCTGCGGCGAGCATCCGAGGAAGTGGCAGGTGCAGAGGCGACTCCGATTTCGCCCGCCTCGTCAGAATCAGGGCTGGATGCGGCCGTATCCCCGCTGATATTCCCCGTCGCATCGCCAGAATTACCACTACTGGAATGCCCGCCCGGAGCGCGCTGTTTGCGTGCCGTTTTTGGCGCTAAGTGGTCCTTGTTCGCCGCCTGGGCGTCGATCTCTTGCAGCGCGGCGCGCGCCTCCGCCGCCAGCCGATTATGCAGATAACGATGTAGAAAATCCGCGAACTCCGCCCTAGCCTCGGCTGGATCGTTGAGGTCATCCTTATATATCTCGCCGATCGTAAACAGCGCGTCAAAGCGGTATTTGCTGCCCGGATATTCTTTTCTCAGGAAGTGGTATTGATCGATGGCGCCGCGCAGAATTTTGTCGTCATCAAAGCGTCGTCCCATCTCGACCATCAACTCGGCGGTGGCCACCACACTAGGGTCGGCCTTCGACGACGCAGGCGACCCCATGTAAACGCGCCGGTAAGAGTCGATGACCCGCTGATATTCGTGCCGTGTGCGCTCCCCCGCAGGACGCCCGTTCAAGGCCTCGCGCATGCGCTCTGCCCGCGCAAACTGCTGGCGGGCCCAGGAGTCGTTATGGTGGATTCGAGTCGAAGCGGAAGCGAACGGAAGAGGAAGCAGTGCCAGCAAAAGCGCGACGCCAAGGCGAAAGGCGTGGCCGCCTCGAGTTAGGGTCGTAGAAGCCTGGGTCGTCACGAAATTCCTACCGCAAATCCAACCGCCTATTAATCTGGTATCCCATTATTATTCTGTCATCCTGAGCGGAGCGAAGGACCTATGTATTCCGCCTGCGAGACCGGCGAGTCCGTCCCCTATCGAAATGACAACCCAATCCACATGAGAAAGTTGTGGATACCACTCTTAAATAGCCGCGAAGCTCAGTTATTGCGTGTTGCTGATATAAAGCACGCCCCGGGCATCGCGCTCCACATGCACCGGCTCACGCGTTTCCCGCGCGAACGAACTGCCCGTCGAACCCTCAACCGAGCTCTCGATCACCCCACCGCCGTTGTATAAGTCGGTGATTCGGCGGACGTAATTCTGCGTCTCGCGAAAACGCGGCACCCCCGCGCTGCGCGCCACCGCTCCCGAGCCCGCGTTATACGCCGCCAGGCTCAGCCGTACATTCCCGCCGTAGCTATCCAATAATTTCCTTAGATGCCGTACTCCGGCATCCACGTTCTGCGCCGGGTCAAAAGGATTGGCAACATTGAGCGACCGCGCCGTCGACGGCATCAGCTGCATCAACCCCATGGCCCCCTTGCGCGACACCGCATTCGGATTGAAATTCGATTCCACCTTGACCACTGATCGCACCAGGCTGGGATCGACGTTATGGCGCGCCGCCGCCGCGTCGATCGCGGCGTCGATATCCTGTTGCGTAAAAGCACGGTTAAGATACTGATAATTCGTCCCTTTGCCGTCCAGGTAGTGGTTGACTTCCGAAGCCGCCGAGCGCGCCGCGCGCATCACTGCCCCGTTAGTCGGCACCGGCTTAAAGCGATGCTCAGTCGAACTCCAGTAAACTAAGGATGAGCGGGAAGAAGTACCGTCACCAGACGGTGCTCGCGAAGGCCCACCAGCCGCATCTCCGGTTCCGTCATTCACAAAAATTGTGCGCCCCGATTCGTCGGTGGTCGATGTAATCGCCCCGGCTCGCGAGATGGGCTGAGATTGCGCCCATGCCGGCGTCGGCGAAGATATCATGGAGAGAAAGGAGATCGCGGTCAGGCTCGCCATCAGCGCGATTTGCAGGCATCTACGCATAGGTTCAAGTTGGCCAGACTCGTGGCCAAACTGAAGATCGGCCAAGAGACACACTTACTTTAGGGCCCACCTACCCGAGCACCCGCCAGAGAATCCAGAACCAGAGTAATGTCAGTATAGGGTGCGCCAGACGACACGGCAATCTATCCAAAGGGCGTAGAACCACCGAAGTAATCCACGCAAGTAACTGAAATCACGTGACCTTCTGAGGCTGCCTCAGGCGGGGGCCGTGTTCCCCTGTGGTCTTTGTGGTTGATTCTCTGGGCTAACCCGCAAATGGGGGGTAGCCGTCTACAATGGCAACTGCATCTCTCGACGTTGCGTCACGACGATCTCATGAATTCTCATGCCCTCCACAAACTCTTCGAAGAAGTCAGAAAAAAGCGCCTTTCCCCCGACGAGGCCGTAGAACGCCTCCGCCACCTGCCCTTCGAGGACCTGGGTTTCGCCAAGCTCGACCACCATCGCGCCCTTCGCCAGGGCATGCCCGAAGTGATCTTCGGTCAAGGAAAGACGCCTCGGCAGGTGGCCGATATCTTCACTCGCCTGGCCGCCCACGGAGGTAATGTTCTGGCAACGCGAACGACGGAAGAACATTATTCCGCCGTGATGGCCGCGATTGGCGACAAGCGGCCCAGCCCAGAATACCGTCCACTCTCCCGCACGATATCGCTCAAGTGTGATCGCAAACGCTACGGCAAAGGAGTGATCGCAGTCGTCTCCGCCGGAACCAGCGACATCCCCGTAGCCGAAGAAGCCGTCGTCACCGCCGAATTAATGGGCAACAACGTTCAGCACATTTACGACGTGGGAGTAGCTGGCATTCACCGCCTGCTCGCCCACCGCGAAGCCTTAGCCAAAGCGCGCGTAATCGTAGTTTGCGCTGGCATGGAAGGCGCTTTGCCCAGCGTAGTAGGAGGTCTCGTAGGAGTTCCGGTCATCGCCGTCCCCACCAGCATCGGCTACGGCGCAGCCTTCGAAGGCCTGGCCGCTCTCCTAGGGATGATGAACTCCTGCGCTTCCAACGTCAGCGTGGTAAATATCGACAATGGATTCGGCGCCAGCTACGTCGCGTCGCTGATTAACCGAAAATAATCGCGTGATTCTGAAAATCTGGGCGAGAAGGTTTTACTGACAGCTGGCAACTGAGAGTTGACAGCCGTTTCTGTGGCAAAGTATTAACGAATGCTCACCGCGAAAGATCCCCGCCTCGCCGGGCGCGTCGCGTTCACTCATCCCAACTTCGTCGCCTACACGCTCGCGCGCTTTTTCATCGTCCTGTCACTCGAGATGCAATCCGTCGCTGTCGGATGGCAGGTCTACGAAATCACCAAGCGCCCCCTCGACCTCGGCTACGTCGGCCTGGCTCAATTCGCTCCTGGCTTCGTCCTCTTCCTTTTCGCCGGGCACGCCGCCGATCTCTTCGACCGCCGCAAGCTGCTCATGGCTTGCTACGCTGGCTACGGCGTTTGCTCAGCCCTGCTGCTCGCCATCAGTTGGCGCGCTCCGCAGTCGGTGCATCTGATCTACGGCGTTCTGGTCTTAGTCGGAGCCTGCCGCAGCTTCAGCTTCCCCGTAAGTCGCGCCATCCTGCCTCACCTCGTCCCCGAAGAGCATTTCTCCAACGCTGTCGCTTGGAATGCCAGCACCTTTCAGATCGCAACCATAGCTGGCCCCGCCGCTGGAGGAATCTCCTACGCCCTGTTCCACGGCCCCAAAGCTGTCTATGCGTTGGCCTTGAGCGTATCGATCCTGTCGATCATCATGACCCTTCGCATTCACCCGCTGCCCACATCGCCAGAAGAACCCGCCGAAGTGGTGGCCGAAAAAGCAACCATCAGCCTGCGCACCGTACTGGCTGGCTTTCGTTTCATCTTTGAGAAAAAGCTCATCCTTGGCTCGATCTCCCTCGACATGTTCGCCGTGCTCTTAGGCGGAGCCGTCGCCCTGCTTCCCGTCTACGCCAAAGAAATTCTGCACACCGGCCCGTGGGGACTCGGCCTGCTCCGCAGCGCGCCCGGAGTAGGCGCGGCTCTCACCGCGATCGCCGTCGCTCACTATCCCATCCGCCGCCACGCCGGCCTCACCATGCTGTCGTGCGTAGCCGCCTTCGGCGTCTTCACCATCGCTTTTGGAATCTCGCACAGCCTTATCCTCTCGCTGATCGCGCTCTTCCTCACCGGAGCCGCCGACATGGTCAGCGTGATCATCCGCGCCACTCTGATTCAGGTTGCAACCCCAGACGAAATGCGCGGCCGCGTCAACGCCGTCGACATGCTCTTCATCGGAGTTTCGAATGAGTTAGGCGAATTCGAATCCGGCCTGACCGCCCAATGGTTCGGCACCGTCCCCGCCGTAATCGTAGGCGGAGTAGGCACACTCGCAGTCATTGCAGCTTGGACGTGGCTCTTCCCCGAACTAAGAAAAGCAGATGAGCTGACCGTAGCCGAGCTGATGCCAAAATAGTTTGTGTCATGTGGACTTGTGCCATGTGGAGCGGACACTCCTGTCCGCTGCCGTTGACCTTGATTTTGAATTTGATTTTCCGACAAAAAAATTCGCCGAGGTCCCCGGTCCTAGGTGCGTTCCACCAAAGGCCGAGAACCCGGCGATTCGTTCCGTCACTTCGCCACAAAACTGACCGAACTCGAAGTGTAGTTGTCGAAACTGTCGACCACGACAAACGAAGCAGTGTGCGTTCCCGCACTTAGCGTCGTCGTGACCTTCAGCTGATCCTCGAGGTTTTGCCCAACTTTAGTGCCGTCGATCCAGAGCTCCATACGCTTGGCAATGCCATTGAAAGCGTTTCCGGCACCCTTGAAGGTAAATGTACTGCCCACCGTCTCCCCCTCCTTGGGAGCGCAAACATTCACGCCGAGCTTGTTCGCCGGCGGAGGATCGCAGTTCGTCGCGGCGTTCGTGTTAAGCAACACGTAAGCTCCGCCTGCGCTGCTCGTGCTCCAATCGAGGCCAATATCGTGACGAGAATTCAGAGTGAGATCGCGGATGAAGGGATAAAACAACTCCTCTCCATAGACCGGCAGGTTCACGTGGGCGTCGAATGTCCCTTTGCCCGTGCCGAGCATATATTCGATCAGTGGAGAATACGGGTTAGTTCTGTAATCGCCTGAAAGCACGATGTCATCTTTGAAGTCTCCATTGAGATCGCCCGCGATTATGAAGAGATCGGAATAGTCAGAATTGGTGAACACGCGTTGCGGCTCTGTCCCGACTAGTTGCCCGTTGGAGGATTGCACCGTCTGAACATAGGCGCTGTAGGTGCCGCTTTTGTTGTATCCGGTACTTGCTACGGCTAGCGTCTGGATGCGATCGTCATAGAAGTCCCCGACGGCCATATCCGCCGGACTATAAGGCAACTCGAACCTAATTTGATTTTGAAACTGCCCATTGCCCTCGCCGAGCAACACTATCACTCCATTGAACCCATCAGAATATTGGAAATTCAGAGCGGCAATGTCCTGATTGCCATCGGCGTTGAAGTCTCCCGCGACCAGAGCGTAACCAGACCCGCCGGTATAAATAGGCGACTGAAAAGTGCCGTCTCCATTGCCAAGACGAACCTGCACGCCGCACTCGGACGACGACATGGGGCAGTCATTCATAGCGACGTCGGGTATGTGATCGCCGTTGAAATCCGCCAGGGCGAGCGAAGTGGTCGATGCGGCCTCGTTGCTGAGAGTGGCGCCGGGGGTGAAGGTGCCGTCGCCATTACCTAGCAATATCACTACTCCGTTGTCGCTGGCGACGATGGCGAGGTCGAGTTTTCCGTCTCCATTGAAGTCAGCGGCAGCGGCCTGAGAGCCTCCTCCACCGGAATAGTTCACCGGCGCCGCGTACTGGCCGCCTCCCAAACCCTTGTAAAACGATACGGTGTAAGCGTTGACCGTGACCAGGTCGAGAATGCCGTCGTTGTTGAAGTCTCCGGAAACAATCGAATAGCTACCCGTGTCGCCGGATGCAATTTCGGATGCGGTGAACGTAACTGCGCCGAACGATTGAGGTGAGTAAAGAAGCACAGCCGCCAGCATGGCGGCCAGACAGGCAAAGGGTTTCAGCAGAAGAGACGCACTCGCGCGCGCTCCCATAGACAAGCGACAAATACCAGACATATACAGCCTCGCCCACAATGGATGCGTCGGCAATCAAGCGGGTTGGAAAAAGCACCGCACCTACAGAAAGAACCCGAGGCCGCTTCTACAGATTTTGTGCGCATAGAGCGGGTGCCGCGCCCGCTGCCGTGGCCGGGTTATGAAAAAACGGCCACCCTCAAAAAACACGTAGGGGCGCGATGCTCCGATGAAAGCCACCGCGAACCATCGCCGGCGGAGATAACCGACCGGGCAGTTGCTGGTTCAACTGCTACAATTTCTGGTTCGCCATCCTTGCGCGGACGCAGCTTATGCGTCCCCCGTACGAGGTGCCTTCATGCCGGAAACCCTTCAACTAGCCCATCCTGCGCCGCTCACTACCCTCACCGAAGATGAAATTCTCTTCCGCGACAGCGTCCGCCAGTTCGCCGAAGACAAGATTCGTCCTCTGGCCAAGGAGATGGACGAAAAAGGCGCCTTCGACCACGCCCTGCTTGACCAGTTCTTTCAGTTGGGATTGATGGGCATCGAGATTCCCGAGCAATATGGCGGTGCTGGCGGAAAATTCTTCGAAGCGATATTGGCCGTCGAAGAATTTTCCCGCGCCGACGCCTCCGCCGGAGTCATCGTCGACGTACAAAACACTCTGGTGGCGAATGCGATTTTGCGCTGGGCCACTGAAGACCAGAAGAAGCGCTACCTGCCGAAAATGGTCGCCGACACAGTCGGCGCCTACGCATTGAGCGAAGCTGGATCCGGTTCGGACGCCTTCGCCCTGCAAACCAAAGCCGAACTTAGAGGCAGCGACTTCATTCTGAACGGCCGCAAACTCTGGATCACCAACGGCAAAGAAGCGGGACTGTTCATTCTCTTTGCCACCGTCGATGCGTCGAAAGGATACAAAGGGATCACCGCGTTTCTGATCGAAAAGGATTTTCCCGGATTCACCGTGGGCAAGAAAGAAGACAAGCTGGGCATCCGCGCCTCCTCAACCTGCGAACTGATTCTCGAAGACTGCCGCGTCCCGAAAGAAAATGTCTTAGGCGAAGTCGGCAAAGGCTACAAAATCGCCATCGAAACCCTCAACGAAGGCCGCATCGGAATCGGCGCGCAAATGCTAGGCGTAGCGCGAGGCGCGTGGGAGTACGCCGCAAAGTATGCTCAAGAACGAACCGCATTTGGTAAGCCCATTGCCGAATTTCAAGGCATCCAATTCCAGATCGCGCAGATGGCCACCGAGATCGAAGCCGCGCGCCTCATGGTTTATAACGCCGCCCGCATGAAAGACGCAGGCTTGAATTTCGTCAAAGAAGCCGCCATGACCAAGCTCTTCACCTCGCAGGTAGCCGAGCGCGTCACCTCCCTCGCCATAGAAGTCTACGGCGGATACGGCTTCACCAAAGACTATCCGGTGGAAAAATATTGGCGCGACGCCAAAATCGGAAAAATCTACGAAGGCACTTCAAACATGCAACTCGCCACAATCGCGAAATTGGTGTTGACGAAATAAGTTTGCTATCTGTCGAACGCAGAAGGAAGCCTCTTTTACTGACGCTCGTGTTCCTCAGTGTCCTCTGTGGTCAACGCTTTTGCCCGAAGCGCGCACGATAATTCACAGCGGACAGAAATTTACTCTCTCCGTTATCATCTTCGCTAGCGTTTGGCGGTATGATCGTTGCTCGCACCGAATTGAAAACGGGCGAAGTAGTATGGCCATCTTTCCCCCAGATGCAAGTATGGCGGTCGCGGCCGCCGAGTCGGCGAGCAACTCCGCAGAACCGCTTTCTCGCGAAGCAGCTTGCGAGCTGCTGCGATCCGACGACAGCACATTGCCCGCGCTCCTCTCCGCCGCACAAACCGTTCGCGCGAAATTCAAGCCGCCAGTCATCACCTACTCGCGCAAAGTATTTCTGCCCCTCACCAATCTCTGTCGCGACTATTGCGGCTATTGCGTCTTCCGCCGCGATCCCGCCCAGCCCGGCGCGCACACCATGACGCCCGATGAGGTGATGGAAGTCGTCCACGCCGGCGAGCGCATGGGATGCACCGAAGCACTATTCAGCCTAGGCGACAAACCCGAGCTGCTTTTTCCGGAGATGCGTGAAACACTCCGGCACTTGGGATATAAATCAACGCTGCATTATCTCGAAGCAATGTGCGAAAAAGTCCTACGCGAATCGACTCTGCTACCGCATCCGAATCCCGGCCTCATGAGCGCCGAATGGTTAGAGCGTCTGGCTCGCGTAGCCCCGAGCATGGGCCTGATGCTCGAGACCACCAGCGCGCGCCTGCTGGCAAAGAATGCCGCGCACGACAATGCCCCCGACAAAGATCCGTCTAAGCGTCTGCGCGTGATCGAAGACGCAGGCCGCCAGCAGATTCCCTTCACCACCGGAATTCTAATCGGCATCGGCGAAACACTCGAAGAGCGAGTCGACACGCTGATCGCAATCCGCAACCTGCACGCCAGATACGGCCACATTCAGGAAGTGATTGTTCAGAATTTCCGAGCAAAACCAGGAACCTCAATGGCACACTGGGCCGAGCCCGACCGCGCCGACATGCTACGAACCCTGGCCGTAGCCCGCCTTCTGATGCCGAAGATGAATATTCAAGCGCCGCCAAACCTCTCCGATTCCCATTACGCCGATCTTCTCGATGGCGGCATCAACGACTGGGGCGGAGTTTCGCCCTTGACGCCGGATTTTATCAATCCTGAAAAGCCGTGGCCGCATCTGGAAGAATTACAACGCTGCACCGAGGCGAAAGGATTCGAGTTGCGCCAGAGACTACCCGTGTATCCCGAATTCACTAGAACACCCGCAAAGACGTTCGCGCCGAAAACGGAGCACTGCAATCTGCTAGCCGATCGCCTGGTCACCGCTGCCGATCATGAAGGCTACGCTCAAAAAAAGAGGGCCGCATGATCACCGTTCTTACCGGCGGCACTGGCGGCGCCAAGTTTGTCGACGGACTGCGCAAGATCGTCCCTCCAGAAGAACTCACCATCGTCGTCAACACCGGCGATGACATGTTGTGGTGGGGGCTTTATGTTTCACCAGACATCGATTCCATCACTTATATGCTCGCCGGCAAACTCAGTCTGGAGCGCGGCTGGGGCGTGAAAGGCGACACTTTTTTCTGCCTGCAAGCCATGGGGCAACTCGGACAGCCGACCTGGTTCCACGTCGGCGATCGCGATTTGGCGATCCATATTCTCCGCACAAAGCTCCTCGCCGATGGCAAGACGCTCACCGAAGCCACATCCGAGATCGCGGTGAGTCTCGCGATCAAGGCGCGCATTTTGCCCATGAGCAATTCGCGCGTCGAAACCCGCGTTCTCACTCCCATCGGAGACTTGAGCTTTCAAGAATATTTCGTGCAGCGCTGGTATCAAGACCCCGTGGAATCGGTGCGCTTCGCCGGCGCCTCCGACGCGCAGCCGGCACCGGGGGTCATCGAGGCAATCCGCTCGGCAGATTTGGTGCTGCTTGCGCCCAGCAATCCGGTGACCAGCATAGGCCCAATTCTCGCCGTCCCCGGCATTCGCGAAGCGTTGCGCGAAAGTCGCGCCCGCATCGCCGCCGTCAGCCCGATCGTCGCCGGAGCCGCGGTGAACGGTCCTGCCGGAATACTCATGGCCGCGCAAGGCTTCGCTGTTTCCATCGCGGGCGTTGCCGATTTTTATCAGGATTTTCTCGACCTGCTGGTGGTCGATTCCGAGGATGCGGCCTCTGCGGAAGCATTGAGCAAAACCGGCTTGCGCGTCCATTGCACTTCCACCATCATGCGCAAACAGGAAGACCGCATCGCCCTGGCGAAGAGCGTCCTCGATGCCACCCTCGAACCTCCCTCCACCAAGTCGAACCTGGAGCGCGCATGATTCTAGTCCCGGTAAAAAATCTCGCCGACGCCAAAGAGCGCCTGTCTTCGATCCTCACTCCGGAAGAACGCTTCGCTCTGGCACAGGCAATGTGTGAGGACGTGCTGCAAGAACTGGGGCGCTGGCAGAGTCGGCCTGCCGTCGCAGTAGTGACGCGCGATCCGTTCGCCCGCGACCTCGCCGCACGTTTTAATTTCGATGTCATCGCCGACGACAACTCCGGAGAAACAAGCGCCATCGAAATGGCAACTCGCGTGTGCAAAGAGCGTAGAGCAACGAGCACGCTGGTGGTCCCTGCGGATATTCCCTTAATCGACAGCGTGGAGTTGCAGAGGATCGTCGATTGCGCGCCCCCCGCCGGCGCCGTGCTGGTGCCGGATGCGGCGGGCCGCGGCACGAATGCCGCCTGGCGATCTCCAGCAGATTTATTTCCTCTGCGCTTCGGCAACGACAGTTTCCTGCCGCACCGCGCCGCAGCCGAGGCGACCGGCCTGCCTTGTGTCGTGATTGAGCTGCCGAGCTGTGCGCGCGACGTCGATCGTCCCGAAGATCTTTACGAACTGGCGACTGCCAAGGGAGAGCGGGGATCTCAGAAGCTGGTGCGGAGCTGGAACCTTGCTGGCCGCGATCGGATTTATGGTCTCGCGAGCCGGTAAGCGCAATGCTGGGGAGATTCGCATTCTCCCGATCGCGGTGAATGGCGAAATCCGCGCCGGCGAATTGCTAATTCCGCGATTGTTGGCGGCGACGCGAACCACCGGGCTGCAATTCCAGGATGGAGATGTCCTGGTCGTGAAACACAAAATCGTTTCGAAGGCGGAAGGCGCTTTGGTGACATTGAACGAAATCCAGCCCTCGAAGGCCACCCAAGAGTGGGCGCGACGCTACAGCTTGGACGCGCGTGTCACGGAATTGGCGCTGCGCGAAAGCCAGCGCGTCGTGCGCCGCAAACGCGGCGTGCTGATTACCGAGACGAAGCATGGATTTGTCTGCGCCAACAGCGGCATCGATGTGTCGAACGTGGATGGTGGCCAACACGCGGTCTTGCTGCCGTTGAATCCAGATCGCTCGGCGGCGCGCTTGCGACGTGAATTGAAAAAGGAAACGGGAGTTGAAATCGCGGTCATCATTAGCGACAGCTTCGGCCGCCCGTGGCGCGAGGGCTTGACCGAAGTCGCGATCGGCATCGCCGGCATCGAACCGCTGGTCGATTATCGCGGACGCCGCGATTCGCACGGCTACTCGCTGCACGCTACTATCGAGGCAGTTGCAGACGAACTGGCTTGTGCGGCAGGACTTGCGTGCGGCAAACTGACTGGCACGCCCGCATGTATCATTCGCGGCTATGCTTACCAGCGCGGTAGTGGCGGGGCGCGGGCGCTGATCCGGTCCGCGAAAAACGACCTTTTTCGATAAGGTCTGACAGAAGTTCTTTAGGAGAACGCCATGAAATGGCCGGCTTCAGAACTCGAACAATTCCCCGCACTGACGTGGGGCGAGATCGCGCCGCAAAGTTCGCCGGCGATTCGCAGCGTCCTGGAGCGCGTTCTGGAGGCACAGGACGGCGCCTGCCTGACGGACCACGAGCGCTACGCTCTGGCCAATTGCGATACACCCAATAGCGATGAATCACGCTATAAGCGCGCAGATCTGCTCGCTTTGCTCGTGGCCGCCAACACGCTGCGCCGCGACCTGGTTGGCAATATCGTCAGCTACGTGGTCAATCGCAATATCAATTTCACCAATATCTGTTTCGTAGGCTGCAAGTTTTGCGCCTTCAGCCGCGGCCCGCGTGAGGCCGACTCCTATTTTCATTCGCTCGAAGACATGGGGCGCAAGAGTAAGGAAGCGTCGGAACTGGGTGCCACAGAAGTCTGCATCCAGGGCGGCTTGCCCCACGGTCTGCCTCCGTTTTACTACCGTGATATTTTGCGCGCCGTCAAAAATGCGGTGCCGTCCATGCACATCCACGCTTTCTCTCCGATGGAAATTGTGTACGGCGTGGAACTGACCGGCATGACGCTGCGCGACTATCTCACCATGCTGCGCGATAACGGTCTCGACACGCTGCCAGGCACCGCTGCCGAGATTCTCGACGACGAGGTGCGTCATGTGCTCTCGCGCAATAAGCTTTCTTCCGCGCAATGGCAAGAGGTGATTCGCACCGCGCATGCCTGCGGAATTCGTAGCACCTCGACCCTGATGTATGGGCACAGAGAGACGCCCGATCACTGGGTGCGGCAGTTGAATCTCTTCCGCGAGATTCAGAACGAAACCGGCGGCTTCACCGAATTCGTTCCCCTTGGGTTTGTGCACCAGAACACACTTCTTTTTCAGCAAGGACTGGCGCGCAGCGGTCCCACGCTCGCCGAACATCTTAAGATCCATGCGCTCGCCCGCATCCTGCTCGCCGGCTCGATCGATAACATCCAGGTCTCCTGGGTCAAGCTCAATCGCAAGCTGTCGCAGCTTTGCCTGCACGCGGGCGCGAACGACTACGGTGGAACGCTAATGGAAGAAAATATTTCGCGCGAGGCCGGAGCCACCGCCGGACAGTACACGAGTCCCGAAGATTTCCAATCATTGATTCTCGAGATCGGCCGCATCCCCGCCGAACGCAACACGAAATATTCGCGCATGAAGATCAAGCTGCCGGTCCAACCCGTTTGTTGGGAAGCTCCGTCCGATTTTTCTTCCGCGGCTTTCGCGCCGGAGTTTGCGTGAGCAGGGCCATTGCCGTCATCGGTGGCACTGGCCCTGCCGGCACCGGCCTCGCATTGCGTTGGTCGCGTGCGGGAGAGACCGTGATCATCGGTTCGCGCGATTCTGCCCGCGCCGACCAAACCGCAAACATGATCCGCCAACGTGTCGGTGCGAACGCTCGCGTTTCAGGAATGGAAAATTCCGCAGCCTGCGTCGCCAGTGATCTCCTCATGCTGACCGTTCCCTTCGAAGGCCAAGCCGCGCTTCTCAAGCAGCTAAAACCATCAATCCGCGCGGGCAGCATCCTGATCGACGCCACTGTTCCGCTCGCCGCCAGCGTCGGCGGACGCGCCAGCCGCACTCTCGGCGTGTGGCAAGGCTCGGCGGCGCAGCAGACGGCAGAACTTGTTCCGAAAGGCGTTTCCGTCGTGGCGGCGTTTCAGAACGTCTCGGCCGATGTGCTTAACGGCGACTTAAAAGAAGATGTCGATTGCGATGTGATCGTGTGCAGCGACGATCCAAACGCCACGCAAACTGCGATGGAGCTAGCAGTGAAGATTCCCCGTATACGCGCGATCGATGGCGGCAAACTCGAGAACGCGCGCATCATCGAACAGATCACGGCGCTGCTAATCGGCCTCAACATTCGCCACAAAGGCCACGGCGGAATAAGAATCACGGGCCTGCCCGATGCTGCCTACAAAACTCTGGCCCCACAGTAGAATGCCAAATGTAGTACGACATGACTACTGCTCCCAGCGACGCGCCCGCTATCGAATTTGATCACGCGTCCTTCCGCCTGAACCGCCGCCCACTCCTCGAAGACCTCGTGCTCACCGTCAACCAGGGCGAAACGGTTGTGCTCCTCGGCCGCAGCGGCTCCGGCAAGACGACCACCCTAAAGCTGATCAACCGTTTGCTTGAGCCTACCGCAGGCGATGTGCGCGTGAACGGACGCCGCACCGCGGAGTGGGATCCAATCCGCCTGCGGCGCAGCATCGGCTACGTCATCCAGGACGGCGGCTTGTTCCCGCACTTCACTGTTGAGCGCAACATCGCGCTCGTGCCGCAAATCGAGAACTGGCCGCAGCCACGCGTCGAAGCACGTGTGCGCGAACTGCTGGCACTTGTCGGACTGGACGAAGACCTGGCAAAGCGCTATCCCAGCCAACTCTCCGGAGGCCAACGCCAGCGCGTCGGAGTAGCCCGCGCCCTCGCCGCCGATCCGCCGATTCTGCTTCTCGACGAAGCATTCGGCGCGCTTGACCCGATCACCAGATCAGAGATGCAAAAGGAATTTCGCGACCTGCAGCGACGCATGCGGAAGGCAGTCATCTTTGTGACGCACGATCTGCGGGAAGCAGTCCTGCTGGCGGATCGTATCGCGTTGATGGAAGAGGGACACCTCGTCGTCGACCTTCCAGTGGCGGAGTTCTCGCGTTCGACAAATCCGCTGGTGCGAGCCTACATCGAAGCGTTTTCAGGATTGCCCAATATGAATTAGTCACGACGCAATCGCGAGGGGGTCGGAATGGATTTTCTGCAGTTCATGATGACGAATCGGCAACAGGTGCTCGAGTTGACGCTAGAGCACATCACGCTGGCCGGCGTTGCCACGCTATTCGCGGCGCTGGTCGGAATTCCTCTCGGCATTCTGATCACGCGCGTTCCCCAACTCGGCAAGCCGGTGCTCGGCGGTGCGAATATTATTCAAACCATCCCAAGTCTTGCTTTGTTCGGCTTTCTTCTACCGGCGCCGTGGATTGGCGCGCGCGCAGGCCGTCTCGCCATCCTGGCGCTCGCACTTTACGCACTCCTGCCGCTGATTCGCAACACTTATGCCGGCATTCGTGGCGTCGATCCTTCGATCGTCGAGGCCGGCCGCGCCATGGGATTAACCGACCGTCAATTGCTCTTTCAAGTTGAGTTGCCGCTCGCCTCCGGCGTAATCGTGGCGGGAGTGCGGATCGCAACGGTGCTCTCGATTGGCCTGGCCACAATCGCTGCCGCGATCGGCGCGGGCGGACTGGGAGAATTTATTTTTCGCGGTCTCGCGATGGTGAACAACCAGGTGATTCTGGCCGGCGCAATTCCAGCCGCGCTACTGGCGCTCCTCGCCGACTTTTTACTCGGACAATTAGAGCGGCGGTTAGGATCGCTGCGTCTGAAATCCTAAGTTGATGCGAGCGAAATTCGCGGTTGCACGCAAAAAACCATGAACCACCAAGGGCACGAAGGTCCACGAAGCTTTAGCAGGCAAGAAGCTTCCCTTCGTGATCCTTCGTGCCCTTTGTGGTTGAGCTTTCGCAGCCGGGCGCTTCACCATCATTCAACCGTACTAACTCTGATCCTCGTCTTTCTTCTTCCGATGCTTGGTTGCATGCAGAAAAGCAATCGCATCGTGGTAGGCTCCAAAAACTTCACTGAGCAAGTCATCCTCGGAGAAATGTTCGCCCAAATCATTGAAGCCCGAACCCACCTTCCAGTCGAGCGCCGCTTCTATCTCGCGGGCACATTCATCTGTCAACAGGCGATCCTCGCCGGACGCATCGACATTTATCCCGAATACACGGGCACGGCGCTGACCGCCGTTCTCAAAGAGCGCCCCACCGGCGAAAAGCAGGAAATCTATCAGCGCGTGAAGCGGGACTACGAAAGCAAGTTCGACCTCGCGGTCGGGCCGCCACTCGGCTTCGACGACACTTTCGCCATGGTCATCCGCGGAGACGACGCCCGCCGCCTGCATCTGCAAACTCTGTCCCAAGCCGCACAATTCACTCCCCAATGGCGCGCCGGATTCGGCTACGAATTCATGGAGCGTCCCGATGGATACAAGGGCTTGGTGGCAAGCTATGGCCTGCGCTTCGCCGCCCCGCCGCGCATCATGGATCTCGGCCTGATCACGCGCGCCCTCAAAGAACATCAGGTCGATATCATTGCCGGAAACAACACCGACGGCCTGATTCCGGCGCTCGATCTCTTTGCGCTGCAGGATGACCATCATTATTTTCCACCCTACGAAGCAGTCGCCATCATGCGCGAAGAAATGCTGAAGGAGCATCCCGAAGTCGGAGCGGCACTAAACGCGCTGGCGGGGGCGATCTCCGACGAGGATATGCGGCAACTGAATTATTCGGTTGATGGGCAGCATCGTGATCCGACTGCAGTGGTGAAAGTATTTCTCCTACAGCGCGGCCTCATCAGGTAGATCTCTCGGCGCTACGAAGCGCGCCGCCGGCAGAGTTCGATCACGGTGTCGAGCGCGTCTTTAACAATGAAAGTCACCGCATCATTCAGGGCGTTTTCGGAAAGTTCGGGAGACTTGCCAACGAGATTCATCACCATTCGTATGCGCGTCCCGCCTTTGAGATCCGGGCCGAAAGAGACAAGTTGCTCGGCGGTGACGCCGAGAGCATGATTGAGCAGGCTGACCGCGCGCGGTGGACTAATGGAAGTTACGACAGCGGAAATCGTGGCCGCGACCGGCTTAACGATTACGTATCGTATGCGGCTGCCGACTTCCCAGGGCTGGCCCTCGATCCACGAAGCTTCGTTGTAAATTCCACGATGGAGCAGGCGTTCGAGATTCTGAAAAGCCTTGAACGCGGCATCGACCGGAACCGGGACCGTAACGGAGTACTCGACACGCGGCAGCATGCGAAACACCCCACTGGTGCGGCGATTATGCGCCGATTCCGAGCGGCAGACAAGCGGGGAGGCTCGCCCGCTCCAGGTCAAGTAGCTTGCGCTTAATATCCAATCCGCCGCCGTACCCACATAGCGATCCTCCGGATGCAATTACGCGATGGCAGGGGACCACGATGGCCACCGGATTCCGATTGTTCGACATGCCGACGGCGCGGTAGGCATGCGGATGGTCAATCGCTTGAGCGATGTCGCGATAGCTCCGAGTCTCGCCATAAGGAATTTCGAGCAGCGCATTCCAGCAAACCAGCTGAAAATCGGTGCCGCGGAGATCGAGCGCGAAGGTAAACTCGCGGCGCTCGCCCGCGAAATACTCGTCGAGTTGGCGAAGGTAAGGTGCCAGGGCGGAGCCGGATTCTTGCAGTTGAAATTTATTGGGGTCCAGCTTCTGCATCCGCGCTTCAAATTCGAGCCGCACTAAGCCCTTTGTCGAAGCAGCGAGAAAAAGGGAGCCGACAGGCGAGAGCGTGCGAGTGTAGAGCAAAGTTTCCATAACGCGTGGAGGATAACACGATGCGGCACTCGCAACCTGTGGAAGCGGCGGAATCGCTAGAGAATTCCACCAACAAAAAAGCCTCCCGCTTTCACGGGAGGCTTCCAGGGGGAGGGCACTGCTTGTTGCTACTACTACTTCTGTTGCGGTTGATCCTGCGGAGTCGAGCCGGTCGACGCCAGTTGCTCCAGATTATTCTTCAGCAGGCTGACTTCAACCCGGCCGCCAGTAATGCGCTTCGGCTTGGCTTCGCCTTCAGCGGTAGCCGTCGGCGACGGGGCATTCCCCATGCCAACGAGGTAAATGCGATACACCGGGATGTCATGGTTCAGCACCAGATAGCGAACCACCGACTCGGCCATTTTCTGTGAAGTGGCGATCGCTACCTGTCCATGCCCAGAGGAGAACCCCTGAACCTCGACGACATAGCCGTGTTGCCCCTTCAGCGGAGTGGCCATGTCATCCAAAGCCTGCTTCGCGTTCTGGCTAAGCACCGTCTGTCCCGGCTTGAAACGAATTTCAGTTTGCGTCGCCGGCTGGTACTGATCGATGTTGGTAACCACTTGCTCAACCGTGGTTATCCGAGTGTTCGCCTGTTGCGCGGTCTGCTGCGCGGCCTGCGCTTTGTTGCCGGCGTCAATCGCGTGTTGATCGGCCTCATTCGCTTTCGTCGACGCGAGCTGGATTCCCTGCTGCGCTCGCGCATCCGTGTCTTTGATCGCCTTGCTGTTCGCGGCCGTCAGCTCATCGAGCTCGTTGATGCGGTCGCGGATCGGCTGCGTCTGGCGCGCCACGTATTTTTTGCGCGCGAACGGATTCACGCGGCCCCAGAAGCCCTCGCGCGTCTCCGGCTGCAATGGCTCTTTACCGGTTGCGGTTGCCTGCGAAGACGAAGATTGGGCCGAGGTCGACGACGGTTGCGCCGCCGGTTGGGTCTGGGTGGTGGAATTGTTGTCCTGAGCGAAGGCTGGCACAGCCAATACGACAGCCAGCAAGCAAGCGAAGATGGTGCGGTTTTTCATGTTCAACTTCCTCCAAGTGGGGAGTGGAAACCACTCCGGGCGCCTCTCGGCGCTATCTCTTAATGGCGTCGTTTTTCAATCACAGATTGCATAACTTCGGAGGCAAGAGCCGACGCAATGGTTGCCTCAAAAAAGCTTCTTCGAATACCCGCCCGCGACGCGGGCTCACCTTTCTATTAACAGTTTAGGTGCCAAATGAAGCAATGCTTGCCATTAAATGTAAGTGCTTTATTTTCATATATATTGTACTCAATCATCGGCGCCCGAGCGCGTCTGCGCGGCGGTAATTTTGGCAGCTACTGATATAAAAACTGCGCGCAATGAGCGATCCCCTCGAACCGCGTAAAAAAAATCAGGAGCAAACCGGCCCCACGAATCATCCACCACGATATGCGACGATTACGCCATCCGCTGTTCACCGCGCAACCACTCACGCTGCGACGATTCAATCTGCGGCTGTGGCTGGCGCAACTGACGATTCTCTTTGCGCTGTTCGCGTTCACCAATCCAGCACATGGCGAGAACACTCCGCTCGATCTTTCCCGACTGAAACTGCCGGAGGGATTTCACATCTCGGTGTTCGCCGACAACATTGATAGCGCTCGCATGCTGACCTTCACCCCGGGCGGCGAGTTGCTGGTCAGCGAGTCGGGAGAGGGCAAGGTAGTCGCGCTGCGCGATCCGAAGCATACGGGCAAAGCCGTGCAGACGGTAATCGTTCTCAGTGGCCTCAACGAGCCCCACGGAATGGCGTTCTACGAAGGCCAATTCTACGTCGCAGAGAACGACAAAGTTCGCCGTTATGACTGGGACGAAGCTACCCTGAGGGCAACCAATCCGAAAACGCTTGCCGATTTGCCGACCGGAGGAGGCCACTCCACCCGCAGCGTCGTCTTTCACGGCGGCAAGATGTATATCTCGGCCGGGTCGAGTTGCAACGTCTGCGTCGAAAAAGATCCGCGGCGAGCGGCGGTGATGGAATTCAATCCCGATGGCACCGGCATGAAAATTTTCGCCAAAGGCCTGCGCAACGCGGTCGGCATAGCCGTAAATCCGAAAACCGACACCGTGTGGGTCACGGTGAATGGCCGCGACTGGCTGGGCGACGATCTGCCGCCCGAGACGATCTACGATCTTGGCAAAGATGGCGGGGATGGCGGCTGGCCCTATTGCTACGGCGATCGCGTGCCCGATTCCAATTTCACCAAGTCGGGAGACAATCGCTGCCAGGGCGTGCTCGAACCGAAAGTCCAGATGCAGGCCCACTCCGCTCCATTAGGACTGGCGTTTTATGAAGGATCGCAGTTCCCGCCGGAATATCAAAACAACATATTCGTAGCCTTTCACGGATCATGGAATCGCAGCATTCCGACGGGATACAAAGTCGTGCGCATAAAACTTGACGACAAAGGCCAGCCCGTCGGCGGCGCACAAGATTTCATTACCGGATGGCTGGCGCCGGGGGAAACGAAAAAAGGTCGCTGGATGGGCCGTCCAGTGGGCATCGCATTCAGCAGCGATGGGACAATGTATTTGAGCGACGATTCGAGCGGCGTAGTTTATCGAATCACCTACGCGAAGTAATTGGACAGTTCTGAAAGATTGCCTCGCAATTCACCTCGCGGCGGTCGCACCGATCTGCACCCATGTGAAACACGTGCGCTCGGGTGATAGCGAATCTTCCCTCCGCAATCGTTATAATCCGCTTTTAACTGACAGCTGAGGGCTGAAAGCTTCCCTATGCGCTCGAACTCTTCGTCGTTACCGGCTATCTCCGCGCCAAACGCCGTCAAGTTGAGGCGTTTTGCGGGCGTGAGCGAAGCGGGAGCCCGCAGCCGAAATCCCGAGCGGAGCGAGGGACCTCTGAATGAGATTTGAACTTTTCGTCGCCACTCGCTACCTTCGCGCCAAAAGGCGGCAAGCCTTCATCGGCGTCATTACCGGGATTTCCATCCTCGGAGTGGCGGCGGGAGTGGCTTCTCTGATCGTCGCCCTGGCCATCAACAACGGCTTTCGCCAGGACTTGCAGGCCCGTCTGCTAGGCTCGACCGCGCACATCAGCTTGTTGCGAGTAGAGAGCGACGGCATTCGCGACTGGCGTCCGCTGCTGGAAAAATTATCGAAGCAGCCCCATGTAGTAGCGGCGGCTCCGGCAATTTACGAGCAAGTCTTGATTTCGCGCGGCCCGCGGGCGCGCGGCGCCGTGCTTAAAGGAATGCTCCCACTCTACGAGCGCAAGGTCAGCGATCTGCTGCAAACCGTGACGCTCGGATCGGCGGCCGCGCTCGCGGAAGAGCCTGCGACGGGGGCGGGGCAATCTTCGATCGACACAAATTCGAAATCAAATTCAAACACAACAGCGGGCCTGGGCGTCCACTCTGCACAACAACAGCAAAGTGTTTCCCCCGACGACCTCGCCGGTGTGCAGCGCCGCGTCGCCGCTATGCCTCCAATTATTCTCGGCAAAGATATGGCCGACGAAATCGGAGCCACCGTCGGTTCGGTGGTGCTGGTCACATCTCCACAAGGCGAACTGACTCCCTTCGGCATGGTGCCCAAATACATTCGCTTCCATGTGGCCGGCATTTTCAATTCCGGCTTCTACGACTACGATTCCTCCTGGGCGTTCATACGCCTGGCCGACGCGCAGCAATTGTTTGGATTGGGCGACGTGATCTCCGTCATTCAATTCAAGCTCGACGATATCTACCTGGCCGGAGAGGTCGCCCGCCAACTAGAACAAGCCGCAGGTCAAGGCTTCATGGCAACGAGTTGGATGGAGCAAAACAAGCCACTTTTCCGCGCGCTGCGTCTCGAGCGCGTCGTCACCTTCATCACCATCGGCCTGATCGTCTTCGTGGCCGCGCTCAACATTCTGATTTCACTCATCATGATGGTGATGGAGAAAACAAAAGACATCGCCGTTCTCATGTCTCTCGGCACCAAGAAAAAACAAATTCGCCGCGTCTTCATCGCGCAGGGCGTGCTGATCGGCGTAATCGGGACGGCGATCGGCCTCGTGATCGGCTACGCAATTTCCTACGCGGGCGGCCACTATCACTTCATCTCGCTCTCGCCAGAGGTCTATTCCATCGACTACGTGCCCTTCGCGCCGCGACTAACAGACGGACTCATCGTGGCGCTAGTCTCCATCGGAATTTCATTTGTAGCCACAATTTACCCCTCCTGGTCCGCCGCGCGAATCTTGCCGGCGGAAGCGCTGCGGTACGAGTAAGCGCCCCGCGCGCTTAGAATGCCCTTCGCAGGATTGTTTTCTAGTGCTTTTCTGTGACCCCGATCACTGGCAGCCATTTTCGCGCGGTATACATTTCCCTCAGCTAGTTCCCAAAAATGGAATTAGTCGAAAGGGTCCCTCCGCGCACTCGGCTCAACTATGGCTCAGCCGAGCATGTTCTAATGGATCGAAGATTCTCTCCTCAGGTTGCTGCAGGAGCGACACTTGGTACCAGGGAGGGCAAGTTTGCATCCAATAACTCAAGATCCTTTATTAAGGGTCGAAGGGTTAAGTAAAGTCTTTCGCTCAGGCGAAGCAGAACTCGTGCTCTTTGAGAATTTGTCTTTCCAGGTCAGCAAGGGAACGATGCTGGCGATCGTCGGGCAATCGGGTGCCGGAAAGAGTACCTTGTTGCACATCCTCGCCGCGCTTGATCGTCCCTCGGCCGGTGCCGTATACTGCGCCAACGCCAAAGTGAATTCGCTCTCCGAAGATGCCGCCGCTGAGTTCCGTAACCGCGAAATCGGCTATGTGTGGCAGTTCCATTACCTGTTGCCGGAATTTACCGCCCTCGAAAATGTTGCCATGCCACTTTTGACGCGTGGGCAAGCGCTACCGTCGGCAAAGCAAGAAGCTTCGCGCTGGTTGCAGCAAGTGGGACTGGCCGACCGCGGGCATCATCGATCAGGCGAATTGTCCGGCGGCGAGCAGCAACGCCTGGCATTGGCGCGGGCGCTCATCACGCAACCGCAAGTGCTTCTCGCCGATGAACCGACCGGCGACCTCGATGGACGCACCGGAGAATTGGTTTTTGAGTTGGTCGCGCGCCTGCATCGCGAACATCAGTTGACTTCGTTGATCGCAACGCACAATCTGGCATTTGCACGACGGTGCCATAGGGTTTTGCGGCTTGATCAAGGCAGAATAGAAGAGGTGGCCCCGGAATCGCTTCCGGCATGAGGAAAGACAGAAACAGGAATTTAGAACGAACAATTTTAGAACGAACAAAGCTTGTCGAACCAAACTTAAGTGCCAGCGAAAAGTTGAGCACTAAAGTTAAAAGTTCGGAGTACCCTTAGGTAAGAGCTGAGAGGTTACTAACAGGCGGATATCGCTTAGGAGATCAGGCGATATAAATGCATAATTGCGGTAGGGCAGGGTTTGGCGGAGGCTAGACGTTCCGCGCGAACTCGGGGGACGGGTATATGTTTGAACGCTATACGGAGAAAGCCAGGCGCGTCATCTTCTTTGCGCGATACGAGGCGAGCCAGTTTGGCTCACCTTATATTGAGACAGAACATCTCTTGCTTGGATTACTGCGAGAAGACAAGGCCCTGACAAATCGTTTTCTGCGCTCGCATGCGTCGGTGGAATCGATCCGCAAGCAAATCGAAGGTCACACCACCATCCGCGAAAAGGTTTCCACATCCGTCGATCTTCCCCTGAGCAATGAATGCAAGCGCGTGCTGGCCTATGCCGCCGAAGAGGCCGAGCGGCTTTCGCACAAGCATATCGGAACGGAACACTTGCTCCTCGGATTGCTCCGTGAAGAAAAATGTTTTGCTGCTGAAATCTTGCACGAACGCGGATTGCGTCTTTCGACCATTCGCGAAGAACTGGCGCGCAGCAGCCAGGAAAAAACGGCGCCGCAGCGCGGTCAGCGCGAGTCTTCTTTATTGAGTGAATTTTCCCGTGACCTGACCCAGTCCGCCATGGACAGCCAACTCGATCCGTTGGTCGGCCGCGACGGCGAGGTCGAGCGCGTAGTCCAGATTCTTTGCCGCCGCACCAAAAATAATCCCGTGCTGATCGGCGAGCCGGGAGTGGGCAAGACGGCTATCGTAGAAGGTCTCGCGCAGCGCATCGCCGACGGCGAAGTTCCGTCCTTCCTAGCCGACAAGCGCATTCTGGCTCTTGACCTCTCGCTCATCGTTGCCGGCACCAAGTATCGCGGCCAGTTCGAAGAACGCCTCAAGACC